>NZ_JBHURF010000004.1:0-393638 GCF_042674125.1 Rhodococcus sp. NPDC056960 | reverse complement strand
CCAAATCACTAGCAAAAAAACTCAAACTAGCATTTCAAAAAACACTGACCCCCCACCGACGGAAGAAGGAGAAGAGCCAGCAATACCCACACCACACAGCCCCGAAACCCGAAGGCCCCGAAAGCAAACCGTGATGCGGAGTACCAAAACGATTGGCACTGACATTCATCGACACACTGTTGAGTTCTCAAAGAACACGCACACACCATCACCACCGAAGAATCAACTTCGGCCGCTCCGGGGCAACCGTTCCATCCTATCCTACCAACCACCTCGGCGCAAGCCGGGATGCTGACCGGAATCAGATCGGGGGTGAAGCACCACCGTACACGACGGTGAACTTCGGATTCACCAGGCGCCTGCGTCCAACCTCGTGTCCCCCGCCTTCCGGCCGGGGTCGGTGTCCGTGTCGCTCTGACCTGGAATAAGTTACGCGAAGGGAAACAAGAACACCAAATCGCCAGGTCAACGCACCGAAACCGCGATTCAGGGCACCCAGTACTTGGCAGCCAGCTCCTCGATGACGACATCTCCCTCGGAAGCCTGCTCCAGCGTCGCGAGATCGGAGTCGATGGATACCAACCTCGGATCGTCCCCCTCCGCCTCCTGGACCGGGTGCCCCCCGTCCTCGGCCAGCTGACGCAGCAGCTTCTCGCGCACCCGGTCCTTCAGCGAATCGCTCATATCGAAATCATGGTCGTGCGGCGGTGGGTTGTCGAGAGTGCCGGCATGCTCACTCTTCGGTCTCGTCCGGCGTCTTCACGTTGTCGCTCTTGCCGAACACTCGCAGAGCGGTAGGGATGAGGACGATCAGCGCGCCCAGGATCGCGATCAACGAAAAGACCTGCATTGCCATCTGTGAACCGACTCTCTGTGTAGTGCCCGCGCCGACCAGGTGTCAGACCGGCGCGAGCCAGCTTCCCCAAGATGTGTTCCTGGTGACCGTAAACGCCACAACGAGAATGAGCACACCGACCGTCACTCGCGGACCCACCGAGATCAGGCGGTCGAGCCGACCCGACCACCGGCGACGTGCCCATCCGATCCAGGCGAGAACCATCACCGCGAGGAACGGGACGATCAGAGCATTGCCGGCGACCGCCGCTCCGAAGTCCAGGTTGGTGAGGTCGTGCACCGCGCGAAGTCCACCGCAGGCCGGACACCACCACCCGGTCACCGCATAAAGGGGGCAGAAACCGTACGAACCCGGCTGATGAGGATCCCGGAAGTGGAGGATCGCGGCCGCAACCACAGCACCCGTGGCGACAGCGGCAGGCGCACCGAGCGCGCGCAGGCCGACCACCCGCGTGGTCGAAGATCCGTTCTGGGCGTCCACGAGTCCAGTGTTCACGATTTCGCCGGCTTGCGGTGGATCGGATCAGTGTCCCCGCCCCGGCGAGCGCGACATGCTCCGGAGACGACTCTGGCCCTCCCCGAGTGATCGGGGAGGGCCAGAGAACCGCTGAGCTGCCTGAGAGAATCGAACTCTCGACCTTTTCATTACGAGTGAAATGCTCTACCGACTGAGCTAAGGCAGCGGTGCCTTTCGGCGGTGGCGAGTCTAGCGCCTCAACCCCCAGTATGCGAAAACGGCTCCCTGAACGCGTCCCCGAGACTGGCCACCATGGCGTCGACCGCCCACTGCGGTTTGACGTTGACGGTGATCGCCTCGCGACACTCGAGCACCGCTTCGATGCACTTCAGAAGGCCTTCCGGGGTGGTTCGCGACGCCAGGTCGGCCGCTCGATCAGCCATGTCCGGATGGTTCGCGGCCGCGGTCGACTTCCATGCGACGGCGAGCGCGTCGCGGTAGAGGCCGGCCAGATCGACCAGTGCGCGATCCAGCGCATCACGCCCCGTGCGGGTGGCCCGCGACTTCTGCCTCTTCTCGAGATCCTTCAGGACCCCGGCCGAGCCACGAAGGGCTCCTGCCGCGCCCTTGCCGGTGCCGCCCGCACCCAGCGCGGTGCGCAACTCCTCGGTCTCCTGCTCGTCCCGGGCAGCGCTCATCTCCTTGGCCTCGGCGTCCGCGGACCGGACCAGATCCTCCGCCGCCGCGAATGCGGTCGCCGGTCGCAGTGCCGCGACGGCGAGGTCCAGAGCGCCCTTGCGACGCACCTTGGCGTTCAGATCCGTCGCGAGTCGCCGGGCGCGTCCGACGTGTCCGCCGCTGATCGAGGCTGCCAGTTGCGCGTCGGCGGGGTCGAGGCCGTCCCGCTCACGCAGCACCTTCGCGATGGAATCGGCCGACGGAGTCACGAGATGGATGTGCCGGCAACGCGATCGCAGCGTCACCGAGATGTCCTGCGGGTCGACCGAGGGCGCACACAGCAGGAAGACGGTGCGGTCGGGTGGCTCCTCGACCACTTTGAGGAGAGCGTTGGCCGCGCCCTCGGTGAGCCGGTCCGCGTCCTCGACGACGACGATCTGCCAGCGTCCGGTACTCGGCCGCCGGGAAGCGGTCTGCACGATGGCACGCATTTCCTTGACGCTGATGCTCAGGCCTTCGGGGACGACCTGCCGGACGTCGCCGTGGGTTCCGGCCATCGCCGTGGTGCAGGCATGGCACACGCCGCAGCCGGGAGTGCCGTCACTCGTGCACTGCAGGGCGGCGGCGAAACACAGCGCGGCCACCGACCTACCCGATCCGGGCGGGCCCGTGAACAGCCACGAATGAGTCATTGCGGAGCCCATCGCACCGACTCCACGACGGGCCGCAGTGGCCGCGGCCGTCAGTTCGTCCTCGACGTCCTCCTGGCCCACCAACCGGTCGAATACCGTCACGGCGCCAGCCTAACCGGCTCGTACGACATCCCTGCCGGCCCGAGGTACCGGCTCACGCCTTCTTGTCCGCAGCCTTCTTCGCGGCCGCCTTCTTCGCGGGCGCCTTCTTGGCAGCGGTCTTCTTCGCCGCCTTCTTGGCGGGCGCCTTCTTGGCGGCGGCCTTCTTCTTCACCGGACCACGGGCACGACGGTCCGCGAGCAGTTCCGAAGCGCGGGCGTCGGTGATGGACTCCACCTCGTCGCCCTTGCGGAGGCTGGCGTTGGTTTCGCCGTCCGTCACGTACGGCCCGAATCTGCCGTCCTTGATCACCATCGGCTTCTCGCTGACCGAGTCGACGCCCAGCTCACGCAACGGCGGGGTGGCGGCGGCCTGACGTCCGCGCCGCTTGGGCTCCGCATAGATCTTCAGGGCCTCGTCGAGGGTCACCGTGAACATCTGGTCCTCGTTGGCGAGGGACCGCGAATCCGTTCCCTTCTTCAGATACGGACCGTAGCGGCCGTTCTGCGCGGTGATCTCTTCCTTGGACTCCGGATCGACACCCACCACGCGGGGCAGCGACAGCAGCTTGAGCGCGTCGTCGAGGGTTACCGTGGCCAGGTCCATCGACTTGAGCAGCGAACCCGTCCGGGGCTTGGGACCGGTGGCCTTCTTCGCTGCCTTCTTCGCCGGCGCCTTCTTGGCGGCCGTCTTCGTCTTGGTCGTACCGTCGGCCGATTCGTCGGTCACCGGCACCACCGCGGGCTCGGGCTCCGGTTCCGGCTCGGGAAGGATCTCGGTGACGTACGGGCCGAAGCGGCCCTCCTTCGCGACGATCTCGTTGCCGCTCAGTGGGTCGACGCCCAGTTTGCGCCCCTCCTGCGGCGTCGAGAACAGCTTCTCCGCGTACTCGGGCGTCAGCTCGTCCGGGGGGAGGTCGTCGGGCAGGTTGGCCCGCTGCGAGACGAGGTCGCCCTCGGGGTCGTCCGGGTTCTGGACCATCCGCTCGAGGTACGGACCGAATCGTCCGACGCGGACGTGGACCTCCCGGCCCTCGGCGTCGTCGAACAGCCGGATCGAGTTGACCTCGCGGGCGTCGATCTCCTCGAGATTGACGCCGACCATCTTCTTCAGTCCACCCTCGCGGGCAACGGACCCCTCGGCGCCGTGATCGCCGCCGAAGTAGAAGCTGCTGAGCCAATTGCCCCGCTGTTCCCGGCCACCGGCGATCGCGTCGAGATCGTCTTCCATGCCGGCGGTGAAGTCGAAGTCGACCAACCGTCCGAAGTGCATCTCGAGCAGCCCGATGACGGCGAACGCCACCCAGGACGGGACGAGGGCGCTGCCGCGCTTGTAGACGTATCCGCGATCGAGAATGGTCTTGATGATCGATGAGTACGTGGACGGACGGCCGATGCCCAGCTCTTCGAGGGTCTTGATCAGGCTCGCCTCGGTGTAGCGGGCAGGCGGGTTGGTGGTGTGGCCGTCGGGATCGAGTTTGGTGGCGGTGACCGCCTGGCCCTCGACGAGCACCGGCAGCCGCGACTCGGCGTCGTCCGACTGACCGCCGGCCTCTTCGTCGACGCTCTCGACGTACGCCTTCAGGAATCCGGCGAACGTGATCGTGCGACCCGAGGAGGAGAACGTGCACTCTTCGCCGGTGCCCGCGGTCCCGGTGATCCGCAGGGTCAGCGTCGTGCCCCGTGCGTCGGCCATCTGCGACGCCACGGTGCGCTGCCAGATCAGCTCGTACAGGCGGAACTCGTCGGTGTCGAGGCGCGAATGCAGCTGACCGGGGGTCTGGAACACGTCGCCGGCGGGGCGGATGGCCTCGTGCGCCTCCTGCGCGTTCTTGACCTTGCGCGTGTACTGGCGTGGCGTGTCGTGAACGTACTCGGCGCCGTACAACTCCGTGGCCTGCGCGCGGGCGGCAGCGATCGCCGACGACGACAACGTCGTCGAGTCGGTACGCATGTAGGTGATATAGCCGTTCTCGTACAGTCGCTGCGCGATCCGCATAGTCCGCTCGGACGTGAACCGGAGCTTGCGGCCCGCCTCCTGCTGCAGGGTCGACGTCATGAACGGCGCATAGGGCTTGCGGGTGTACGGCTTGCTCTCCGCGGACGAGACCGTGAGATCGACGCCGGCGAGGGACTCTGCCAGGCGCTGCGCACGCGCCTCGTCGAGAACCGTGACCGTGCCGGTCTTCAGCTGACCGTCCGAACCGAAATCGCGGCCGGTGGCCACACGCGAGCCGTCGACGCTCACCAGGCGCGCGCCGAAACTGCGGGGGCTGGCGTCGGCGCCGGCATCCAGGGTGGCCGAGATGTCCCAGTAGGACGCCGAGCGGAACGCCATCCGCTCGCGCTCACGCTGGACGATGACCCGGGTGGCGACGGACTGCACGCGGCCCGCCGACAACCTCGGCATGACCTTCTTCCACAGCACCGGGCTGACCTCGTACCCGTACAGACGGTCGAGGATGCGGCGGGTCTCCTGCGCGTCGACCAGATCGTTGTCGAGTTCGCGGGTGTCCTCGGCCGCGGCGCGGATGGCCGGCTCGGTGATCTCGTGGAAGACCATCCGGCGAACCGGGATCTTCGGCTTGAGCGTCTCGAGGAGGTGCCAGGCGATCGCCTCGCCCTCACGGTCGGGGTCGGTGGCGAGGAAGAGTTCGTCGGCATCCTTGAGGAGGCTCTTCAGCTCCGTGACCTTGGACTTCTTCTCCGGGCTGACCACGTAGAGAGGTTCGAAATCCTGGTCGACGTTGACCCCGAGCCGCGCCCAGGACTCACCCTTGTACTTGGCCGGCACGTCGGCGGCACCGCGCGGAAGGTCGCGGATGTGGCCCACCGACGCCTCGACGACATAGTTCTTTCCGAGGTACGGGGCGATCTTGCGGGCCTTGGTCGGCGACTCGACGATCACGAGGCGGCGAGGCTGGCCGGACGCTCCCGCCGCACCCTGTGCACTGCCGTTGTCCCCTTTAGCCACCTGAAGCCCGAGCCTTCCTGAAGTCGATCGCTGCCACTCGACAGTTGTGTAGACAAACCCTTTTATACCCGGTTCGCCTATTACTAGAGTGACATACCCGGAACCCATCCTCGCAGATCAGTACCGTCTACACGGCTCTACACGTGGGGCCAACCGGTACGGTCGTCCACATTTCCGGGAGCCTCGCCGATGCTCTCGACGAGTCTGCCGAGCCTACGCCGACCCGAGATCCGGAGTCCCGGACCGGAGCCTCGGGTGCCGATGAGAGTCGGCGCGATGCCGGCCCGCATCAACGCCTGAGCCAACGGCGCGTGGGTATCCGGGGCATGCGGATCGAGTCCGAGGACGAACCGCTCGCCCTCCGCTTCCCCCCGGCCGGACGCCAGCGCCCACACCCGCAACTGCCGCCCCGACGGCACCCACCCCGGGGGCACCGCCTTGACCGCTCCCCTCGTCCACTGGTCCGCGAGAGGCCGCAAATCGACCACGGACGCGGTCCGAACGAGCGGGCTGCCCTCGTCGCTGCGCGTGATCTCGACCTCGAGTCCGGCCTGCGCGATCAACTCCGCGATCGCCTCCGCCCGCCACTGTGCGTCCACCACGATCGAGATGCGCGCACGCCCGGCCGACGTGACCACCTGACCCGTCGCGGCGAGAAGGCCGCACAGGTCGGTGACGGCCGGGGGCATCGCCTCCGCGGAGAAGAAGGACAGTTGACTCATCGAAGTACCCCCTTGGACACGGCACCGTTGCCGTGAAAACGACTCGTCCCCCACCGCCTCAGGCGATGGGGGACGAATCAGACGCGGTCACGGGGACCCCGCCTATCTGATTTACATGTTCACGAATGTGAACGGCAGAATCAGACTGCGCGAACGCCGGTAGCCTGGGGACCCTTGGTGCCCTGGCCGACCTCGAACTCCACGCGCTGGTTCTCCTCGAGGGTGCGGAAGCCGCTGCCCTGGATCTCGGAGTAGTGAACGAAGACGTCAGCGGAGCCGTCTTCGGGTGCGATGAAGCCGAAGCCCTTTTCCGCGTTGAACCACTTCACAGTGCCCTGTGCCATGCTTTTCCTTCTCTTTCTAACCACCGGATTCGGCGGACAGCACATACAGTCCGCCGGGCCGGTTCCGACCGCTGTACTTCTTGATTTCCCCCTCAGGAAAAGCAGAGCACCGCGTTCGCAACATCGATCCTGCGAGCGTTCACTCTTTCAAGCCTACGAACACAGAAGCTGCGACCAGTTGTAGTCAACCATGAACTCCGCGTACGCAACAGTCGAAATCCTAACAATTCACACAAAAAGTTGATCTTGTAGCGAACAGCCCCGAATGAGCGGAATCGCCAGGTGACGGCCGCACCCCGGGCGACAGCGTCGAACGGGCACTCGTTATCATCAAATGCGCAGGTCGTGGCGGTGTGGAAGCTACTCGCCCGTCCCCTACGACAGCCCGGAGAGTTCAGTGAGTACACCGTTTTCACCACGGCACGACAGTGGAAATACGGGCGAAACATACGGCCGAGCGCTCCTGAACCGGGTCCTCGAGGGTGTTCCCCGAGACGAAAACCCGCTCACTTTCGCCGCGGAAATGCCGGCCCGGACTTCTTCCGTCGCCGAATGGCCCGCGTGGGCGCATCCCAGCGTCGTCCGGGCCATGCAGGAGAACGGGATCCCCCGCCCGTGGACCCACCAGGCCGTCGCCGCCGACCTGGCCCACGGCGGGACGAACGTCGTCGTCTCGACCGGCACCGCCTCGGGCAAGTCGCTGGCCTACCAGCTTCCGGTACTCACCACTCTGGCAACGGATCCGCGGGCGACCGCCCTCTACCTCTCCCCGACGAAGGCCCTCGGCGCGGACCAGTTGCGGTCCGTGACGTCGCTCATCGACTCGGACATCCTCGACGCCGGAGACGACCTGCGCGGCGCGTGCCCGTGCGTCTTCGACGGCGACACCCCGCTCGAGGTGCGGCACTGGGCCCGGGAGAACTCGCGGTGGCTCTTCACCAACCCCGACATGCTGCACATCTCCCTCCTGCGCACCCACCAGCGATGGGCGCACTTCTTCCGCAATCTGGCCTTCGTCGTGATCGACGAATGCCACTCCTACCGTGGCGTCTTCGGCTCGAATGTCGCGCTCGTACTGCGTCGGCTCAGGCGCATCGCCGCGCGGTACGGCGCCGATCCCGTCTTCATCCTCGCGTCCGCCACCACTGCGGACCCGGGAGCGGCGGCGTCGCGGCTGGTCGGAGCACCGTGTACCGAGGTGGTGGAGGACGGTTCCCCGCATGGCCCCCGGACGGTCGCGCTGTGGGAACCCCCGCTCATGCGGGAGGTCACCGGCGAGAACGGAAGCCCCGTCCGGCGGCCCGCCGGTTCGGAAGCCGCCCGCATCATGGCCGATCTGATGGTCGAGGGGGCCCGCACGCTCACCTTCGTGCGCTCCCGCCGGGGCGCGGAGTTGACCGCGATGGCGACCAAACGCCTACTCGGGGAGATCGATCCCGAACTGTCGTCGCGGGTCGCGTCGTATCGTGCCGGTTACCTCGCCGAGGACCGCCGTGAGCTGGAAGCGGCACTGGCCGACGGCACCCTGCTGGGGGCTGCGACGACGAACGCACTGGAACTCGGCGTCGACATCGCCGGACTCGACGCCGTGGTGGTCGCCGGGTTCCCCGGGACGGTGGCGTCGTTCTGGCAGCAGGGGGGCCGATCCGGCCGGCGCGGAGAGGGGTCCCTGGTGGTCCTCGTCGCCCGCGACGACCCCCTCGACACCTACCTCGTCCACCACCCGTCCGCGCTGCTCGACAAACCCGTCGAGGCGACCGTCACCGACCCGAGCAACCCGTACGTCCTCGGCCCGCAGTTACTCTGCGCCGCAATGGAACTACCGCTGTCCGACGCCGAGGCGGAGGCCTTCGGAGCCCTCGACGTCCTCGCGAAACTTGCCGAGCAGGGCCTCATCCGGCGACGCGCGCACGGCTGGTTCGTCACAGCGGGGACAAATCCTCATGGCGCAGTGGATATCCGCGGCGGAATCGGCACCCAGGTGGCGATTGTTGTGTCCGAATCCGGACGGATGCTCGGGACCGTCGACACCGGCCGGGCCCCGGCCACGGCGCATCCCGGTGCCGTGCACATCCACCAGGGCGAGTCGTACGTCGTCGACGAACTCGACCTCGACCAGGGTCTCGCCCTCGTGCACGCGGAAGACCCCGAGTGGACGACATCCGCCCGGGAAACCACCGAGATCACCGTCACGTCCGTGCTCGAGCAGAAGCAGTTCGGCGAGGTCGAGGTCGCGCTCGTCGAGGTCGAGGTGACCCATCAGGTGATCGGGTACCTGCGACGCCTGTCCTCGGGCGAGGTCCTCGACGCCGTCGAGCTGGACATGCCGAAACACACCCTCCCCACCCGCGCCGTGATGTACACCGTCACCCCGGAACTGCTGGAGCAGGCTGGTGTCGCGGCCGAACGCGTGCCGGGTTCGCTCCACGCCGCCGAGCATGCCGCGATCGGGCTCCTTCCCCTCGTCGCCACGTGCGATCGGGGCGACATCGGCGGCGTCTCGACGGCGTTGCACGCCGACACCGGACTCCCCACCGTCTTCGTCTACGACGGTCACGCCGGCGGAGCCGGATTCGCCGACCGCGGTCACGCCGAACTCTCCCGGTGGCTCGGCGCGACCCGTCAGGCCATCGAGTCGTGCGAATGCACGTCCGGTTGCCCGTCCTGCGTGTACTCGCCGAAGTGCGGGAACGGCAACGACCCACTCGACAAGGACGGGGCGATCCGGGTCCTGACGGCTGTTCTGGATTCGCTCGGATGAGGGCCGTCGGCCGAGACGCTCAGCGCAAATAGAGCCGGACCTTGTCGATCACATCCCGCAGCAGGTGAATCTCCTCGGCGGTGGGCGGGGCGGTGACGGTGACGTCGTCGGCCACCTTCAACTCCCAGCCGGTCTGCGCCCGCACGTCGTCGACGGAGACACCCTCGTGCACGCTGACCAACTCGAGCTCGTCGAACGGGCCCTGCCGGGACAGGACCCCGAGATTCGTGAACACCCTCGTCACCCCTCTGCCGCGCGGCATGATGCCGTTGCCGGACTCTCGGGCCCGGACCGGGCTCGGCGACGTGCAGAAGTCGAGTTCCGCCGGGAAGGCGCTGGGGTCGTGCCGCCGCATCACCACGAAGATCTCGCCGGCGTTGGGCATGATCTCCACTGCGCCACCGGCGCCGGGCAGCCGGACCGTCGGCTTGTCCCAGTCCCCGATGATGCTCGTGTTGAGGCTGCCGTACCTGTCGATCTGTGCCGCGCCTAGGAATCCGACGTCGACGTTGCCGCCCTGCAGCACGTAACCGAACAGCGCCGACATCGACACCACCGACTCCGCGCCCGACACGACGACCGAGTCCGCGATCCCCTCGGCCATCGCGGCGGGGTGGGCGCCGCACACACCCGACTCGTAGATCAATTCGACGTCCGGGTTGCTGGTCCGCTTGGCGAGATCGACGGCGAGCGTCGGCAGGCCGACGCCGGCGAAGACACGCCCCTTTCCGGCTAGTTCGCGGGCAGCGACGGACACGATGACCTCCGTCGCCGAGACGGCTCCGGCCGATGCTGTCGTCATTTTCTGCTCCCGTAGTCGACCGGTTCGGACAATCGAGGTGCGACGGCGAGGTCGTCCCAGTAGTCGCCGCCGAGTTTGTCGAGGTATTCGGCATGATTTGCGGTGCCGTGGACCCATTCCTTCAGCCAGGCCTGCAGCAGTCCGGAGTCCTTGCTGATCGCGGTCCATCGCCGGTAGAAGGCGCAGTCACGGTCGTAATAGCCCTGCACGTAGGACGGATGGGCCCCGCGCGGGCACACGACGACGGCGTCGACCGCGTGGGACGGGATCAACGTGCGGTTGGGGTCGGAGCGAACGACGTCGTCGTCGACGATCTCCTCGACCACCACGATCGCCTTCTTCGCGGCGTACACCGCCTCCTGCTGGACGCCGGAGATGCCCCAGATCTGCACGTTGCCGTGCCGGTCGGCCCGCTGCGCGTGGACGATGGTGACGTCCGGGTTCAGCGGGGGTACCACGTACACCGTGCCCTCCCCGTAGGGATCGTCGACGAGCCGGATCCGGGGGTTGAGCCGCGGAAGGTCGCTGCCCGCGTACGACCGCAGCGGAAAGAACGGCAGGCCTGCGGCCCCCGCCTGATAACGGCAGACCATCCCGTAGTGGCTGTACTCCTCCACCTCGAGCGCCACCGGATCGTGACGCTCGATCCGGCGCCTCAATTCGTGCAACGATCCGGCCGAACCGCTGGCGAAGAACGAAGCCACGAGCGTGGTCACGCAGCCGGCGGCGACGAGTTGATCCGACACGATGTCCGGCGTCATCCGGCACAGCGTGAGATTCTGCCGCCCCTGCCGGATGATCTCGTGCGCGGCTGCAAACGAGATCAGATGCGAGAAGCCCTCGAGGCACACGGTCATGCCGTCTTCCACGTACATCCCGATGGCGTCCGCCATACTGACCACTTTGCTCATCGTCGTACCCCTTCGACCCTGATTACACTCACCGTGCTCATTGGTGTTGACAGCTCTGTTGCTCGGACTGCAATAGTTCTGTCGTGGAGATTTCTCAGATCACTGCCTTTCTCGCGGTCGCCGAGGAGTTGCACTTCGGACGGGCCGCCCAGCGCCTGCACTCGGCGCAACCCCCACTGAGCAGGACGATCCGGCAATTGGAAAAGCAGCTCGGAGCAACCCTTTTCGAGAGGAACACGCGGAATGTTCGGCTCACGCCCGCCGGTGAGGCCCTGCTCGGTCCGGCCCGCGAGATCCTGGACGCCTGCCGGCTCGCGGAGATCGCCGTGGCCGCCGCCGGCCGCGGGCAGGTCGGCAGAGTGCGCATCGGCTTCGCCGGAGTGTCGTCCCACCTCCTCATCGGACGGTGGGCCAAACTCGTCCGGCACACCCACCCTGGAATCGAATTTGTCTTGGACAGTTCCGCTTTCGCGAGCGAAGCGCTGAACAAACTCCTCGACGGAACCCTGGACATCGGCCTGGTCCGGTGGATCTTCACACCACCGGGCATCGCGTCGCGCGTCATCCTCAACGAGGACTTCGTAGTGGCGTTGCCCGCCGACCACCCGCTCGCGGCCAGGGCCGACATCCGCATCGAGGAGCTGGCGAGCGAGCCCTGGGTGACGTTGCCCGCCGATCCCGGGTCGGCACTGCGCGACTCCCTGCAGAGGGCGGCCCACGATGCCGGTTTCACGCCGCGGATCGTGCAGAGCGCGCCGGACTCGATGGCGTTGATGGCGTTGGTGTCGGCGGAGGTCGGCTGTGCGCTGACCGTCTCCTCGGTGGCCGAGAACGTGAACAACCCGGACGTGGTGTTCCTGCCCCTGACCGGAGGTCCGAGCACCCTGCAACTGCGGATCGCCTGGCGAGCGGACGACGACAGCGCCGCGCTGCGGGAGGTTCTCAGACTGTCCGAAGAGGCGTTGCCCACCCCGGAATGACATGCGCTGGTCAGGTATGGGCTGTCGCACGTGCCTGCCCTTCGCTCGGGGCGTCGCCCACCTCGTCGTCCTGATCGGTGTCGAGTCGCAGTTCGTCCGCGTCGGACTGCTCGGCGGTCGACAACCGTCGCGCGTCGAAACCGGTCCGATTCAGCAACAACAGCGTGCAGATCAGGGAGACGGCCGCATACCCGGCCGAGACGAAGGCGACACCGACGATGTTTCCGGACGAGTTGAGCATCCACTGCGCCAGCACCGGGGTGCCGCCGCCGACCACCAGCGAACACAGCTGGTACGCGAGCGAGAGGCCGGTGTAGCGGATGTTGGCCGGGAAGGCACGGGCGAGCACACCGGCGATGGCGCCGTAGAACATCGAGTGCGGAATGGTGGCGAGGCACATGGCGACCACCGCGATCGTGAAGTTTTCGGTGCGGATCGCGAAGAACATCGCGGGCATCAGGACGAACTCGGGAATGACCATGATGCACATGGCTTTCCGCATGTCGATCCGCGACACCAGGACCGCACCGAACGGCTGGACGATGAACTGGACCACGAGGGCGATCGCGATGGCGCCGAGGAACGTGCCCCTGTCGTAGCCGAGCTCACTCGTGGCCCACGACAGCGCGAAGGTGTTCTTGAAGTACGTCACCTGCGCCAGGGGAAGCGCGCCCGCGCCGAGGAGAACGAGGACCCAATGCTTGCGGAGCACCTCGCCGATCGGCAGTGCCACGGTCTTCTTCTGCTTCAGCACGGTCTTCATGGCGTCGGACTCTTCGAGCTTGAGACGGATGATCATGCCGACGATCACCAGCGCTGCGGAGATCAGGAACGGGATACGCCACCCGTAGAGCACGAAGTCGGGGGTGGGCATGGCAGAGAGCAGGAAGAACGCCATCGTGGCCAGCAGATTTCCGGCGGGCGACCCTTGCTGGGCGAAGGCGGAGTACAGGATCCCCTTCCCCTTGGGCGCGTTTTCGCTGGCGATCAGCACCGCACCGCCCCACTCGCCGCCGACCGCCACGCCCTGGACGACGCGGAGGAAGACCAGTCCGGCCGGCGCCCACACCCCGATCTGCGCGTAGGAAGGCAGGAGGCCGATTCCGACGGTCGCGGTGCCCATCATCATGAGGGTGATGACGAGGGTTGTCTTCCGGCCGATCTTGTCTCCGAGGTGCCCGAAGACGATGCCGCCGATCGGGCGGGCGAGGAAACCTGCCCACAGCGTGACGAAGGCGAGCAGAGTGCCCATTCCCGCCGGCAGTGTGTCGGAGAAGAACACCTGACCGAAGACCAGGGCCGACGCCGTGCCGTAGATGTAGAAGTCGTACCACTCGATGGTGGTGCCGATGAACGAGGCGATGCCCGCTCTCCGTGCCTTCGTCTCGGCGTCGGTCCGCTTCGGTGGTGCCGTGGTCATGTAGTGCCCTCTCTCGCCAAAGGGGAGTGATTTCGACGGAAATCAGCTCGCTCCAGTGAGACTCGCATCACAAGATCCATGCCGTCCAATACTTCCTGAGTGGGTAATTAATACGGATCTGGTCATAATTCTGGAAACCACCCCCAAACTGCGGTGATGCGTGCGACCAGCCTCACTCCGCGGGACCTGCCCGCGCGACCGCCCGGGCATCCCGCACACCGAGCGAGGACAGGAGCACCGGGGCGGTGACCGTGACCTCGACATCCCAATTCTCGACCGTGCAGGACACGAGTCGGGTGTGCATCCGGCCCGCGACTTCCTGGGCCGCAGCGCACGCCGCTGCAGTGCCGCGGTCGAGCCCGACCGCGGCGGCGAGTGCAGCCAGATCCGCCGCGGACTGCGCACGATGCCGCACGGACACCGCGGAGCCGATGTGCACCAGCATCGCCGTGACCACCACCAGCGCCGCGAGCGCACAACACGCCAGCACCGTCGCCGCACCGCGATCGTCGGACAGCCCCGACCTCACCGCCCGCCCCCACTCCACCCCGGCACCGTCGGCTCCAGGGCGGCCACCGCTTCGGCGGAGATGTTCACGAGCGGAAGGAGAGGGCTGCGCACCCGCACGGTGGCGACTATGAACTCTCCCTCGGTCCGGATCTCCACATCGGCGCCGCCGGGGGCCACCTTCGCCGCCGTGGAGACCGCCGACTCGCGATCTCCACGCGCGGCGAGCCGAGCGGCCTCACGAGCCGAATCGACACACCGGACGTGCAAGGTGGCCGCGGTGATCGCGCCGACACACAGCACGACCACCGCCACGATCGACGCGATCGCGATCGCCGCCTCCACGGTGACGCCGCCGGCCTCGGACCGGCGCAGGTCCCTGGCGGAACTCATCACACCGCGGTGTTCAACGCTTTGTCGATGATGTTCGTCAGGGCCGTGACGATGCTGTCGCCGGTGACGACCGAATACAGCACGGCCCCGAATGCCGCGGCCGCGATGGTGCCGATGGCGTATTCGGCCGTCGACATGCCGTCCTCGTCCACCGCGAGCAGCGTCACGCGGTTGGTCAGTTCCCGAATTCCCGCCAAGGCCCGGATTCCGTGTTTCATGATGTTCCCCCTTCTCGAGTGCCCGGAGCAGCGGTTCTGCACCGGAAGTGTCGACGTGTCACAACAGCCCGCCGTCGAGCACGCGCGACGCCAGCCCGACCACGACCGGGATGATGCCGAGACAGATGAACGCGGGCAGGAAGCACAGCCCGAGCGGACCGCTGATGAGCACGCCCGCTCGTTCGGCCGACGCCGCCGCGAGGTGCTCGACCTGGATGCGACCGTCGGCGGCGAGTTCCGTCATGGAGCCCGCGAGCGACGAACCCGAACGGGCCGAGCGGCGCGCCATGCGGGCGAGCGATTCGGTGGCCGGGTCCGACGCGGCCGCCTCCCACGCGGTCGGCGCGTCCGCTCCCAGCGACAGCAGGTCGGCGGCGCGGCGGAGTGAATCCGACAGCGGCGCCGGTGCCGACCGCGACACGGCCAATGCCGCGGTCGCCACCGGAAGTCCCGCGCGCAGACAGGCCGCCAACAGGTCGAACGTCGCCGCGACGGCGAGCGGGTCGGCACGACCCGGGCCGTCGTCCACCGCCGATCCGGTGTCACCCGGGTCCGCGTGCCTGTCGCGCAGCCGCTGCGCCGGCGATCGCGGTCCGGGAAGGACGAGCACGGCGCAGGCGAGAAGGAGTACCGCACACCAGATCATCCGGTCACGCGTCCGGTGATCCGGTCGGTCCACAACAGTCCCGCACATACCAGACCCGCACCGAGAAGCAGCAGAATTCCGCCCAGCCCGCCGCCGAACAGCACGTTCAGCGGGGACGCACCCATCATCTGCCCGAGTCCGACGCCGAGGAGCGGCAGCCCGGCCAGCACCGTCGCCGTCGCCCTCGCGCCGGCCAGTGCCGCCTCGGTTCGCTGGCGGAAGCGACTGCGTCCCAGCAGGTCCGCGCGGGCAGCCTCGAGCAGTTCGGCCAACGCGAGACCGTGCGCCTCGGCGACCGCCCAGATGTCGGCGATCCGCCCCAACTCGGAGCCGACACGAGAGTCCCCGATCCGGAACCCCTCGGCCGCCGACCCTCCGAGGCGTGAGCGCGCCGACGCGGCGCGGAACGCCGCCGACACACTGCCCGCCGATTCGTCGGCCGCCGTCTCGCACGCCGCGGCCGGATGGGCGCCGACGCGGAGTTCCGCCGTCACCACCTCGAGACTCGCGAGGACGACCCGCAGCTCGGCGTCCTTGGCGCGCGCCGCACTGCGCCGCGCCACCCTGAACCGCACTGTCGCACAAACGATCACCGCGGCGGCAACCGCGTACGGTCCGCCCACGCCGTAGACCACCGGGACGCCGACGAGCGCCGCCGGAGCCGCCCACGGCACGCGGAACCGCCTGCGGCCCCCTTCGCTGCCCGTGATCGCGAGCAACCGGGGCCGCGACCTCGACGACGGCACCGCGAGCACCGCGCAGGCGAGCACCACCAGAGCTGCGATCACGACGGTTCCCCCTCCGCCGCGTCCACCGGTGCACGCCGAGAACACAACTGGCGGAGCCGGTCCACCGCCGGACCCGCACCCGAGTGGGAACTCCAGGCGGGAACGATGGTGACGTGCCCGTGCGCGTCGCGCGTGACGACGCCGATCTGCGTCAGCCGCCGCGCCCCACCCGAGGACCGGTGGACGTGCAGGATCACCTGCACCGCCGCGGCCAGCTGACTGTGCAGCGCCGCCCGATCCATTCCGCCCAGTGCCGCAAGCGCTTCGAGCCGGGCCGGGACCTCCTCGGGCGAATTGGCGTGCACCGTTCCGGCCCCGCCGTCGTGACCCGTGTTCAGCGCCGTCAGCAGGTCGACCACCTCGGCGCCCCGCACCTCACCCACGACGATCCGGTCGGGACGCATCCGCAGGGATTGACGGACGAGGTCCCGGACGGTCACCTCGCCCACGCCCTCGACGTTGGGGGCCCGGGCCACGAGCCGGACCACGTGCGGGTGCGTCGGCGCCAACTCCGCGGCATCCTCCACGCATACGATCCGTTCCGCCGGGTCGACGGCGCCGAGCAGCGCGGCCAGCAGCGTGGTCTTGCCCGCCCCGGTGCCGCCGGTGACCAGGAAGGCGAGCCGTGCGTGCACGATCGACACCAGTAGTGCGTGGGCGGACTCGGTGACGGCACCGCCCGCGACGAGTGCCCCGAGCCCCTGGGTGGCCGGGCGCAGCACTCGCAGCGACAGGCAGGTGCCACCCTGGGCCACGGGAGCGAGAACCGCGTGTAACCGCACTCCGAAGGAACCGTTTCCGACGTCGCGCAGCCTTCCGTCGACCCAGGGTTGTGCGTCGTCGAGGCGGCGACCGGCGGACAGTGCGAGGCGTTGCGCGAGCCGGCGCACCGCGGCCTCGTCGGCGAATCGGACAGCGGCGCGCTCGAGCCCACGACCTCGATCGACCCACACTTGGTCGGGCGCGGTGACGAGCACGTCCGCGACACCGGATTCGGTCAGCAACGACTCGAGGGGGCCCGCACCGGTGAGTTCGGTCATGAGCACCCGCAGCGCCCCGAGCAGGTCCGTGTCGCCGAGCACGCCACCCGACTCCGTGCGGATGGCTGCCGCGACCGTCGCCGGCGTCGGTTCGCCCGACGTGTGAGCGAGACGTTCGCGGACCCGGTCGAGAAGATCGGGCGTGACGAGCGAACTCATGCCGCCCACTCCCGCGACCGCGGCCTGCTGCCGAGCGTGTCGAGGACGGCGTCGGCCGCAACGCCCAGCGGCGACCGCCGGCCCGGCCTCAGCCCACCGTGTTCGAGCATTCCGGTGAGTGTGCGCTCCGCCCGCATCGACGCGATCAGCGGCAGGTCGAGCACTTCCGCGACATCGACGCCGCGGAGCCCGCCCGGTGCCGGCCCGCGAACCACCAACCCCTGGTTGGGGTTTCGTTCGTTGATCCACTGCGACACCTTGCCCGCGGCGATACAGGCGCGAACGGTGGCGGGCACGAGGAGAACCACCAGATCCGCGATGTCGAGCACGGTTTCCGTGACAGGTCCGGGAAATCGCGACACGTCGCACACGACCAGATCGCCGGCGTGGCGGCCCGCGTCGGCGACCGCACGCACCGCGGCCGCCGTGGGGCCCGCGCCGCCGGCGCCCTTCCTGCTGCAGGCGAGAACCCGCACGTGCTCGCCGTGCGCGGGGAGTGCATCCCTGAGCGCGCCGGAAGAGATTCGGCCGCCCTCGATCGACAGACCCGACCACCGCAGTCCGGGGGCGTCCTCGATCCCCAGCAGGACGTCGAGGCCCGACCCCCACGCGTCGGCCTCGACCAGAAGCGTGGACTGTGGTCGTGACGCGCCGGCGAGTGCCGTCGCGGCGGCCAGTGTGGACGTACCCGCACCGCCGCAGCCGCCCACGACCGCGAGGACGGTACCGTCCGCGTCGGGCCGTTGGGGTTGCTCTCCGAGAACGGAGACGAGTGCCGACTCGTCGTCCGGCACCGCCAGCACGTGCTCTGCGCCGACGGCGGTAGCGATTCGCCATTCGTCGATGCCGGGCGGCCCGTCGCACAGCAGGACCACCCGGCGCCGGCGGGGAAACCGGTTGCGGCATGCCACGGCCGCCCGGGCATCGAGTACGACGATCGGGGCGGTGCCCCATAGGTGCCGCGCGCCGGCTACGTCGACTTCATTGACCGCTCGGTCTGCCGCCGCGGCCACGCGCCTGATGCTGTGCAGCAGCGCCGGATCGTCGACCAGAACCAGCACTTCGCCCCCGCCTTCTGCGTCCATGCAGTGAGCGTGCCCGCTGCGGAGGTCCGCGGGACGCGCCCCGCTCGATCTGTGGACAACTTCGGGGCTGTGGATAGAAAATGGTACGGACGCACCAATTCGTGGACGGCGAGGACCGCGGCGCAACCCACCTGCCGCACACAGAGGACGACCCTCGCCAGGGGGGGAGGAGGCGAGGGTCGTCAGTGTTCAGCCCCGGGGGGTCGGGCTGAACATCGTCCGGATCAAATCCGGACATCAGCAATACTACACCTCCCCAGATCAGTATTTGCAAGTTCAACTGTTCAAGGGTTTTACCGTGTCGAGGGCACCGGAAACCGCTCACCAGGGTCCTCCGCTCGAACACCCGCCCCCGGCCGGAATCCGCATATCCTTGGGAATTGTGACCGCGAAGCCGCAGAGAAGTGCCAAGACAGGCCGACACACCGAGACGGGTCGGGTTGCCGCATTCTTCGACCTCGACAAGACGATCATCGCGAAATCCAGCACGCTCGCCTTCAGCAGACCGTTCTTCGACCAGGGGCTGATCAACCGGCGATCGGTCCTCAAGAGCAGCTACGCGCAATTCCTCTTCCTGCTGTCCGGCGCCGACCACGATCAGATGGAGCGGATGCGCGCCTACCTCACGAGCATGTGCGCGGGCTGGAACGTGGAACAGGTGCGATCGGTGGTCGCCGAGACCCTCCACGACATCGTGGACCCCCTGGTGTTCGCCGAGGCGGCCGACCTCATCGCGGATCACAAGCTGCGTGGGCACGACGTCATCGTGGTCTCCGCGTCGGGCGAGGAGGTGGTGGCGCCGATCGCCGACGCGCTGGGGGCGACGCACAGCACGGCCACCCGGATGGCGGTCGCGGACGGGCTGTACACGGGCGAGGTGGAGTTCTACTGCTACGGCGAGGGCAAAGTGGAAGCGATCCAGGAACTCGCCGACGAATACCACTACGACCTGTCGGCATGCTACGCCTACTCCGATTCGGTGACCGACCTCCCCATGCTGACGGCTGTCGGGCACCCGACGGCGGTCAACCCGGACCGCGCCCTGCGGAAGGCTGCGGCCGGAAACGGTTGGCCCATATTGACTTTCTCCAATCCGGTGTCCCTCCGGGCCCGCCTCCAGTCGCCGTCCGCCACCACCGTCGTGACCACGGCGGCGGTGAGCGTCGGGGCGCTGGTCGCGGGCGCCTTCACCTATGGAGTGTTGCGCCGCAAGCGCTGAACGCCGCAACCCGCGACACGGTCACAAACCGAATTTGATACTTGCTGTGAGGGGGGTCACGGGGTACAAAGGAGTTACGGAAGAACGGAAGGCCAAGGTCGACCCAGAAGAGAAGGATCGATCTCCCGACCAGGATTCCCAGCACGGGCACTAGGTACCCACGCGAAGCATAAGCCACTATAAGGGCAGAAGCGTTGTGGGCCTGCGAGACTCGAGTCTTCACCGGCAAGGACCCTGCACAGGTTGCAAGGACGACCCGACGATATTCGGACTCTCGCCGAGGCCACCCACACAACCCACCTTTGCACGCTTGGTAACCGGTTGTCCGTGCTAACGGGCGGCGAAGTCGACAGCAGTCGGCAGCGCCGCCCGTTTCACATGTTCGGGGTTGTGTTGCGGCGCAATGGATTCGAGCTAACCGGCCGCGGCGTCCGCGATGGACGTGGCCTCGCGCGCGCCCGCCTCGAGTGCGCCGCAGCAGAGGATCACCCAGCTCCCGACCCCCTCCGGCTCACCCGACGCGAACGCGGCAGCCCCGTTCCGGTACGCCTGTTGCCGGCGCAACCAACTGACCTCCGGGACCCCCAGATTGTGGGGATCGAGTCCGCTCGACACGGCAACCAGACGCGACGCGGCGCGGGCAACGATGCCGTCGCCGACCCCGAACGGCCTCAGCGTCAACAGTTCCCCGTGCACCACCGCCGCCAGGACCGGCGCGGGCGCATCCGTTCCACCCGTCACCAGCTGGGCGAGACCGTCGAGCCGCTCCCCCACACCGGACCCGGCACGCGGCCTGCCCAGCAATTCCTGATCGTCCACCAGGTCCGCCGCGGCCAGCAGATGCAGCCGCGCGAGCGCCTGGAGCGGAGCCCGCTGCCACGTGGACTGCAGCAGGGTGAGTGCGTCACCGTCGAGCGCCTGCCCGACCCGGAGCGCCCCCGACAGAATCGGGTCGCCGGCCACGCCGGGAGCGGGCAGTTCGGTGCTGCCCCCGTCCAGCGACGCCGACGCGCGGGCAGCACGGACCGCCGCCTCGGCCGCGGTGGTCGGCCACCCGCGCCGGTTGGTCTTGTGCCGGTGGACCGCGCCGAGCGCGTCACGCGCACGGTCCGCGGCGTCGCGGACACCGGGAAGATCGACGAGGGGCTGCAACGGGTCGCTCACGTATCGGAACGCTACCCGGCGCCGTCCCGGGTCAGGCGCCGAGCCGGATCGATCCGCCGGGAATCGCGTCCAGCAACTTCCGCGTGTACTCCTCCCGCGGGGAGTTGAAGACCTCGTCCGTCGTGGCCTTCTCCACGATCGCACCTGCGGACATGACGAGCACGTCGTCGGCGATCTGCCGGACCACGGCCAGGTCGTGGGTGATGAACAGGTAGGTCAGCCCCAGCTCCGCCTGAAGGTCGTTCAGCAGGGTGAGGATCTGATCCTGGACCAGCACGTCGAGCGCCGACACGGCCTCGTCGCACACCACCATCTCCGGTTGCAGCGCCAGCGCCCGCGCGATCGCCACCCGCTGTCGCTGGCCGCCGGACAGCTCGTTCGGGAACCGCCGCATCACCGACGCCGGCAGCGCGACCTTGTCCAGCAGGTCCCGGACCCGCGCCTCCCGCTCCGCCTTGCTCCCCACCTTGTGGGTGCGCAGCGGCTCCTCGACCGTGCGGAAGATCGAGTACATCGGGTCGAGGGTGCCGTACGGATTCTGGAAGATCGGCTGAACCCGGCGCCGGAACGCCAGCGTCTCCCGACGGTCCAGCGTCGCGACGTCCTTGCCGTCGAACACGACATTCCCCGACGTCGGAGCGAGGAGGCCGAGGACCATCTGCGCGACCGTCGACTTGCCGGACCCCGACTCGCCGACGATGGCCGTGGTCGTCCCGCGCCGGACCGCGAAGGAGACGTCGTCGACGGCGGTGAAGTCGGTGGACTTGCGCAGCCCGTGGCGGATCTTGAACACCTTGGTCAGCCCGGTGGCCACGACCACGTCGTCGGTGGCCTTGCCGAACTCGACGCCGATCTCGCCGTGCTGTTCGGCCTCCCCCACCACCTCGAGGGCGTGCTCCCGGATGTCCGCGCGGGCCAGTGCGGAACTCCGGCGCTGCGACGCCAGCGACGGAGCGGCCGCCACCAGCTTCCGGGTGTACGGGTGGCGCGGGCGCTGCAGGATCTCCAGCGCCGGTCCCGCCTCGACGACCCGCCCCTTGCTCATGACGATCAGGTGCTCGGCGCGTTCGGCGGCGAGCCCGAGGTCGTGGGTGATGAGCAGCACCGCGGTGCCGAGTTCGTTGGTGAGTCCGTCGAGATGGTCGAGAATCTGGCGTTGGACCGTGACGTCGAGCGCCGACGTGGGCTCGTCCGCGATCAGCAACTGCGGCCGGGCCGACAGTCCGATCGCGATGAGCGCCCGCTGCCGCATTCCGCCGGAGAACTCGTGCGGATACTGGCCGAGGCGGCTCTCGGCGTCGGCGAGCCCGGCCTCCTCGAGCAGCTCGGCGGCGCGCACCTTCGCGGCCTTGCCCTTCGCGATCCCGTTGGCTTCCAAAGCCTCCTCGATCTGGAACCCGACCTTCCACACCGGGTTCAGGTTCGACATCGGGTCCTGCGGGACGAGCCCGATCTTCCGTCCGCGCAATGCGACGAAGTCACGCTCGGGCGCCTCCGCCAGATCCTGGCCCGCGAAGAGAATCCGCCCGCCGGTCACCTGTCCCGTCCCCGGCAGCAGGTTGATGATCGCGTGCGCAGTGGTCGACTTGCCCGACCCGGATTCACCGACGATCGCCACCGTCTGCCCGGGATACACCGTGAGGCTGACACCGCGCACCGCGGGCACGAGCCCGGAATGGGAGCGGAACGACACCTCCAGGTCCCGGATCTCGAGCAGGGGCACCTCTTCGGACGAACTCTGCGGTCGGGCCGAATCGTTCGCCGACATCGCGCTCACCTCTTCCTCGCCTTGGGATCGAGTGCGTCCCGGAGCGCGTCGCCCATCATGATGAAACCGAGCACCGTGACGGCCAGCGCGGTTGCCGGGTAGAACAGGATCGGCGAACCCTGACGCAGCGTGACCTGCGCGGTGCTGATGTCGCCGCCCCACGAGATCTCCGTCGACGGCAGACCGATGCCGAGGAACGACAGCGTCGCCTCCGCCACGATGTAGATGCCGAGCGAGATGGTCGCGATCACGATGATCGGGGCCAGCGAGTTCGGCAGCACGTGCCGGACGAGAGTGCGCACGTTGGAGACTCCCAGCGCCCGCGACGCCATCACGTAGTCGTTGTTCTTCGCCGAGATCACCGCGCCGCGAGCAATTCTCGCCATCTGCGGCCAGCCGAACAGGGCGAGAACGACGATCAGCGTCCAGATGGTGCGATGGGCGAACAGCTGCATCAGAACGATCGCGGCCAGGATGAGCGGGATGCCGAAGAAGATGTCGGCCACCCGCGACAGCAGCGAGTCCGCCCAGCCGCCGTAGAACCCCGCGACCGAACCGAACACCACACCCACGACGAGCACGATGGACGTGACACCGACACCCACCAGCACCGACGCCCTGGCCCCGTAGATCGTGCGGGAATAGATGTCGCAGCCCTGCTTGTCGAACCCGAACCAGTGGCCCGCCGACGGTCCCTGCATGCTGAACGCCAGGTCGCAGAACCGGGGGTCCGTGCTGGTGAACAGCGACGGAAAGGCGGCCACGGCGATCACCACGACGATGATCACGGTGGCGACCAGGAACAGCGGGCGTTTGCGGAGGTCCCGCCACGCGTCCGACCACATGCTCGTCGGCGGCTGGTCGATGTGAACGGCGTCGACCTCCCCCGGTGCCGCCACTTCTTCGGGCGCGACGAAATGCGCCTGACGCGTGTTCCGGTCGCCCCTCGAGGCGGCCTCGTCCTTCTCCAATTTCTCAGACATAGCGGATCCTCGGGTCGAGCGCGGCGTACAGGAGGTCGACGACCAGATTGGCGATCAGATAGATGACGATCAGCACCGTCACGAACGACACGACCGTCGGCGCCTCACCGCGGGTGACCGCCTGATAGATCGTGCCGCCCACCCCGTTGATGTTGAAGATGCCCTCGGTGACGATCGCGCCGCCCATCAGAGTCGCGAGATCGGCGCCGAGGAACGTGACCACCGGGATCAGCGAGTTGCGCAGAACGTGCACCTGCACGACGCGACGACGTGAAAGCCCCTTGGCGGTCGCGGTTCTCACGTAGTCCGCCGTCAGGTTCTCCGCGACCGACGTCCGGGTCAGCCGGAGAACGTACGCGAACGACACCGACCCCAGCACGAAGGCGGGCAACAGTAGATTCTTGAAACTCGTGTTGCCGCCGACCGTCGGCGGTACCAAACCCCATTTCACGCCGATGAAGAACTGGGCGAGGAAACCGATGACGAAGATCGGGATGGCGATGATCACCAGGCTGACGAGGAGGACGGAACTGTCGAAGATGCCGCCCTTGCGGAGCCCGGCGAACAGTCCGAAGCCGATCCCGAAGATCCCCTCGATGGCGAGAGCCATCAGCGACAGCTTGATGGTGATCGGAAAGGCCTGCGCCAAAACCTCACTGACGGGACGCCCGGAGAAGGACATGCCGAAGTCGAGGGTGAAGATGCCCTTCAGATACAGGAGATACTGCGTCAGGAACGGCTCGTCGAGGTGGTACCGGGCGCGCAATTGTGCCGCCACCGCGGGGCTGAGCGCCTTGTCGCCGGCCAGGGCGGCGATCGGGTCGCCGGGCAGCAGGAACACCATCGCGTAGATCAGGAACGTGGCCCCGAGAAACACGGGGATCATCTGGAGCAAACGGCGACCGACGTACCAGAGCATCGGATCACCTCCTATTCGTCGGGGGCGGCGACGTCGGGATTCGCAGCCTCGGCCCGCCTCCCGAGAGCGGGGCCGCGAACCGACAGCTCGCGGCCCCCACCCCGTCGTCGCGGAGAACTCCTGTGTGTCAGTTCTTCTCGATGTCGGAGTACATCGGGATGCCCTTCCAGTCGATGGTCACGTTGGAGACGTTCTCCGACCAGCCGCTGGCGGCGTTGCGGTACCACGTCGGGATGGCGGGCAGGTCGCGCAGGAGAACTTCCTGTGCCTGATTGAGCAGGTCCTGCGCCTTGCCGGGATCCACCTCACCCGCGGAGGCACGCAGCAGCCGGTCGAACTCGGGGTTCGAATAGTCGCCGTCGTTGGAACTTCCGCCGGTCTGATAGTTCTGCGCGAGGAACCCGTACTGCTGCGGGTAGTCGCCCTGCCATCCCGAACGGAACGCGCTGGGGATGGTGCGGTTGGTGGCCTCGGTGCGGATCTGCGCGAACGTGGGGTACTCCTTGCCCTTCGCGTCGATACCGAGCGTGTTGCGAATGTTATTGGCGGTGGCGTCCACCCATTCCTTGTGCCCGCCGTCGCCGTTGTACGCGATCTCGAAACTGCCCGACCACGGGGCGATGGCGTCGGCCTGCGCCCACAGCCGCTTCGCCGCCTCCGGGTCGTACTTCAGGTTGCCGTTGCCGGCGAGCGAATCCGACCAGCCCTCGATCGCGGGACTGGTGAAGTCGAGCGCGGGGGTGCGGGTGTTGTTGTAGATCTGCTGGGTGATCTGGTCGCGGTTGATCGACATGGAGATGGCCTGGCGGCGCAGGGTGCCCTCCTCACCGCTGAAGTGCGGCAGACGGCCCGGGATCGTGAACGTTTCGATGGTCGCGGACGGCTGGTTCACGGTGCGGCCCGGCAGGTCCGTCTCGAACGTGGTGACCGCGCTCGGCGGCACCTGGTCGAGAACGTCGACGTTGCCCGCGAGCAGGTCCGTGTACGCCGTGTCGAGGCTGTTGTACATGACGAAGTCGACGCCGGCGTTCTTCGCTTTGCGGTTGCCGTTGTAGTCGGGGTTCGCGACCGTGTCGATCCGGACGTTGTGCTGCCAGGCACCGGGGCCGGACATCATGTACGGGCCGTTGCCGATCGGATTTTCCCCGAACGCGGCCATGTCCTGGTAGGCCACCGCCGGTAGCGGGTAGTACGCGGCGAACCCGAGGCGGTCCGGGAACGCGGCCTCGGGTTGTTTGAGTTCGATGGTGAACGTGGAGTCGTCGACCACCTTCAGACCCGACATGGTCTGCGCGGTCGGGTTCTCGGCCGCCACCTCGTCGTAGCCCTGGATCGGGTCGAAGAACGATGCCTGGATCTGTGCGTTGGTGGACAGCGCGCCGTAGTTCCAGGCGTCGACGAACGAGGCGGCCGTGACCGGGGTGCCGTCGGTGAACGTCCAGCCGTCCTTCAGCTTCACGGTGAAGTTCTTGCCGTCGGTGGTGTCGATGGACTCGGCGACCTCGTTCTCGACCCCGCCGTCGGAGTTGTAGGAGACGAGGCCCGCGAACAGCGAATCGACGACGCGGCCACCCTGATTCTCACTGGTGTTGGTGGGAATCAACGGATTCTGCGGCTCACCCGCCCAGGCGTTGACGATGCCGCTGCCACCGCCGCCGGTGGAGTCGCCGGACGAGCAGGCGGACAGCATTCCTGCTGCCAGGCCCACCGCCAGAACGGCGGTGGCCACACGTGTGATGCGCAAAACGATCCTCCCAGATCTGCGTGGTTGCGGGCAGCGGTGGCGGGTGCAGCCCGGACCACCGCCTCCGTCGAAGGGCGACGGGGCGGACGAGGCGATCGTCGAGCGGATGATCAACCTCCCGAGCCCGGCCGGATAATGGGTTGACGATAAGTCAGGGTTCCGATCCGTGTAGCCCGTCGGAGGAAACTTGCCCAATCGGCATCCGATCGAAACATCGAAGGACGGGGGCAGTCCGCTCGTCGCCTCCGACAGCCGTCCGTCGCGCCTATTCGACCGATCGTCGCAGAACAGGGGCATGCAACCTTGTGCAACGGTGCGCTCGGGAGCCCTTGTGACTACCCTCACACGTGCTAGAAGTGCCGAATTCGAGACTGGAAAGAAGGCCGGGCGACAATGACCAGTGCAGCACAGGCGAGCGGAGCGACGGAGAAGTCGGAACAGTCTGACGCCGTCCCGCAGGTGTACCCGCCGAGCCCCTCGTTCACCGAGACCGCCAACGCCGGCCCCGAACTCCAGGCCGCCGCCGACGACGACCGTCTCGCGTTCTGGGCCACGCAGGCCGAACGCCTGCACTGGCACACCCCCTTCACCGAGGTCCTCGACTGGTCCGACGCCCCCGTCGCGAAATGGTTCGTCGGCGGCGAATTGAACGTCGCCTACAACTGCGTCGACCGCCACGTCCTCGCCGGCAACGGCGACCGCGTCGCCATCCACTTCGAAGGCGAACCCGGCGACACCCGCGACCTCACCTACAACGACCTGCTCACCGAAGTCAGCAAGGCCGCCAACACGTTCACCGACCTCGGACTCGTCGCCGGCGACCGCGTCGCCATCTACATGCCGATGATCCCCGAGGCCATCGTCACCATGCTCGCCTGCGCCCGCCTCGGCCTGACCCACTCGGTGGTGTTCGCCGGATTCTCCGCCAGCGCGCTGCGGTCCCGCATCGACGACGCCGAAGCCAAACTCGTCGTCACCGTCGACGGCCAGTGGCGCCGCGGCCAGGCCGCACCCCTCAAACCCGCCGTCGACGAGGCGGTGGACGGCGCGAAGTCCGTCGAGCACGTGCTCGTCGTCAAGCGCACCGGCATCGACGTCGCGGTCGCCGACGGCCGGGACCTGTGGTGGCACGAGACCGTCGACAAGGCGTCCGACACCCACGAGGCGACCCCGTTCGACGCCGAGCACCCACTGTTCATCCTCTACACCTCCGGCACCACCGGAAAGCCCAAGGGCATCATCCACACCTCCGGCGGCTACCTCACTCAGGCCTCGTACACCCACCACAACGTGTTCGACCACAAGGCCGGGCGCGACGTGTACTGGTGCACCGCCGACATCGGCTGGGTCACCGGCCACTCCTACATCGTCTACGGACCGCTGTCCAATGGTGTCACCCAGGTGGTCTACGAGGGCACCCCCAACTCCCCCGACGAGCACCGCCACTTCCAGATCATCGAAAAGTACGGCGTCAGCATCTACTACACCGCACCCACCCTGGTGCGCACCTTCATGAAGTGGGGCCGCGAGATTCCCGACGCCCACGACCTGTCCTCGATCCGGCTCCTCGGCTCCGTCGGCGAACCGATCAACCCCGAGGCCTGGAAATGGTTCCGCGAGGTGATCGGCGGAAACCAGGCCCCCATCGTCGACACCTGGTGGCAGACCGAGACCGGCGCCATCATGATCTCCCCGCTGCCCGGCATCACCGCCACCAAACCCGGCTCCGCGATGGCCCCGCTGCCCGGCATCTCCGCGAAGATCGTCGACGACGACGCCACCGAACTCGGCGCCGGCGGCTCCGGCTACCTCGTCCTCGACAAGCCGTGGCCGGCGATGCTCCGCGGCATCTGGGGCGACATGGACCGCTACCGCGAAACCTACTGGTCCCGCTACCCCGAGCAGGGCTGGTACTTCGCCGGCGACGGCGCCAAATACGACGACGACGGCGCCCTCTGGGTCCTCGGCCGCGTCGACGACGTCATGAACGTCTCCGGGCACCGCATCTCCACCTCCGAGGTCGAATCCGCCCTCGTCGGCCACCACGGCGTAGCCGAGGCCGCCGTCGTCGGCGCCGCCGACGAGACCACCGGCCAGGGCATCGTCGCATTCGTCATCCTCCGCGAAGGCGTCGAAAACACCGGCGACACCCTCATCGCCGAACTCAAGGCCGAAGTGTCCCGGGAGATCAGCCCCATCGCCAAGCCCCGCCAGATCACCATCGTCCCCGAACTCCCCAAGACCCGCTCCGGCAAGATCATGCGGCGCCTGCTCAAGGACATCGCCGAAGGCCGCGACCTCGGCGACACCTCCACCCTCGTCGACCCCAAGGTCTTCGACGCCATCCGCGGCAAGTAGGCCGCTCCGCGCCCCGTGAGTGGGTTGACGAGTCCCTGCACTCCTCACCCACTCACGGGCGGCGAAGCCGCCACAGCGTCTGCTCCTCGCCGATCCCCTTCAGACCTGCGGTGAAGACTTCGCACCGGTAGTCCGACACCGCGAGCAGGGCACCCACCTCGGGGTCGTCGTGCACGGCTCGCGACAGGACGATGTCACCGCCGTTCGCACACCCCTGCACCCGCGCTGCGAGATTGACGGTCGCGCCGAAATAGTCGACGCTGCCGTCGTTGTCGATCATCACCGCAGGCCCCTGGTGCAACCCGACCTTCAACGCCACCGAGTGGTCCGCACCCAGGTGCTCGCGGCGGAAGTCGTCCCAGCCGGACTGCATCGACGACGACGCCGCCCAGGCCTCCGTCGCGGCCGCGAACGTCGCCATGACCGCGTCACCCATCTGCTTCACGACGCCGCCGTTCGCCCGCACCACCGCCTCCCGCAGATACCGGAAATGGCTCTGCACGAACGCGAACGCCCGAACGTCACCGATGCGCTCGTACAGGGCGGTCGAACCACTCAGATCCGTGAACAGCACCGCCAGGTTCGCGATCCCGATCTCGTCGCCAGGGGCCACCCCCTGATCCGGGAACAGGTCCTGAAAACCCTCCAGCGACGTGACGAGCGCACCGGTTGCCGCGGCGTCCCTCCACCGCTCCCGCTCGACCACCACCAGCGCCTCACCGGGGAGCCGGTTGGTGACCTCCAACCGGATCGACCCGCCGGTGTCCGGTGAACTCCGCACCCGGAGTTCACCGGGCCCGCACTCCACCCGCAGCGTTCCACCGGAAGCGCCGACGTCGCAGGCCACCGGGGCGCCCACCTGATAACACCGGAGCCGCAACCAACCCGCGTCGACGTCGAGCCGCTCGGACCGCCGCTCCCCCGGCCCGAGCCGCAACTGCGCCACCGCCGACGGTGAATTCGCCGGACCACCGATGCAGTAGCGCGCCCGCTCCGCCCGGCGGACCGCGGGGTTGACGTCGAAGCGGATCTCCACCGACCGTGCCAGGTCGGTGTCGAACGCGATGTCGCATGTGTCGCAGTGCACCCGACTGGGCAACTGTCGAATCCGGCCGGCGTCCTCGCGGACTGTCCGGCACACCGGGCACAACACACTCCAGGTGAGGTCCAGCAGACCGCAGTCCGCGGCGTGGAGAAACACGTACAGCAACTGCATCCGGTCGACGCCCCAGCGGTCTGCCAGCGCGAACGGCCGCATGCCCGTCACCTCCAGATCGGACGCCGTCCGCAGGTGGGATTCCAAGCGCCCGATCAGATTCGGGGCATCGTGCGATCGAGACAGCTGCGCCGTCCGGGCCTCCAGCCGGACCGGGTCCAGCCGCTCCGGGGGCGGCAGGGCGGGGACGGGGTGCGCCTGCGGATCGCGGACATGGAGTTCCAACGCGCGTGCGAGCGCCACCGTCTTCCGTAAACCCGTGCGCGCCAGCAGAGTTCTCGCCACGATCGCACCGAACCACGTCCGCGGAACGATCCGTGCGAACACCTCGACCTCGGTGTCGTCGGCGGCCGGATGCAGCCGGACGCCGGTGGAGATCTCCGTCAGCGGTCCGCCCGAGAATCGGCGGAGGACCTGATAGAAGCGGCCCTCGATCCACTCGAATGGAAACTCCTCGTACCGCACTCGCCGCCCGTACGAGCGGGTCTCCGCCGAAAAGTGCCCCTTGCGGCGTCGATCCAATGTCGGCGCGAACTGCACCGGCGACAGATCGATGTTGCGATTGAGTCGATCGGTGTCGGCGAGAAACGACCACAGATCCTGCGTCGGCAGCCGGATCCGGGCCCTTCGGGACAGCAGCACGGCTTTCGCCATGCAAGAACTATAGGCCGCTGCGCGGCTCGTGCGCCTTTCTGGTAGTTGGAGCAGCCGGAAAGGCGCACGGGCGCTATGCGCCTACGTCGTCGAGCGACTGGTCGCGCGTCTCGCGCATGACGAGGAGGGCGACGAACGTGAGCGCGGCTGCGATCAGCAGGTAGATCCCCACCCAGCCGACGCCGTAGGTGGTGGCCAGCCAGGTGGCGATGAACGGGGCCACGGCGGCACCCAGGATGCTGGCGGTGTTGTAGGCGATCCCCGAACCCGTGTACCGCACGTTGGTCGGGAACAGCTCGGGCAGGACAGCGCTCATCGGGCCGAAGGTCATGCCCATCAACAACATTCCGATGGCGAGGAACGCCAGCATGCGGGCGTTGCCCATCCCTTCCTGGTTCAGCATCACACCGAACGTGAGGCCGAACACCATGATCAGTGCGGTGATCGTCAGCAGCGTGATGCGGCGTCCGTAGCGGTCGGCCAGCCACCCCGACACGGGGACGGCGCCTGCGAAGAACAGGACTGCGACGAGCTGGAGCACCAGGAAGTCGGCGTACTGGAACCCGGCTCCGGTGCCGCCCTGGGCCGGGGTCTTGCCGGTGCCGTAGCTGAGCACCCAGGTGGTCATGATGTAGAACAGCGTGTACGTGGCGAGCATGACGAACGTGCCGATGACCAGTTGACGCCAGCTGGTCTTGAACACCTCGGCCAGCGGGGTCTTCACCTTCTCGCCCCGTTCCACGGCGCGGGCGAACACCGGCGTCTCCTCGAGTTTCAGCCGCACGTACAGACCGATCATCACCATGATCGCGCTGAGCAGGAACGGGATACGCCAACCCCAGGTGAGGAACGCGCCGTCCAGGTCGGGGCTGCCGTTGTCGTGGTCGAGGAACAGCGTGATAATCAGGAACAGGCCGTTGGCGAGGAAGAACCCGATGGGCGCGCCGAGTTGCGGCCACATCGCCGCCCAGGCCCGCTTGCCCTTCTGCGCGGTCTCGGTCGCGAGCAACGCCGCACCGCTCCACTCCCCGCCCAGGCCGAGACCCTGGCAGAACCGCATCAACGCCAGCAGGGCGGGCGCGGCGATGCCGATCTGGTGGTACGTCGGCAGCAGGCCGATCACGAACGTGGCGATGCCCATCGTGAGGAGCGAGCCGACGAGCGTCGTCTTGCGCCCGATGCGGTCGCCGAAGTGGCCGAACAGGATCGACCCGAGCGGCCGGGCGACGAAGGCGAGACCGAACGTGGCGAGGGACGCCAGCAGCGCGGTGGTGCCGTTTCCCCTGGGGAAGAACAGGTGTGGGAACACGGACACGGCCGCGGTGGCATAGATGTAGAAGTCGTAGAACTCGATGGACGTTCCCACCATGCTCGCGACGACGATCCGGCTTCTGGGTACGCCGGCGACGGTGGTCCCGTCGTCCGGTTCTGGCTTCGACGTATCGACGGCACTGCTCACTCGACTTACTCCTGCACGATGCTTATTTCAACTATTGGGACGAGAGTCCATTCCTTAGGAATTGAACACCTCGTGTCTTTCGCTTGGCAAATTGGATAAGCTCTCCTCGGTGCGCCGGGAAGTCTGGTCGGCAGAGCATTTGCCGTACCCGGATGACAACTCGAAAGCGAGCGATCCTCGTGACCCAGCCCCTGCGCTCCGAACTCTCCCGCTACCTCCGCACCGAGACCGTCGGCGGGTCGATACTGCTCGCCGCCGCGGCCGTCGCCCTCGTGTGGGCGAACTCCCCCGTCTCGGAGTCGTACTTCGCGCTCCGCGACTGGCAGATCGGGCCGGCGGCACTCCACCTGAACCTGACGGTCGGGACGTGGGCGCAGGACGGACTGCTCGCGATCTTCTTCTTCGTCGCCGGCCTGGAACTGAAGCGGGAACTGGTGGTGGGCGAACTCGCCGACCGCAAGCGAGCCCTGCTCCCGATCATCGCGGCCTGCGGCGGGGTGGTGGTGCCCGCGATCATCGCCGCGACGATCGGCGCAGGTACTCCCGGCATGGATCGGGGCTGGGCGATCCCCGTCGCCACCGACATCGCGTTCGCGCTGGGAGTGCTGGCACTGACCGGTTCGCGCATCCCGGCGAGCGCCCGCGTGTTCCTGCTCAGCCTGGCCGTCGTCGACGACCTTCTCGCGATCGTGCTCATCGCGGTGCTGTTCACCACCTCGATCGCCCTGCTGTGGCTGCTCGGCGCCGCCCTCTGCCTGGCCGTCTACGCGTTCGCCCAGTACCGGCGCATCACCACGCCGCTGCTCTACGTCCCCCTCGCACTGCTCACCTGGTACTGCATGCACGACGCCGGAATCCACGCGACGCTCGCCGGTGTCGCCCTCGGCCTCCTCACCCGCGTGCGACGCGACCCCGGGGAGAGTGAGGCCCCCGGCGCACGACTGGAGCACCGCATCCAGCCCCTGTCGGCCGGCGTCTGCGTCCCCCTGTTCGCCCTCTTCGCGTCCGGGGTGGCCCTGAACAGCGAACTCCTCGGGGAATTGTTCACCAACCCCATCTCGCAGGCCGTGATGGCGGGACTCCTCGTCGGCAAGACCGTCGGGATCTTCGGGATCTCGTGGCTCGCGATCCGCCTGGGCATCGCGAAGAAACCGCGTGCACTCGGGTTCCGCGACATGTTTGCCCTCTCAGTGCTCGGCGCGATCGGGTTCACCGTTAGCCTTCTCGTAGCGGATCTCGCGCTCGAGGGGATCGGTGACGGCAGCGAGGCCGAGATAGCTAAGGTCGCGGTGCTCGTGACATCGTTGACAGCGTCGCTGATCGGATCAGCGTTACTGTGGCGACGCGGTCGGGTCCATGCGGCCCGAAATGATGACTCGGAAGAGCAAGAGCTACCTGGAGGGGTCGACAAGTGAGCATCACTCACGGCAAGGGAGACAGCCCGCGTTACACGGGAGACGGGGTGCCGAACACGGTGTCGTCGATCCCGTTGACGGACGTGGACGCCCAGACGCCCGGCGAGGCGAGCCTCGGCACCCTGGTCAAGCATGCGACCGCGCAGGTGTCCACCCTGGTTCGCGCCGAGGTCGAGCTCGCCAAGGCCGAGGTCACCGGCGAGGTCAAGAAGGGTCTGCAGGGCAGCCTGTTCTTCATCCTCGCGTTCACCGTGCTGTTGTTCAGCTCGTTCTTCTTCTTCTTCTTCCTCGCCGAACTCCTGGACGTGTGGATCGCCCGCTGGCTGGCGTTCCTGATCGTCTTCCTGATCATGGTCGTGGTGACGGCGATACTCGCCCTCCTCGGCTACCTGAGGGTGCGGAAGCTACGCGCACCCGAGAAGACCATCGACTCCCTGAAGCAGGCCAAGACCGTGCTTGCGTCGTCGTACTCGGATGCGGAAGCACATCTCGCATCGTCCAGCGGACGTCACGCGCGGTAATTCGCTCCGGTGGCACCACCCGATCCGTCTACCGTCCGTTTCGACGGCCCCTGGATTCATCGCGACATCCACGCCAACGGAATCCGATTCCACACCGTCGAGGTCGGCGCATCCGCACCGGATGCGCCGCTCGTCGTCCTGCTGCACGGTTTCGCGGACTTCTGGTGGTCGTGGCGCCATCAGCTGACCGCGCTGTCGGCCCAGGGGTACCGGGCCGTCGCCGTCGACCTCCGCGGCTACGGCGATTCCGACAAACCGCCGCGCGGCTACGACGGGTGGACGCTGGCCGGTGACATCGCGGGCCTGATCCGGGCGATGGGCTACGGCGACGCGACCCTCGTCGGGCACGCCGACGGCGGCCTCGTCTGCTGGGCCACCGCAGTCCTCCACTCCCGGCTCGTCCGGTCGATCGGCCTGGTCAGCTCCCCGCATCCTCTCGCACTCAAGCAGGCCGTCCTCCACGACCGGTACCAGCGCAAGGCCCTGCTGCCCTCCTTCGTGTCCTGCCAGGTGCCGTGGCGACCCGAGCGCCGCCTCACCCGGGACGACGGGTCGGAGGTCGAGCGGTTGATCCGCGCGCGCTCGGGCCCGTCGTGGACGGAGAACCCCGAGTTCGACGTGGTGGTGTCGCGGATGCGGTCCGCGATCCAGATCCCCGGCACGGCGCACTGCACCCTGGAGTATCAGCGGTGGGCGTTCCGCAGCCAGTTCCGGCCGGACGGCAGCCGGTTCATGGCGTCGATGGATCAGACGCTGCGGATCCCCGTCCTGCACATCCACGGCGACCTGGACCCGTATGTGCTCGCGGAGACGGTGCGCCGCAGCCACCGGTTCGCGCCCACCCAGCAGATGCACACCGTCACCGGTGTCGGCCACTACGCGCACTGGGAGGCCCCGGAACGCGTGAACGCCGCACTGCTCGACCTCGTCGCACCCCGCAGGGTCTGACGCTCAGAGAATGCACGCCCCGGTGTCGACGGCGGCGGACGCCCCGGACGCCGCCCGCAGCTGCCGCGAGACCTCCGCGGCGGTGAGCACGAAACCGGTGTCGCTGTTGTCGACGGCCGCGCCGAACACCACGCCGAGCACCTGCCCGTCACTGTCCACGAGCGGTCCGCCCGAGTTGCCCTGCCGGATCGAACCGCGAACCGTGTAGACCTCACGCTGGACGGTGCCGGCCCGGTAGATGTCGGGACCGCTCAGGTCGAGGATCTCCCGGACCCGCGCGGCGCTGGCCGTGTACGGTCCGCCGCCCGGGTATCCGAGCACCAGCGCGTTGTCGCCGGTCTTTGCGGGTTGGGGTGCGAAGTTCAGCACCGGGGCGTCCAGTCCGGGCACCTCGAGGATCGCGACGTCGGCGGACGGATCGAACAACACGACCTCGGCATCCATCGGCCCGTTCGCGGTGTCGACGACGATTCCCGCCGTTCCCGCGACCACGTGCGCGTTGGTCATCACCCGATCGGGCGCGACGACGAACCCGGAACCCTCCAGCGCCCGCTGGCAACTCGGGGCCACGCCCCGGATCCGCAGCACGCTCGACTGCAACGAGGACGCGACGGGGCTCTGCAGCACGCTCGCGTCCGGCGGGTCGACGGTCGTGATGGGGGTGCGCCCGAACGGCCCGATGACGTCGGGAAGCCCGGACGTGTCGAGCAGGGCCGTGAACTCGGTGGGCAGTTGCCGCATCCACGCGGGCGCGATGTTGTCGACCGTCTCGAGCACGCTCGACCCGCGCACCGCGGCAGCCAGCTGCGGTTGGGACGACGACGTCAGCGGGATCGCCAGCAGCCAGGCCGCGATGAACACCGCGACGGCCTGCACGCAGGCCCCGATCACGCTGTCGACGGAACGGGCGACCGGGCTGTGCATGCTTCCGCGGGCGGCGCGGCCCAGCACCATGCCCGCCACCTCGCCGATGATCACCAGGACGACGATCAGGGCGATGCCGACCAGCACCCGACCGCGGCCCTCGTCCACGTGCACCAGCACGTGCGGGGCGATCAGGATGCCCGCGACTGCGCCGAGCACCACCCCGATGAACGCGAGCACCGACGCCACGGCACCCTGCCGCCAGCCGGAGGTGGCGGCGACGAACGCGATCAGCACGATCGCGAGGTCGATCCAGCGCGACCCGGTCATCGCTCGACCGCCGGTCGGCCGGGACCGTGCGTCAGGTGGTCGTCGTCGAGGTCGTTGTCGAGTTCCGCGAGGACGGTGTCGAGGTCGCGGATGTCGCGGCGGTCCCATTCCTGTTCCCAGCCGGAGATCGCGAACAGGGCGGCCAGGATGCCGGCCGTGAACCCCCACACGAGCATGCCGTCGGCGGCGAACGCCGGACCCTGGTACCCGGCGGGATGGCGCACCTGGAATCGGTTCCGGGGATCGATCAGGGTGTGCACGGGAACCCGGGCGACCCGCTCCGCCTCCGCCGGGTCGACCACGCCGACCTCGCTGGGCTTCTCCCAGTACGCGAGGACCGGGGTGACGTCGAATCCGGACGGGGGGATGAAGATCTCCTCGAGCACGGCGAGCGGACGGACCCCGGACGGGTCGAGACCCGTCTCCTCCTCGGCCTCCCGCAGCGCCGTGGCGATCGGCCCCTCGTCACCGGGGTCGCTGGCGCCACCGGGGAACGCCACCTGGCCACTGTGCTGACGCATCGTGGACGCCCGCTGGGTCAGCAGGACGTCGGCGCCGGCGGGCAGGCCGCCCGACATCAGGGGGTCGGCCTCCGCGGGCCCGCCGAACAGCACGAGCACCGCCGCCTCACGGGTGGTCGTGCCCGTGGGAGCGCGCCGGTCGAGGACGGGGTTGATGCGGTGCGGGTCGGCCGGAGTCCGCTGCACGACCCTGCGCAGCCAGGACGGGACGACGACGCCGTCCATCGAGAACGTCATGCCGCGACCCCCAGGTTCTGTTCGACGGCAGCCGCGATTTCGTCGACGCTGTGGAACGGCTGCGGCAGGACCTTCGCCACCGTGCCGTCGGGCCGGATCAGCACCGAGACGGGCAGCACCGGCGGTGCTCCGACCGCCGCGCGGACGCGTCCGTCGCCGTCCTGCACACCGGGCAGGGTGACGGAGTAGTCGACCAGTCTGGAGAGCGCACTGGACTCGTTGGGATCGGTGTGCACCGTAAGCACGGTAACCGCGTCTCCGGCACGATCGGAAAACTGCTGCATATAGGGCAGCTCCTCGGCGCAGGGGCCGCACCAGTACGCCCAGAGGTTCAGCAGCGCCGGCCGGCCTCCGAGCGCGGCCGCCAGATCGACCGGGGTGCCGTCGCCGACGCATTCGAGCGTGATGCCGGATAGGACCGCGCCTGCCGGCTCCGTCGTGGGCGCGGCAGCGGGACACGGTGCCAGTTTCGCTTGCGCCCGCAGCGCCGCGAGCGCGTCCGGGTCGGTGTTCACCGAAGTGGGGGTACTGCTCCCCGAACCGAACCGGTCCTCGTACGACGGCGTCCCGGCATCGTCACCCCGGGGCCAGATCGCGACGACCAGCGCCACCACGACAACGAGAGCGGCCAGACTCCACCGCGCTGCACTAGACACTCGTCTCTACCCTCACCTGCCGGCCAGACGCAGCAGATGCTCCGTCTCCGGTCCGCGAACCAGTTCTGCCGCGACGTCGGGGTCGACGGGGCCCAACCCGTACGACGGACAATCCTTCGCGAGCACACACACGCCGCACGCGGGCTTGCGGGCGTGACAGACGCGCCTGCCGTGGAAGATCACCCGGTGCGACAGCAGCGTCCACTCCTTGCGCTCGATGAGAGCGCCGATCGCGTGCTCCACCTTGACCGGGTCTTCCTCCTCCGTCCACTTCCAGCGCCGGACGAGCCTCCCGAAGTGGGTGTCGACCGTGATTCCGGGCACATCGAACGCGTTGCCGAGGATCACGTTGGCCGTCTTCCGGCCGATCCCCGGCAGCGTCACGAGGTCCTTCAGATTGCCGGGGACCTCGCCGTCGAAGCGCTCCAGCAGCGCCTGCCCGAGCCCGATCAGCGAGTTCGTCTTGTTGCGGTAGAAGCCGGTGGACCGGATGTACTCCTCGAGTTCGGTCCGTTCGGCCTCCGCGTACGCCCTCGCGTCGGGGTAGCGGGCGAACAGCGCCGGCGTCACCATGTTCACCCGCACGTCCGTGCACTGCGCGGAGAGGATGGTCGCGACGGCGAGGTCGAGGGGTGTGGTGAAGTCGAGTTCGCAGTAGACGTGAGGGAAGGCCTCCGCGAGCCGGCGGTTCATTCTGCGGGCACGCCGGACGAGACCGAGCCTGGTTTCGTCCTGTTTCGCCGCCCGCGAGCGGGTACGTCCTCGCACTTCGGAGCCGTCGCTGGGGGTCGCATGCACGGCATCAACTCTACGGATACCCGACCGATCCGAATCGCCGCTGTGTCGCTTCTGAGACATTTGCAGTGTTTACTTCCCGGTATGCAAGGTCTCGCTGTGGTCCTCTTCCCAGTGCTGCTGATGCTGTTTGCGCTGGCCATGGAGCGGGTGGAGTTCAGACTCCGCCGGCTCACGGTTCGTCAGCAAGAGGTGGAAGAGTTCCTGGACCAGGCAAGTCACGACGAAGTGGCCACCCTGGCCCACGAAGGATTCCCCCACGCATTGGCACGCTTCCATCGTCGACGCAAGGGTCGTGCGGACTTCGAAACCGATGACGCCGCGATCACCGAAGTGGGCTCGCGGCGCGCCAGCTGACCCCCGCGAAATACCCGCAACGACACACCGCAGGACGCATTCCCCGGTTAACTTTTGCGACTTCCGTGGTATCGGTCACTCAGACCGAGCCGTCTCAACGTAGACTTCAGAGCCGTACCTGTTGCACAGCGACACGCCGCGGATGACCGGGGCATCGTCGACATGCAGCAAATCGCGCACAATATGCATACAGACGAACAATATTCCCAAGGAGCGCACGTGGACGACGTCCTGGCAAGAGCCGGCATCTTCCAAGGAGTCGAGCCCTCAGCGGTAGCGGCGCTGACCAAGCAGCTGCAGCCTGTCGACTTCCCCCGCGGACATGTCATCTTCAACGAAGGTGAGCCCGGTGACCGCCTGTACATCATCGTGTCCGGCAAGGTGAAGATCGGTCGCCGCTCGCCGGACGGCCGGGAGAACCTGCTGACGATCATGGGCCCGTCCGACATGTTCGGCGAGCTGTCCATCTTCGACCCCGGACCGCGTACGTCCACCGCCACGACGGTCACCGAGGTCCGCGCGGTCAGCATGGACCGCGAAGCGCTCAAGGCGTGGATCGACCACCGCCCCGAGATCGCCGAACAGCTCCTGCGGGTGCTCGCGCGCCGTCTGCGCCGCACCAACAACAACCTGGCCGACCTGATCTTCACGGACGTTCCCGGTCGTGTCGCCAAGGCGCTGCTGCAGCTCGCGCAGCGGTTCGGCACCCAGGAGGCGGGTTCGCTGCGGGTCACGCACGACCTCACGCAGGAAGAGATCGCCCAGCTCGTCGGCGCGTCCCGCGAGACCGTCAACAAGGCGCTCGCCGATTTCGCTCACCGCGGATGGCTGCGCCTCGAAGGCAAGAGCGTGCTGATCTCCGACTCCGAGCGCCTGGCACGCCGCGCGCGGTAGTTCTCGCACCTGACGATTTCGGCCACCCCCTCACAGGGAGGGGGTGGCCGACGTCGTTCGGAAGCTAGTCGCGACAGCGCAGGTAGGCGAGTTGCACGGTCACGGATTTCTCGGCGACCGGCCACAACTTCGGATCGACGTCCGAGTAGACGTGCTCGACCACTTCCCGGACGGTCGGGGTGCCGCCGAGCGCGCCGAGCGCGGCCCGCACCTGGTCGAGCCGCTCCTCTCGATGATCGAGATACTGCTGCGCGATCGCGTTCAGGTCGGGAAGCTCGGGGCCGTGACCGGGCATGACCTGGCGGCCGGCGCCGAGATCCAGCAGTCGGCGCAGCGACGACAGGTAGTCGCCGAGGTCGCCGTCCGTGTCGTCGAGCACCGTGGTGCCGCGGCCGAGGATCGTGTCTCCGGTCAGGACGGTGCCCTCGCCCTCCACGGCGAAGGACACCGAGTCCTTCGTGTGCCCGGGTGTGGCGATCACCGTGAGGGTGAGCCCCGCGACGTCGATGGTCTCGCCGTCGGCGAGGACGGCGCCGCCGCCGCGGAGGAACTCGGGATCCACCGAACGCACGGGCGCGCCGGTGAGTTCGAAGAACCCCTGCACTCCGCCGGTGTGATCGAAGTGACGGTGCGTGATCAGCGTCAACGCGACCGGACCGAGTGCCGCGACGCGGGCGAGGTGCTCCTCGTCGGCGTCACCCGGGTCGACCACCACACACTCGTCCCGGCCCGGCGCACGCAGAATCCACGTGTTGGTGCCGTCGAGCGTCATCATGCCGGGATTGTTCTCGAGCATCACCGACACGGTCGGGGTGACCGCCCGCACCTGGGCGTACGCCGGATGGGCAAGCGTCATGACACTACGACTCCGGCCGCACTTCGGCGATCAGCTCCACCTCGACGGGGGCGCCGAGCGGCAACTCCGCGACACCCACGGCCGACCGTGCGTGGGCGCCGGCGTCCCCGAACACCTCACCGAGAAATTCGGATGCACCGTTCACGACGCCGGGCTGCCCGGTGAATCCCTCGGCGGAGGCGACGAATCCGACGACCTTGACGATCCGAACCACCGAGTCGATCCCGACGAGGGCGTCGACCGCTGCCAGGGCGTTGAGTGCGCACGCGCGGGCCGCTGCCTTGGCGTCCTCGTCCGACACGTTCGCGCCGAGTTTGCCTGCGATCGTCAGGGTGCCCTCGACGATCGGCAACTGCCCGGACGTGTACACGTAGTTGCCGGTGCGCACGGCGGGCACATACGCGGCCACCGGCGGGACGACGGACGGCAGCGTGATGCCGAGCTCGGCCAGGCGAGCGGACCAGTTCTGTGTCTCTGCCACGGCCATCAGCCCTTCGGACGCTTCAGGTACGCGACATGCTGCTCACCGGTGGGCCCGGGGAGAACCGTCACCAGTTCCCAGCCGTCGGTGCCCCACTGATCGAGGATCTGCTTGGTCGCATGTGTGAGCAGCGGAACGGTGGCGTACTCCCACGAAGTCAATTCACTCATGCCGGAGAGCCTATCCCCCGCACATCCCGCCTCCCAGACTTATAGGCTCGACCCGTGGTTGCATCCCCAGACCAGCTCACCCCCGCGTGGCCCGAGAAGGCTGCACGGGCCCGGCTGCACTTCGTCTCCGGCAAGGGCGGCACCGGAAAGTCCACGGTGGCCGCCGCGTTGGCGCTCGCCCTGGCCGAAGGCGGGCGTCGCGTCCTGCTGGTGGAGGTTGAGGGCAGGCAGGGAATCGCCCAGCTCTTCGACGTGCCCCCGCTCCCGCCGCAGGAGACGAAGGTCGCGGCCGCCGAGGGGGGTGGGGAGGTGATGGCGCTGGCCATCGACATCGAGACCGCCTTCCTCGAATACCTCGAGATGTTCTACAACCTCGGCTTCGCCGGCCGCGCGATGCGCAAGTTCGGTGCCATCGAGTTCGCCACCACCATCGCGCCCGGCCTCCGGGACGTGCTGCTGACCGGCAAGATCAAGGAATGCGTGGTGCGCAGCGACAAGTCCGGCAAGCGGGTGTACGACGCCGTCGTCGTCGATGCGCCGCCGACCGGGCGGATCGGCAACTTCCTCGACGTGACGAAGGCGATGGCCGACCTCGCGAAGGGTGGTCCGGTGCGCTCGCAGAGTGAGGGCGTGGTGCGTCTGCTGCATTCCGACGAGACCGTCGTCCACCTCGTGACCCTGCTCGAGGCGCTGCCGGTGCAGGAGACCACCGACGCCGCAGTGGAACTGGCCCACGCCGACCTGCGGCTCGGCACCATCGTCGTCAACCGCACCAGCCCGCAGTTCCTGCCCGCCGAGACGTTGGCCGACGCCGCGAAGGGCCGGATCGACGCCGAGGCCATCCGCGCCGGACTGCGCACGGGCGGGATCACCCTCGACGAGGACGATTTCGCGGGGTTGCTCACCGAGACGATCGAGCACGCGTCGGTCCTCGAGGCGCAGGAGGAGAGTGCGGGACAGCTCGCCGAAGTGGACGGGGCGCGACTGCATCTGCCGTCGCTCGCCGACGGCGTCGACCTGGGCGGGCTGTACGAGCTCGCGGAGTATCTGACGGAACAGGGTGTCCGATGACGCAGACAGCTGAACACGAGCGCCGCCGCACCGCCGCCGCACTGGATGTCGCGGGAATTCTGGAGAACCGGGCCACGCGGATCGTCGTGTGCTGCGGGGCCGGTGGCGTCGGCAAGACCACCACGGCCGCGTCGCTGGCGCTGCGCGCGGCGGAACAGGGTCGGAAGGTGGTCGTGCTGACCATCGACCCGGCGCGCCGACTCGCGCAGGCCCTCGGCGTCGCGGAACTCGACAACTCGCCGCAACCGGTGCAGCTGGGACCGGGCGCCACGGGCGAACTGCACGCCATGATGCTGAACATGCGCCGCACGTTCGACGAGATGGTGATCGAGCACTCCACCCCGGAGAAGGCGGAGCAGATTCTCGCGAACCCCTTCTACCAGACCGTCGCCACCTCGTTCTCGGGAACACAGGAGTACATGGCGATGGAGAAGCTGGGGCAGCTCGCCTCCAGCGACGAATGGGATCTGGTGATCGTCGACACGCCGCCGTCCCGCAACGCGCTGGACTTTCTCGACGCACCCCAGCGCCTGGGCGCCTTCCTCGACGGCCGCATGATCCGGTTGCTCACCGCCCCCGGCCGCGGCCTCACCCGGCTCGTCACCGGCGCGATGGGGCTCGCGCTGCGCGGCGTCTCCACGATCGTGGGAAGTCAGATGCTGTCGGACGCCTCGAGTTTCGTGCAGTCACTGGACTCGATGTTCGGCGGATTCCGCGAAAGGGCCACGCGCACTTACGAGTTGCTCCGACAGCCGGGAACCAAGTTCCTGGTGATCGCAGCGGCCGAACCGGATGCCCTGCGGGAGGCGGCGTTCTTCGTCGACCGGCTCGCGGGCGACGAGATGCCGCTCGCGGGCCTCGTCCTGAATCGGACGCACCCCACTCTCAGTTCCCTGTCTGCCGATCACGCGGTCACTGCCGCCGACAAACTCGGGGACCAAGACCCCCTCACCGCCGCCGTGCTGCGGATCCACGCCCATCGGGCGGTGATCGCCAAGCGTGAGGTCCAACTGCTGAGCCGCTTCACGGCCGCCCACCCTCGGGTGCCGATCGTCGGCGTGCCCTCCCTGCCGTTCGAGGTGTCGGACCTCGAGGCCTTGAGGGCGGTGGGCGACCAGCTCACCCGCACGAGCTGATCAGCTCGCTGCCGGAGAACCGGTCACCCGTTTGGTGCTTACCTACTGTCCTGCTGTGAGTCAGTGTCCGAACGTCAGACGGCGGACTGGTGCTGCCGCTGAGCCTCGAAGAAATCGGACCATGATTCCACCTCTGGGTGCTGCTTGAGCAACGCCCTGCGCTGACGTTCCGTCATGCCACCCCACACACCGAACTCGACCCGATTGTCGAGTGCATCGGCTCCGCACTGCATCAGTACCGGGCAATGCCGGCAAATGGTTGCGGCCTTGCGCTGTGCTGCGCCGCGTACAAAGAGTTGATCGGGATCGACTTCCCGGCAACGGGCCTGAGTGACCCAGGCGATTCGCGCTTCTGCTTGCTCGACGTCCAGACGGCTGGTTGGGGTGGTCATGTGCATTCGTTTCCCCTCTTCGAGTCTGCGCAGCCAGCGCTTATCACGCCGAGGCTGCACCACATAAGCGATGGGGTGTTATCTCCATCACACTGTTCCAACAATTTAGGTAAAGAAACCGCAACGCGCAAGACGAAGAACACGCTTTTTTGGTACGCCCGTCCATACCCCGTGCTCAGGGCATTTTCCTGGCCGAATTCTGCGCCCAACCAGCGCACCCTCAGACCCCACGTAGTCTGTAGATCGTGTCGATTGCAAAAACAGTGGGGAAGCTCGCAGGATCCTCCGCCCTGGCTGGTGTTCTCCTCGCCGGCGTGATGTTTCCGCTTGCCGGCGGGTTCGGTTACGCCTCCAACCGGGCGGCTGACACCGTCGACAACGTGTCCGCCGAACTCGTCGAAGGAACGGTTCCCGCGGTCTCGACGATGGTCGACTCGGCGGGCAATCCCATCGCGTGGCTGTACGACCAGCGGCGGTTCGAAGTCCCGAGCGACAAGATCTCGAACGAGATGAAGCTCGCCATCGTCTCCGTCGAGGACCGCCGATTCCCCGAGCACAAGGGCGTCGACTGGCAGGGCACCATGCGCGCCTTCCTGACCAACACCACGAGCGGTGAGGTCCAGCAGGGTGCGTCCACGCTCGACCAGCAGTATGTGAAGAACTACCAGCTGCTCGTCGTCGCCAAGACCGACGCCGAACGCCGCGCGGCGATCGAGACGACGCCCGCCCGCAAGATCCGCGAGATCCGGATGGCGCTGACGCTCGACAAGGAACTCACCAAGGACGAGATCCTCACCCGCTATCTGAACCTGGTTCCGTTCGGCAACGCCTCCTTCGGCATCCAGGACGCCGCCCAGACCTACTTCGGCATCGACGCGTCCGCACTGAACACCCAGCAGTCCGCGATGCTCGCGGGCATGGTGCAGTCGAGCTCTGCGCTGAACCCGTACACCAATCCCGAGGGTGTTCTCGAGCGCCGCAACGTGGTTCTCGACACGATGATCTCGAGCATCCCCGAGCGGGCGGCCGAGCTTCGGCAGCTCAAGGAGACACCCCTCGGCGTGCTGCCGGAGCCCAACCGCCTGCCCCGCGGGTGCATCGCCGCCGGCGATCGCGGGTTCTTCTGCGACTACGCCCTGCAGTACCTGGCCAACGCCGGCATCAGCCGCGAGCAGATCGACAAGGGCGGCTACCTGATCAAGACGACGCTCGACCCCGCGGTCCAGGCGTCCACCAAGGCGGCGCTCAGCGCGAAGGCGGACCCGAACCTCGACGGCATCGCGAACGTCATGAACGTGGTCCAGCCGGGCCAGGATTCGCACAAGATTCTCGCGATGGGCAGCAGCCGCACCTACGGCCTCGACGCGAACGCCAACGAGACCGTCCAGGCGCAGCCGTACTCGCTGGCCGGGCACGGCGCCGGGTCGATCTTCAAGATCTTCACCACGGCCGCGGCCATGGAGAAGGGGCTCGGCACCAACGCCATCCTGGACGTCCCCGGGCGGTTCGAGGCCAAAGGCATGGGTAGCGGTGGTGCGCGGGGCTGCCCGGCGTCCACGTACTGCGTCGAGAACGCGGGCAAGTACCCGCCCGCGTTGTCGGTGACGGACGCGCTCGCGCAGTCGCCGAACACCGCGTTCGTCAAGCTCATCCAGGCCACCGGCGTCACGCCCACCGTCGACATGGCGGTACGGCTGGGTCTGCGCTCGTACGCGGAGCCCGGCACGTCCGGATTCGACGACCGCAGCATGGCCGACTTCCAGAAGGATCAGAACCTGGGTTCGTTCACCCTCGGGCCCACCTGGGTCAACCCCCTGGAACTGTCGAATGTCGCCGCGACGCTCGCATCGCACGGCAAGTGGTGCCCGCCCACCCCCATCGACTCCGTCTTCGACCGGGAAGGCAAACCCGTCTCGGTCACGCAGCAGGCGTGCGAGCAGGTGGTCGAGCCCGGTCTCGCGGACACCCTCGCCAACGCCATGAGCAAGGACGACAAGGCCGGCGGCACGTCCGCCGGCGCGGCGGGCAGCGCGGGCTGGACGCTCCCGATGTCGGGCAAGACGGGTACCACCGAGGCCCACATGTCCTCGGGCTTCCTCGGATTCACCAACAACTTCGCCGCCGCCGTCTACGTGTTCGGCGACTCGCCGACGCCCGGCGAGATCTGCTCGGGTCCCCTGCGGCCCTGTGGTGACGGAAATCTCTACGGCGGTAACGAGCCGGCCCAGACGTGGTTCGCCGCGTTGAATCCGGTCGCCAACAACTTCGGACCGACGACGCTGCCGCCGCTCGATCAGAAGTACGTGCGCGGTTCGCAGAACGGCCAGGTTCCGGACGTCACCGGGCTGAGCCAGTCGGCCGCGACGTCCCGTCTGCAGGGAGCGGGGTTCACCGTGAACGCCGTCACCACCGAATCGCAGGCGACCAAGGGCACGGTCACTAGCGCTGCGCCGTCCGGTTCCGCCATTCCGGGGTCGACCATCACGATCTACGTCAGCGACGGATCGGTGAAGGCCGCTCCCCCGCAGGCACCGGCTCAGGGCATCCCCGTTCCGCCCATCCAGCTGCCCGGCCTGCCGCCGATCCAGCTGCCGCCCATACCTCGATAACCCCCACGTGAGTGGGAAAGCGTGCGGGGGCACACTTTCCCACTCACCTGCGGGTCAGAGGCGGGACTTCACCGCGTGCGAGAGCCGCGAACCGTCGGCCTTGCCGCCCGCGAGCGCGCCGGCGGCCTTCATGACCTGACCCATCTGACGCATCCCGGGACGCTCACCGATCTCCTCGGCCACCTGCGCGATGGCGGTGTCCACGACGTCGACGAGTTCCGCGTCGGTCAGCGGGGTCGGGAGGTATTCGTCGATGATCTGAGCCTCGGCGCGCTCCTGCGCGGCCAGCTCACCCCGACCGTTCTCGGTGTAGATCTCGGCGGACTCGCCGCGCTTCTTCGACTCCTTCGCGAGGACCTTGAGCACCTCGTCGTCGGTGAGTTCACGAGCTTCCTTGCCGGAGACCTCTTCGGTCTGCACGGCGGCCATCAGCATGCGGATGGTGGCGGTGCGCAGCGAATCCTTGGCCTTCATGGCGGCCGTCATGTCGGAGCGCAGTCTTGCTTTCAGTGAATCTGGCATGGGCGAAACGCTACGCGCCCCGATTCGGACACTGCACCTCGATTGCGCCCATCAGTATCCTGGAAGGGTGTCTGACGAGTTCCGTGCCAACCTGACCCGCGCCGCCCTGGGTACGGCGGGTGCCGCCGCCCTCGGCATCGGCTACGCCTCGCTCATCGAACGCAACGCGTTCGCGCTGCGTGAAGTCACGATGCCGGTGCTCGAACCCGGGTCGTCGACGCTGCGGGTGCTGCACATCAGCGACCTGCACATGATGCCCGGACAGCGGCTGAAGCAGAACTGGCTGCGCGAACTGGACAACCTCGACCCCGACCTCGTCGTGAACACCGGCGACAACCTGTCGCACCAGCGGGCGGTGCCCGCGGTGGTCCAGGCGATGGGGAATCTGCTCGCCCGGCCCGGGCTGTTCGTCTTCGGCAGCAACGACTACTTCGCGCCGAAGCCGAAGAACCCGCTCAAGTATTTCCGGAAGGAACACAAGCGTGTTCTCGGCGATCCGCTGCCGTGGGGCGATCTGCGGGCCGCGTTCACCGAGCGCGGCTGGTTCGACGTCACGCACGTCCGCCGCGACCTCGAGGTGTCGGGGGTTCGGATCGCGTCGGCCGGCGTGGACGATCCCCACCTCAAGCGCGACCGGTACGACACGATCGCCGGTCCGCCCAACCCGCTGGCCGATCTCCGCCTGGGCATCACCCACTCCCCCGAACCGAGGGTGCTCGACCGGTTCGCGGACGACGGATACGACCTGGTGCTGGCGGGTCACACGCACGGCGGTCAGTTGTGCCTGCCGTTCTACGGCGCGCTCGTCACCAACTGCGACATCGACCGCTCGCGGGTGAAGGGTCCGTCGAAGTGGGGTGCGCACACCCAACTGCACGTGTCCGCCGGAATCGGGACATCCCCGTGGGCGCCTGCCCGGTTCTGCTGCCGCCCCGAGGCGACGCTCCTGACACTGGTTCCGGCCCAGCGCGACGGCTCGGACACCGACGCCGCCCGCGGTCGCACGGAGTCGTCGGAGAGCACTGTTATACGCAACTGACCAGGGGATTTAATGGTGGCTGGCTACGTAATGTAAGCTAGCCGAGGTTCAACACGGGGTGTGGCGCAGCTTGGTAGCGCGCTTCGTTCGGGACGAAGAGGTCGTGGGTTCAAATCCCGCCACCCCGACAGTGTGAGACACCAGAAGAGGCCTCGACCGGTTCGCCGGTCGAGGCCTCTTCTGCATGGTGCGGCCTTGCCGTTGCAACGGACCCCGCACGCATCCGCCCGGCAGCTCAGGCTAGCCTCACCTCATGTCTTCGAGGCTCTACGTACGCGCCGGGCTGGTTGCCCTGGCCACCGTCTTTCTCGCCGCCTGCGGCACCACCGACACCGGTTCGTCCGCCGGCAACGCCGACGTCGCCACCGGCGGTCGGCTGTTCGCCACGGCCGACGCCCAGACCGCCAAGCTCGGCACCGACGCCGAACCCGGCATCTTCCCCCGGACCATCACCCATGCGCTGGGCGAGACCGTCATCGAGAAGAAGCCCGAACGGGTGATCGTCCTCGACGGCGGCGAACTGGACGACGTGCTCTCCCTGGGGATCACGCCCGTCGGACTGGCCAGCCCGGAAAGCGCCGCAGGACAGCCGTCCTACCTCGCCGACAAGCTGTCCGGAGTGCCGGACGTCGGGACCACCAACAACCTGAACCTCGAGGCGATCTCCGCGCTGCATCCCGACCTGATCCTGGGCAGCAAACTGCGCGCCGACAAGCTGTATCCGCAGCTGTCGTCCATCGCTCCGACCGTGTTCGGCATCCGCCCCGGTTTCCCGTGGAAGGAGAACTTCCTGCTCGTCGCGGACGCCCTCGGCGAGGAGGCCAAGGCGGAGGACGTGCTCAACGCCTACCAGTCCCGGGCCGACGAGGTCCGGAAGTCGATCACCGGTGCACCGACGATCTCGCTGGTGCGGTTCATGTCCGGCAAGATCCGCCTGTACGGCAACCTGTCGTTCATCGGCGTCATCCTGAACGACGTCGGGCTGCCGCGGCCGACCGTGCAGAACGTCGACGAACTCGCCGTCGAGGTGAGCCAGGAGACGATCGGGGAGGCCGACGCCGACCGGATCTTCTACTCCAGCTACGGCGCGCCCGACACCACCGACGAGTCGACCGTGGTCGGCGGCCCGCTGTGGAACCAGATGCAGGCGGTGAAGGACGGCAAGTCCGTGCACGTCAGTGACGAGACCTGGTTCCTCGCCCTCGGCCCCACCGGCGCGATGCTCGTCCTCGACGACCTCGAGAACATGCTCGCGGCCTGAGTCACCGCGTCGCAGAGTTACCGAGTCACCGAGTCGCCGAGTTACCTGGGCACGGGCATGAACGCGTCGTAGATTGCCTGCGGCGCACCGTCGATGGCCCAGATGACCATGAATCCGACGGCCACGGTGAGGGCGGGCCCGAGCACGACCTTCTCGAAGGGCCCGCCCGCCCGGATGGACAGGAACGACGGAAGCCGGAACTCCCACCACCGTTCCTTGCCGAGCGTGAGGAACGGGGCGAGGAAGGGGACGCCCTCCTTGGTGATGGCGTCCCCGAGACAGTGGGTGACACAGCCGAGCGCCACCGCGACACCGAGTCCGGTGGAGCCGGCCACGGTCGGATACGACTGCCACGTGAGGGCGGACAGCACGGCGGCGACCGCGGAAACTGCTAGCCAGCCTTTCTCTTTGGCCAGCTCCCCGGCCAGCCCGCGAAGGGCGAGCCCGAGGCAGACGAACAGCGTCGCGATGATGGCCGGCTTGCCGAACTGGACGACCAGCGCGGACACGCCCGCTCCGATCCCCGCCGCGAACAACGCGGTGTGGGTGAGCGTGCGGTGCCCGCCGCGCCGCTTGCCGTCGCGGCTGCCCTTGGTGACGGTGTAGAAACCCAGCGACACCGCGTCGACACCCTTCGCGACGACGCTGCTGACCGGACCGAACGAGCGCGACACGGTGGACTGGCTCGTGTCGAGGTCCGGGAGCAGCGCCGCGCCGGCGCACACCGCCGCGAACGTGAAGGTCTCGGCCGTCGAGGTGGGCCCGCCCCAGTCGAGGGGCAGAAGATCTGCCACCGCTAGACCGACGGCCGCACCGGACATTGCATGGGTAGGACCCATCACCATGGAAGACAGCACCTTTCGACCCCGACACGGGACACGGTCATCCGAGCCGGTGTCCTGACACCGCCCAACCTAGCAACAACATCCGACACATCCGTCACACCCCCGTGAGTACTTCTCAACCGCGGGCGGTTAACAAGTACTCACGGGTGCGAAGCGCATGGTGGATGATGGAACTGTGCGACTGCGTGCAGTCGGGCGAAGGGAGGAGGGTCGAAAATGGAAACTGTGGTCGTGTTCGTTCTCGCCTGTCTGATCTATTGGTGGGGCCTGCTCTGACGCCTGCCCCACCACCGGAGTCAGCCCTGGCTCTGCCCTTCCCGTACACCGATTTCCACTCGCTTACCGAGGTCGGGATCGACGTTCTTCCAGTATTCGAAGACGCGGAGCAGGACCGGCTCGCTGACACCGCCGAGTGCGTGACCGACGATGTTGCTCACGAGGCGGTCGCGTTCGTCGTCGTCGAGGACCTCACGGACGAGCGTGCCCGCCTGCGTGAAGTCGCCGTCCTCGGGGTGCTCGATGTAGCCGGCGCGCACCGACTCACCGTCGAACGCCCAGAGGCCCTCGTCGCCCGCGAGTGACGCGTCGGCGTGCGGGCCGCCGTAGGAGTTCGGCGCGTACACCGGGGTCTCGGGCGAGTTGGTGACATACCGCATCGCGCCGTCCTGCGAGTACGAGTTCACCTGGTTCTTCGGCGCGTTGACGGGCAGCTGCGCGTAGTTGGCGCCGATGCGGTACCGGTGTGCGTCTGCATACGAGAAGACGCGGCCCAGCAGCATCTTGTCGGGCGAGAAGCCGATGCCCGGAACGACATTCGACGGCTCGAACGACGCCTGCTCGATCTGGGCGAAGAAGTTGTCGGGGTTGCGGTTGAGGGTCCACTTGCCGACCTCGATCAGCGGGTAGTCCTTCTGTGACCACACCTTCGTCAGGTCGAACGGGTTGAACCGGTAGCCCTCGGCCTCGTCGACGGGCATGATCTGGACCTTCAGCGTCCAGCTGGGGAACTCACCGCGGGCGATCGTGTCGTACAGGTCGGCGCGGTGATGGTCGGGGTCGTTGCCCGCGAGGGTGTCGGCCTCGCCCTGGGTGAGGAACTCGATGCCCTGGTCGGTCTTGAAGTGGTACTTCACCCAGAAACGTTCGCCTTCGGCGTTGACCCACTGGTACGTGTGGGAGCCGAATCCGTCCATGTGCCGCCAGGTCTTCGGGATTCCGCGGTCACCCATCAGCCAGGTCACCTGGTGCGCGGACTCGGGCCGCAGCGTCCAGAAGTCCCACTGCATGTTGTGGTCGCGCAGACCGGAACCGGGCAGCCGCTTCTGCGAGTGGATGAAGTCGGGGAACTTGATCGGGTCCTTGATGAAGAAGACCGGTGTGTTGTTGCCGACGAGGTCGTAGTTGCCGTCCTCGGTGTAGAACTTCACGGCGAATCCGCGCGGGTCGCGCCAGGTGTCGGGGCTGCCCTGCTCGCCGGCGACGGTGGAGAAGCGCACCAGCGACTCGGTCTTCGCGCCGGGCTGGAACAGCTTGGCCTTGGTGTAGCGGCTCACGTCGTGGGTCACCACCAGTTCGCCGAATGCGCCGCCGCCCTTGGCGTGGACGACGCGCTCCGGGACGCGCTCGCGGTTGAACTGCGCGAGCTTCTCGACGAGGTAGTGGTCGTGCAGGAGGATGGGACCCTGAGGTCCGGCGGTGAGCGATTCGTTGTCGCTGGCGACGGGAATTCCGGCGTTGGTGGTGGTCGCGCGCTGTGTTTCAGGCATGGCAAAGCCTCCAGGTTGCATCGGATGAGGGTGTATCAGTGGGGACGGACGGGTCAGGTCAGGGCTGCTGCCGACCCGGTTCCGCTCTGACACTGCGAGCAGAGCCCCCAGAAGACGACCTCGGCCTCGTCGATCTCGAAACCGTGGGCCTGCGAGGGGTCGAGGCACGGTGCCTCGCCGACTGCGCAGTCCACGTCCACAACGGTCCCGCAGCTGCGGCACACGAGGTGGTGGTGGTTGTCTCCGGTACGGGTTTCGAACCGTGCGGGCGAACCCGCGGGCTCGATTCGGCGGAGCAGGCCGGCGGCGGTGCACGCCTTGAGGACGTCGTACACCGCCTGGGTGGAGACCGAACCCAGCTCGCCGCGAACTACGGCCGCGATGTCGTCGACGTCGGAATGCGGCTGTACGGCAACCGCATTCAGCACTGCAACTCGCGGGGCAGTGACACGCAGGCCCGCGGCGCGCAGTTGCGCTCGGGGATCCGTGTCGTGTCGCATGTGTTCCAGTATTGCCCTTATTTGGAATTAGTCAAGAAAAGGATCCGCCTTGACGTGTCGGAAAGTTCCGACATATTGTCAGGGTCGTGCCCGACGACGACGTCTTCCTCGCCCTCGCGAACCCCGTGCGGCGTCGTCTGCTGGAAATTCTGGCCGACGGACCCCGGACGGCAGGCGACCTCGCGGGCCGGTTCGACCTCAGCCGTCCCGCCGTCGCCGAACACCTCCAGGTGCTCCGCAAGGCGGGGCTCGTCCGCGACGAACCCTCCGGACGGCAACGGCACTACCACCTGACCGCACAGCCACTCGCCGACGTGGGCGACTGGCTGCATCCGTTCGAGCGGTTCTGGCACGGCCGCTTGCGCACACTCGCCGACATCCTCGAGGAGGACTCGTGACCGACCGCACCACCACCGTGATCTCCGTCGACCAGTTCATCGCCACAACGCCCGCGGCGGTATGGCGGGCCCTGACCGAGCCGGAACTGCTGGCCCGATGGTGGGCCGCAGGCGACATCGCCGCGACGGTCGGGCATCGGTTCCACCTGGACATGCCCGGCTGGGGTTCCGTGCCCTGCGAGGTGATCGAGGTCGAAGTCGAACGGCGCTTCGTCTACACGTTCACCGAGAACTGGACGCTGACCTGGACCGTCACACCCGAGGGCACCGGCACCCGCCTATTCCTCGAACATTCCGGCTTCGACCTCGACGACAAGCGCAGTCGCGACGCGTTCGAGCGGATGGGTCCGGGCTGGCGCGACACGGTGCTGCCGCGCCTCGCCGGCGTCGCCGCGGACATCGGGTAGCGCGCCGAGACGTCAGCGCCTACGCGCGGGGCCGGTGGTCATCCGGCCGTCCGTGATCACGATGCCGTGGTGGTTGCCGGGCCTCAGCCATGCGGCCAGGGTCGGACCCTCGGCTCGCACGTCGACGCGGGCGTACCGGAAATGTCCGCGCAGCCGCGCCGACGCCGTCACGAGCCCGTGTCCGTTCTCGGCCGGTTGCGCGAATCCGAGCGCCCCGGCGATCGGTAGCCGCGGCCCGCGCGGCCGAGTACTCGTCGTGACGCGCCACGACTCGGCCGACGCCGCGAAGGCGCCGTGCACGTCGCCGCCGAATTCAGCCAGGACCTTCGGCAGACCCCAGTGGACCCGTCCGCCGTGCACAGACGGGTCCGAATCGACCGCGATGAACGGCACCGCCATGCGCGGGAGATAGCCGGTGCGGCGACCCGGCGCCCGCAGTACCGGGCTCGCGAGGATCTCGCGGTAGGGACCGACGGGTGAGTCCAGGTAGTCGACCACCATCACCAGGGTCAGCGGCACGGTCGCGCCGCCGGGCCCGAGCACCCGAGCGGTGTCGGTGCTGCGGTGCCACCAGAGCGTCGCGCGCACCCCCGCCGGCCACGGGGGCGGTGAGCTCGCGGGCCAGTCCGCCCGGTCGGTGTGCGATTCAGGCACGCTCCACATCGACTGTCTCCCTTCGGGTGATCACGGTCAGCGGGAGCCGCAGTGCGCCCGGGGCGTCATCGGGGACCACCGGATTCCGCGGCGGAGTCGGTTCGATACGTACGTATGGCTTGCCTGGCGCTGGTCGAGGGTCGGGCTCTTCCTTGTTGGGCCACAGCGCGAATGCACGCTCGGCCTGGGCGGTGATGGTGAGCGACGGATTGACGCCCAGGTTGGCGCTCACCACCGACCCGTCGGCCACGTGCAAGCCGTCGTGTCCGTACGCCCGCAGGTAGGGGTCGACGACACCCGTGTCCGGTGAGTCCCCGATGACGCAGCCCCCGAGGAAATGCGCGGTCATCGGAATGTTCACGACGTCGGCGAACGACCCGCCTGGGTCTCCCCCGATCCGGTGGGCCACCTTGCGGATAGCCTTGTGCCCCTGCGGAATCCATTCGGGCGGTGGATCTCCGGGTCCGGGCCGGCTGGTGACCGCGCGACCGAGGCGGCCCTTCCCCTTCGCGAGTTCGAGCGAATTGTCGTCGGTCTGCATCACGAGCGCGATCACGGTGCGCTCCGACCAGTGCCGCACCGACAGGCTGCGCAGGAACGCCCCGGGACGACGCATCGCGACGCCGACCGTTTTCAGCAGCCGCGGTGTTCTGCCGCCGCCGTCGCTGAGGACGGTCTGCAGCAGCCCGATCGCGTTGCTGCCCTTGCCGTACCGCACGGGTTCGATGTGGGTGTGGTCGTCGGGGTGGAACGAGGACGTGATGGCCACACCCTGGGTGAAGTCGGTGGCACGGTTCTTCGCGGTGGCGGCGAGGACGGCCTCCGAATTGGTGCGCACCACCGACCCCAGCCGCGGTGACAACCGCGGCAGCGCGCCGGATTCCTTCATCGCCAGCAACAGCCGCGCGGTGCCGTACGTGCCGGCCGCGACCACCACCTGGTCGGCGGTGAACGTGCGCTCCCGCTTGCGAATCCCGTCGGTGCGGCGGGTCCGCAGCGTGTAACCGCCGCCCGGCCGGGGCCGCAGTTCCGTCACCGTCGTCAGCGGATGCACCCGTGCGCCGGCCTTCTCGGCGAGGTGGAGGTAGTTCTTGACGAGCGTGTTCTTCGCGCCGATCCGGCACCCGGTCATGCAGCTCCCGCATTCGGTGCATCCCGTGCGGTCGGGCCCCGCTCCTCCGAAGAACGGGTCGGCGACCGTCGCACCCGGCTCGCCGAAGAACACGCCGACCGGTGTGGACGTGAACGTCGCGCCGGCGCCCATCTCCTCGGCCACCTCGCGCATGACGGCGTCGGCGGGGGTGAACGACGGATTGGCCGTCACACCCAGCATCCGCTTCGCCTGCTCGTAGTACGGGACCAGCTCGGACTGCCAGTCGGTGATGTGCGCCCACTGCCTGTCCTCGAAGAAGCGGCGCGGCGGCTGGTACAGCGTGTTCGCGTAGTTCAACGATCCGCCTCCGACCCCGGCCCCGGCCATGACCAGGACGTCGGGCAGGAGGTGAATCCGTTGCACGCCATAGCAGCCCAGCCGGGGCGCCCAGAGGTAGCGACGCAACCGCCAGCTCGTCTCGGGCAGTTCGTCGTCCTCGAAGCGCCTGCCCGCCTCGAGGACGCCGACCCGGTACCCCTTCTCCGTGAGTCTCAGTGCCGCGACGCTGCCGCCGAACCCGGAGCCGACCACGACCACGTCGTAATGCGTCATGCGACGGTCTCCCGCGCGGCCCCGCGTCGTGACACGTAGTTCTCCTGGTCGAAACGCTGCAGTTGCGAGCGGAATTTCCAGGTGAAGGTCGGCCACTGCACCGAGTTCCGGCCCTCCGAGTCGTAGTACCAGCTCGAGCAGCCGCCCTTGTTCCAAACGGTGGTCTGCAGGTCGGACTGGATGCGGGTGTTGTACCGGCGCTGCGCCTCCTCGGTGACCTCGAAAGCGGCGATCCCGCTGCGACGCATCGCCTCCAGCGCGTCGGCGACGTACGCGGACTGCGACTCGAGCATGTAGACGATGGAGCTGTGACCGAGATTGGTGTTGGGGCCGTACATCAGGAACAGGTTGGGGAACCCGGCGACGGTGGTCCCCTTGTACGCGCTCGGGCTGCCGCCCCAGTGCTCGGCGAGGGTGCGGCCGTCGACGCCACGCAACGCGTGCGCCACAGGCGGTTCCGTCGGGGTGAAGCCGGTCGCGAACACGATGGTGTCGACCTTGTGCTCCCGTCCGGTCGCGTCGACGACGCCGTCCTGCGTGACCCCGGCGAGTCCCGCGTCGACCAGCGTGACGTCGGGGCGGTCGAGGGTCCGGAGCCAGTCGTTCGACAGCAGCATCCGCTTGCAGCCGATCGTGAAATTCGGGGTGAGCTTCCTGCGGAGTTCTGGATCACGCACCTGACGTCGCAGATGAACCCGGGCCACCACCTCGAAGACGGGCAGCAACCCGGTGGCATGCGCGAGCACCCCACCCAGAGCCTCCCGGAAGCTGTACACGGATGCCCGGACAGCCTTCTGCACCAACGGAAGTCGACGGTACAGTTTCTTCTCGGCCAGCGACAGCTCGCGGTCGAGGCGCGGGATCACCCAGGCAGGCGTGCGCTGGAACACGGTCACGTGCTCGGCCACGGGGGCGATCTCCGGGACGAATTGCACGGCCGACGCGCCGGTGCCGATGACGGCGACCCGCTCCCCCGCGAGGTCGTGGTCGTGGTTCCACGTGGCCGAGTGGAACGTGGTGCCGCCGAACGTCTCGAGCCCCGGCATGTCCGGCACGCTGGGCGTCGAGAGCGCGCCGGTCGCGGCAACCACGACGTTCGCCGTCACCGTTCCACGACCGGTCCGGACGGTCCAGAGGGCCTCGGCGTCGTCCCAGTGCGCTTCCTGCAGTTCACAGTCGGTCACCACGCGAGTTCCGACGCCGGTGTCGACGGCCACCTTCTTCAGATAGCGCTGGATCTCGGGCTGGCGGGCGAACGTGTGACTCCAGTCGGCGCTGGGCGCGAACGAGAACGAGTACAACGACGTCGGGACGTCGCAGGCACAACCCGGGTAGGTGTTGTCGCGCCACGTCCCCCCGACATCCTGCCCGCGCTCGATGATCAGGACGTCGGCGTCCGGCTGCGTCTGCAGAATGCGTGCCGCCAGCCCCATGCCGGCGAAACCCGCCCCGACGATCAGGGTGTGTACATGCTGTGGAAGATTCACGACTTCTCCATCTTCGATTCCCACACGGGCAGCAGCCGCGCGCGGAGTGACTGCTCGGCCTCGGCGGTGCGGAACAGCGCCGACACCGCGAGACCGCGAACCAATTCGATGCTGAGCTCGATGGCGTCGGCGTCGAAGCGATCGCCGAACACCTCCGCCGACCCGTGGCGCAGCGCCTCGTTGACCTTCCGCTCGAGCGGAACCGTCGCCTCGTACAGCGCCGGATCGGTCCGGGCGGCCACCCACAACTCGAGCGCGGCGTAGAACAGCGGACCGGAGAAGGCGTCCGCGAGTACCTCGACGCCCCGGCCGGCGTCCACCTCGGCGGCGAGGATCTCCTCCATCCGCTTGTCCACGAGATGCTCGACCGCGGCCACGACCAGTGACTCCTTGGTTGGGAAGTGGTGCAGCTGGGCGCCGCGCGAGACCCCCGCCCGCCGGGCGATGCCCTGCGTGGTGGTGCGGGCATATCCGAACTCCACCAGGGAGTCGACGGCCGCGTCGAGCAGTTTCGTGCGCATCGCCGCAGTCCGCTCGGCCTGCGTGCGGGTCGGTTTGACTACTGCTGTGTCAGGTGTCACACCCAGCACTGTAGGCGGAAAAAAGAAAACAGTCCAGACTGACTTTAAGTTGCCGTGAGTACTTCTTAACGTCGGGCGGTTAACAAGTACTCACGGGCCTCAGGGCACGAGGCGGTACCGCAGCATCATGTCGTGGTCCTCGTGGTCGAGCATGTGGCAGTGCCACACGTACCCCTGCAGGGGATGCGAACCCGACCCGTGGTCGTGCCCACTCATGCCCCCGGACATCCCGAACGTCGCGTCGGGGTCGAAGCCGAGCTCATCCGCGGTCGGGAACCGGACGATGATCCGGGTGATCGAGTTCGCATCCGCGATCACGGTGTCCTTGAACCCCGACTCCCACACCTGCGGCGCCAGGTTCGGCCCGACGGCGAACGGATCCGCCGACGGTGTCCACCGCATCCCGATCGCGGGGACGGGGACGGCTTGCATCAGCGCGTTCGTGTCGATCGCCTGCCGTCCGATCACCCGGAACGTCACCAGGTGCAGGTGAATCGGGTGTGGTTCGGGCGTGACGTTGACGATGTTCCACTGCTCGACGGTGCCCTGCCGGGGCATCTCGATGTCGTCGGTGGTGTAGCGGAGGTTGTTCAGCGACATCAGCGGGGACGGCTGGCCGGGTCCGTCCGCGAGCTGCATCACCGACACATTCCGCACGACCGACGGTTGCGCGGGCGGCGCGAGGACGGCGGGACCGCGGCTTCCGCCCCGCAGAGTCTCCGGCACACCGCCGGTGAACCCGGCGGCGGTCCCCACCCGGAACCGGCAGAACCGCGGCATGATCTGCACGCCGCGTTGCGCGACCTGCGCCGGAATCGGTTCGTCGTTGCGCAGCTCCACCGTCGTGCCGGGTGCGAGCGCCCCGAAGTCGACGAGGAGGTCCACCCGTTCACCGGGGCCGAGCCGGACGTGGTCGGTGGCGACCGGCGCGTCGAGCAGCCCGCCCTCGGCGCCGATCACCCAGAACCTCATCCGGTTCTCGAAGAACAGATTCCACACACTGAACGACGCCGCGTTGACCATCCGCAGGCGGTACAGTCCCCGCGCCACGGACATTTCCGGCCACACCTTGCCGTTCACGACGCCGACGTCGCCGGGAGTGGCGGCCTCCCAGCTGCCCTGCGGATTCAGCGGGTTGGAGCGGACGCTCTGCCGTCCGTCGTCGGTGAAGTTCTTGTCCTGCAGCACCAGCGGGAGCTCGAACTCACCCGAGGGCAGGCCGAGCGGGTTACCGGCCCGACCGGTGTCGTACTCGTCGCGCAGGAGGTACAGGCCGGCCAGCCCGGCGTAGATGTTGAGCCGGGTGACGCCCATCGCGTGGTCGTGATACCAGAGCGCGCAGGCGTCCTGCCGGTTCGGGAATTCGTGCACCATCTGCTGTCCCGGCCGCATGATGTCCTCGGGATGCCCGTCGAACTCGGGGGGCGTGCGACCGCCGTGCAGGTGCAGCGACGTCGGCACCTGGGTGCGGTCCTGGTCGGTGACGCCGTGGATCCTCGTGTCGACGTCGGCGGCCAGGGGGTTGCTCGTGATGTCGTTGCGGTAGGTGAGCGTCGTCCGCTGTCCGACGTGCGCTTCGATCGTCGGACCCAGGTAGTCCATGCCGCCGTATCCGAGGGCCGGGGAGGCAGGCAGGTCGGGGTGGAACACGTGCGTCGTGCTGTTCGCGTGCACCTCGACGGCGCTCCCGCCCAGCATCGGCAGCACCGGCAACTGTTCCCGGAACGGCTGCAGCGGCGGCGACGAGAACACGAGCGGCCGCAACGGATCGATCCCGAACGGGTAGGCGCTCGCCGACCCCACCCCGACGGCGCCGAGACCGGCCGTCAGCGCGAGCCCACGAACGAACGACCTACGCGGAATTCGTCCATCCATCCGGCGGAGCCCCCTGCACGATGCGGCCAACGTTGCGACTCGAGTAGCCGACGGTACCCCAACCGCCGCCGCTCGCACCGGGTTTACGGGGGCGTCCCGCCCCACTGCGGCCGCCGTCGTGCGAGTCTGACCTCATGACTCGTGCAGTTCCGAAGAACATGGTGTGGATCCCCGGGGGCACGTCCTGGATGGGTTCGGAAGACTTCTACCCCGAGGAACGCCCCGCCCACCAGGTGACGGTCGACGGATTCTGGATGGACTCGCACCAGGTCACCGTCGCCGAATTCCGGCGCTTCGTGAAGGCCACCGGTCACGTCACCACCGCCGAGATCGCCCCCGACCCCGCCCAGTACCCGGGAGCCGATCCCACGCTGCTCGTACCCGGTTCGCTGGTCTTCACCCCGCCGCCCGGACCGGTGCCCCTCGACGACGTCACCCGGTGGTGGTCGTTCACACCGGGCGCCGACTGGCGGCATCCGGAAGGTCCGGGCAGCAACGTCGGCGGACGTGAACGCCATCCCGTCACGCACGTGTCGTGGTTCGACGCGCAGGCGTACGCCGAGTGGGCGGGCAAGGACCTGCCCACCGAGGCGGAGTGGGAATTCGCCGCGCGAGGCGGGCTGGATCGGAAGCCGTTCGTGTGGGGCGACGAGCATGAACCGGGCGGGCGACCCGGCGGCAACGTCTGGCAGGGGCGGTTCCCGTGGGAGAACCTCCTCGAGGACGGCTTCGCCGGGACGTCGCCGGTCGGAAGTTTCCGGCCCAACGGGTACGAACTCAGCGACATGGCCGGCAACGTGTGGGAATGGACCACCGACTACTTCACCGCGGATCACTCCGCCAGTGGTAAAAACGTCGCACCCGCCAGTTCCTGCTGCATCCCTGCCAACCCGCGCGTCGACACGGCGCGCGTCGAGCACCCGGACGAACCGTATCCGCGCCGGGTGATCAAGGGCGGCTCGCACCTCTGCGCGCCCAACTACTGCCTCCGCTACCGGCCCGCGGCACGGCAGGGTGACACCGAGGAGACGTCGACGTGCCACATCGGGTTCCGGTGCATCATCCGCCCGTGACCGTCGTTCTCACCTCACGGGGATGAAGACACGTGCGCCCGACCGGTGTTCGCTCGACATGTGCGATCCACCAAATTGTCCGTGGCGCTGGCCCGGGAAGCGCTGATCGCGCGGACCGAAACGGCCAACGGCTGGTTGCAGGGCACACCCCCGGGCCGCACGGTTCGACGTGTCATCGACGGGCTGATCGAGATCGAACTCGTCGACCGGTCGATGACACTCGCCGCGAGGATCTTCACGTCGGTCCTCCCCGTGATGATCGCCGCCTCGACGCTCAGCAGTTGGAACGTGACCGCCCGCACCATCAAGACCCAGTTCGGCTTCGACCCCTCGCAATTGTCGTCCGCGTCCGGCACCGTGGACACCACCGACCCCTCCTTCGCGGCATTCGGTGTGGTGGGTCTGCTGATGATCGCGATCAGCGGCACGTCGTTCGCCCGGGCCCTCGCCCGCATCTACGGCAAGATCTGGAACATCCCGTCGATCAACATCCGGGACGCCTGGCGGTGGCTGGTCGTCCTGTTCACCGTCGCGATGTCGGGAACCGCGATCGGCCTGACCAGCGAACTCACGAACGTCCGGTTCATCGGACCGCCTCTCGCACTCGCCGGGGAGTTCGCGGTGTGGATGGTCGTATGGACGCTCAGCCCGTACCTGCTGACGATGGGCACCCTCAGGGGTCGCGTGCTCTGGGCCACTGGGGCGCTGACCGCCGCTGCCCTGACCATCCTGCACACCGGTGGACGGCTCGTCCTGCCCCGGATCACCGCCGCCGCACAACACCAGTTCGGGTCGCTCGGCCTGGTGTTCACCGCGATCAGCTGGCTGTTCGTCCTGTCCGTCGTGATCGTGGGGTCCGCGGTGATCGTCAAGGCTGTCGCGCTCGACGAGGGCTACGTCGGACGCTACCTCCGCGGTCCCGGCGCGGTCGCGTCAGAACAGGCCGCCGAATCCCTTGCCCAGGACGACGGCCCCGATCACGAGTAGCAGCACGCTCATCACCGTTGCGTTGTTGGCCTGCAACCAGACCTTGAGGCCGTCCAGGGTGCCGCGCATCCTGTCGGCGGCCACCGCGTACGCGACGACCGGGACCAGCACCGACGACCCGGCCAGCAGCGTGTAGACGACGAGGGCCACCACCTGCTCACCGCCGCTGATGTTCGCGGTGCCGATGAAGACGCCCGCCGACACGCACAACAGCAGATTCTTCGGGTTGATCGCGGCCAGAGCGAATCCGAGCCCCGTCGACTTCACGAAGTTCAGCTCGTCGATGGCCTGCATCCACTTCGGCGGTTCCGCGTTCGCGTTGCGGCTTCTCCACTGCCTCGCCGCGAGCAGGAGCAGCAGCACACCGAGGACCACCTTCACCCACGACGACATCGCGGACGGGTTGTCCGAGTCGGCCGTGTCGATGCCACCGGACAGGAGCAGGAAGATGCCCGTCGCGACGAGGATGCCGACGATCCAGCCGACACCGAAACCCGCGCTCGCACCGCCCGCGCGTTTCGACAGCAGCATGAGGATGACGGCGATGATCGGTATCGGCGAGATCGCGACACCCACGGCGAGCGGTAACACATCTCCGATGACTGAGCCCATGTCCGAAACCGTAAGGTCGGGGCGCCGGCCCCGCCTCGCACGTGCCGGGTGAACCCCACGTGAGTGGCAATGTGTGCGCGAGGACGCTTTGCCACTCACCTGGGGGACAGCACACGCGCCGCGAACTCCAGGGACTCCGGCATGGACGCCATCAGCGATTCGCGATGGTCCTCGCCGGTCAGTTGCTGGTACTCGGCGTCCACCCCGTGCTGCCGCATCTCGGCGAGTTGCGCCCACGTCAACGGAATCGGCACCGACCTGTCGGACAGACTGTGCACCACCCGCAGCGGACGGTCGAAGCCGTCGACCGGCACCTGTTGCATCTCCCGGAACAGGTCCCGGAACTGCTCGGTCCACAGGGGCGCGGCGAACAGGTCCCCGACTGAAGTGGGATGGACGAGCAGGTACCGGCCGATTTCCCGGCTGCACGTCACCTTCGCCAGTTCCATCAATTCGATCCCCTTCGGCGACAGGTACCGCCGAATGCCGACCTCGGGACGCTGGTCGTCGATACCGGCGAGAGTCAGCAACGCATAGTTCACGATTCCGCTGGTCGGCAGGGCGGGAACCGCGGGACCCGCGGCCGGGAAGAGCTGTTCCAAGTGGGTCGGTGCGGCCACGGCGACGGCGCCGCGAAAGTCGAGTGCGGGCGCGCGGGTGGTCGCCTCGTGGGCGGCGAAATAGGCCGCCTGCCCGCCCTGCGAGAGTCCCGTGACGATCCACCGGTCGGCGAGCACCTCGCCGTAGACCTCGTGCGCGGCCAGGACGATGTCGACGGCGTTCGCGGCGGCCGCGGGACCGTCGAGGTAGGCGTTGACACCTTGTGTGCCGATCCCCGCGTAATCCGTTGCGGCGACGGCATACCCGGCTGCGAGCCACTGCTCGACCGCGGGCAGTTCGACGTAGTTGAACCCGGCGACGGACGGTGCGCACTGGTCGGCGACCCCGACCGTGCCGTGCGCGTAGGCCACCACGGGCCAGCCGCCGTCGGGAGGTTCGCCCCGGGGAAGGAAGATCGATCCGGTGGACTCACCGGTCGCAGTCGCGGTGCGCAGCGTCGAGTACCGGACCCTCACGCTCTCACCCACGTGGGACGGAACGACGGCGGGCGGCAGTTCTTCCTGCGACAGCAGGATTCTCGGCTGCGCCGACACCTCGGTCGCGCCGGTGAGCACCACCAGGATCGCCATCAGCGCGACCCCGAGCACTCTCATCGGCCCAGTATCCACCCGCAACCGACACGTGAGTGGCAAAGCGTGCGGGAGCACACTTTGCCACTCACGTGGGGGGAGAGATCAGACCAGCAGTTCGGCGATCTGAATGGTGTTGAGGGCGGCACCCTTCCGCAGGTTGTCACCCGACACGAACAGCGCCAGCCCGCGGCCCTCCGGGGCACCCGGATCCTGGCGGATGCGGCCGACCAGCGACGGGTCGCTGCCCGCGGCCTCGAGCGGAGTGGGGACGTCCACCAGCTTCACACCGGGAGCCTTCGAGAGGATCTCCTGTGCCCGCTCCACCGACAGCGGTCGCTCGAACTCGGCATTGATCGACAGCGAGTGACCGGTGATCACGGGGACGCGCACGCACGTGCCCGACACCAGCAGGTCGGGGAGACCGAGGATCTTGCGGCTCTCGTTGCGGAGCTTCTGATCCTCGTCCGTCTCGCCGCTGCCGTCGTCGACGAGCGAGCCGGCGAGCGGCAGCACGTTGAACGCGATCGGTGCGACGTACTTGTTCGGGGCCGGGAAGTCGACGGCGCCGCCGTCGTGCACCAGCTTCTCCGCATCGCCGATGACGGCGCGGGCCTGGCCCACCAACTCCTCGACACCGGCGATGCCGCTGCCGGACACGGCCTGGTAGCTCGACACGATGAGACGCTGCAGCCCCGCCTCGTCGTGCAGAACCTTCAGCACCGGCATCGCGGCCATCGTGGTGCAGTTGGGGTTGGCGATGATGCCCTTCGGCGGGTTCTTCGCCTGCTCCGGGTTCACCTCGCTGACGACCAGCGGGACGTCGGGGTCCTTGCGGAACGCCGAAGAGTTGTCCACGACCGTGGCACCGGCCGCCGCGAAGCGCGGGGCCTGCTCACGGGACAGCGTCGCACCGGCCGAGAACAGGGCGATGTCGATGCCCTTCAGGTCCTCGTCGGACGTCGCGGACGCGTCCTCGACGACGATCTCCTCGCCGCGGAACGGCAGCTTCTTGCCCGCCGACCGCGCGGAGGCGAAGAACCGCACCTTGTCCGCGGGGAAGTTGCGTTCCTCGAGGAGGGTGCGCATGACGATGCCGACCTGGCCGGTCGCACCGACGACAGCGATGGTGGTCATGTCTACCGTCCCGTTCCTGCGTGCACGACGGCTTCTTCGTCGCCGCCGAGCTCGAATGCATCGTGGATCGCCTTCACTGCCTTGTCCAGCTCGACGTCCTTGACGAGCACCGAGATGCGGATCTCCGACGTGGAGATGAGGTCGATGTTGACCCCGGCCTTCGCGAGCGCCTCACAGAACGTCGCGGTGACGCCCGGGTGGCTCTTCATTCCCGCACCGACGAGCGACACCTTGCCGATGTGGTCGTCGAACAGCACCTGGGTGAAGCCGATGTCGCCCTGCAGCTTGGTCAGCTTCTCGACGGCGCGCGGGCCGTCGGCGGTCGGCAGGGTGAACGTGATGTCCGTCTTCCCCGTCTCGACCTTCGAGATGTTCTGCAGCACCATGTCGATGTTGATCTCCGCCTCGGCCACCGCGCGGAAGACCTGCGCGGCGTAACCGGGGGTGTCGGGCAGGCCGACGACGGTGATCTTGGACTCGCCGCGATCGTGCGCGACTCCGGTGATGATTGCCTCTTCCACGGGGATGTCCTCCATCGATCCGGACACGATGGTGCCCGGCTTGGTCGTGTATGACGAACGGACGTGCACAGGCACGTTGTATCGGCGGGCGTACTCGACGCAGCGGAGCATCAGCACCTTCGCGCCGCACGCCGCGAGCTCGAGCATCTCTTCGAACGACACCGTCTCGAGACGCTGCGCGTCGGGAACGATGCGCGGGTCGGCGGTGAAGATGCCGTCGACGTCGGTGTAGATCTCGCAGACGTCGGCCTCGAGGGCTGCTGCGAGGGCGACCGCGGTGGTGTCCGAACCGCCACGCCCGAGGGTCGTCACGTCCTTGCTGTCCTGGCTGACGCCCTGGAATCCGGCGACGAGGACGATCGAGCCCTCGTCGAGCGCATCCCGGACGCGGCCCGGAGTGACGTCGATGATCTTGGCGTTGCCGTGAGCACCGGTGGTGATGACGCCCGCCTGCGAACCCGTGAACGAACGGGCCTCCGCACCGAGCGAGTGAATTGCCATTGCGACGAGAGAATTGGAGATGCGCTCACCGGAGGTCAGCAGCATGTCCATTTCGCGGGCGGGTGGGGCTGGGCACACCTGCTGAGCCAGATCGAGCAGCTCATCAGTGGTGTCCCCCATCGCTGAAACCACGACGACGACATCGTTGCCGGCCTTCTTGGTCTCGACGATCCGTTCAGCCACTCGTCGGATTCTCTCGGCGGTTGCCACCGAGGATCCGCCGTACTTCTGGACGACGAGAGCCACGCGTTTCTACCTCCAGGTCGATGAATCTGTACTGGTCCAGCTGTCGAGCTTACCGGCGGAGTCCAATCTGATCCCGGGTGAGTCCGTTCGGACGCCTATCCGAACGCCGTGCTCGCGGCGTCCGCGACCCTCGCCACGGCCGCGCAGTTCGGGCCGTGAACAGTGACGACTGCGCCCGCGTGACCGAGCCTGCGGGTGAACTCGTCGACGCCCGCTCCGGGCCGGGTGATGTCGATCGGATCGCCCATCGGGCTCGTCCACCGGCACCGGTCGCCGACCGTCTCCGGCTCGGCGGGAACGGGTGGTCGGTTTTCCTTGACGGGGGTCATCGTGAACGACACGGTCACCTCGCTCCCGGGCACCCGATTCGGGTTCGGGAACAGGACGCAGTCGAACGGGGTGGGCGGCGACTCCGGATCGACGACGCGTCCGCCCGCCGTCGTCCCCAGCACGTCGAGGACCTCGCAGGGGTCCTGGACGGCGAGCGCCACCTGGTCCGGGGAACCGGTGTCGCGTCCGGGCAGCCCCGACCGCATCCTGTCGATCGCCGACTCCAGCACCGCGTCGCCCAGCGGGCACGCGTCCTGGCCTGCGACGGTTCCGACGCGGACGGTCGCGAGTTGCGGTGCCACCAGGTCCTGGAGTGTTCCGAGGTTCAGCCGGAAGACGCGCTCGCACGTCCCGCGGGCGAGGTCGGCGCCCGCGCCGCGGTAGACGGTCACCCCGTCCACCGTCTCCGGCCGCGTCAGGGACGAGTCGGGCAGCATCGACGGCAGCAGCGACAACTCCACATAGGTACTCGGGCCGTCGGGCCGCCTCATCAGCGCCGAGCACACCGGCAGTTGCACGGCCGACCCGTACTGCTGGACCGTCCCGGCGTGCCGCACCACCGCCTCGTCGAGCAGCCCGCACGGATCGGCGGCGCGCAGCGCATCCTCGACGTGGACGTGCCGTTGCTGGTCCGGAGTCAGTTCCTGCAGCGGCGACGCCCCCGCGGTCCCCGACACGCTGTGCGCACACCCGGACGTGATCGCGGCGCACAGGAGCGCCGCGGCAACTGTCTTCACTCGATCCCCCTCGAATCGGCCCGAACACTACCGCCGACATTCGGGTCAGACGAGGGCGAGCAGTCCCCGTAACGCAAAGAGGGTGCCGAAGCCGAAGAACACCGCGACCCCGAGCGCCCGGTTGTGCCGCACCATCCAGGTCTTGGCGGCGCTCAGGCCCCGACGGGCTCGATCTTCGAAGATGTTGGGATTGATCACGCCGAGGGCCAGCCCGGCGATGAACGCGATGCGCGGTGTGGCCGACGCGAGTGTCGTCATCATTTCGGCATCACCCCCACCGGGTCCGGTCTTCACGCAAGCATGATCACGCCCACGACGAGGAACACCACACCGACGATCAGCCCGACCAGTTGCTCACCGTCTCCGACGTCGCCGACGGATCACCGGCACCGCCGAGCAGCGCCGACCGCGATCTGCGAGTACACGAGCAGGAACGCGGACCCGAAGGAGAGGGCGCTCCGCACCGCGTTCGCCGATTCGAGCAGGAGCACGCAGCCGATGACCGCGGCGGGCGTGATGATCAGACCGATCATCACGGGGACGAGCAGCCAGATCTCCTCGCTCACGGGTGCCCCTGTCAGGTGGTCCGAACGAAGGGCGGGATCTCGAAGGTCCCGTCGAACACCGGCGGCCTCGGGCTGTACATCCGCAGCAGCGGCCGGAATCCGCCTGCCGGTGTGGGCAGCCAGTTGGCGCGGGCGGCCGGATCGGCCGGGGCGGCGGCGCTGAGGGTGATGGTCAGCGAACCGTCGTCCGCGAACACCAATCCCGGCGTGCGGTCGCCGATCGAGTAGCGGTCGAGGGGATTGTCCACGAGGAAGAAGTCCGGGAGGTCGTACATGGTGATCGACCAGAACGCGTCGACCGGCGGGGTCGGCGCGAAGGTGAGCGTGTATGTGTGTTCGCCGGACAGTTCGTTGCCGTCGCTGTCGTGGTAGACGGGCGCGTACGCGGCCTCGTACCCGTGATTGCCCCACAGGCCCGCCCTCGCCGCGCCCGCCCGCATGCCCAGCGCCCGCGACCGATCCGCGATGCGCCATTCGGGTGAGTCGACCGTGCCGACCTCGAAGAAGTCGTCGTTGTAGTCGAAGGCGTGGTACATCAGCTGCCAGCCGTTGACCACCGTTCCGCTGGCTCCCGATTTCAGTGCGGTGTCGAGCGATCGATGCCCGGCCTCGGCTCCGGCAGTGAGAACGGAGGCGAGGTCCGGGGGCGCCTCGAGATACGGCGACGGCCCGGTCTCGAGCAGTCCGAGCGGGGCGAACGCCTGCTGCACGACGAGATCCTGCGGTGCCGGCGGGTACGCCTGCGAGTACACCCGCAGCTTCTCCCAGAACCGAAGGTCGTCGGGGACGTTCGGGTCGGGTGCGGGCAGCCCCTCCGCCAGGTCCTGGTCGCCGACGGGTTCGAGCGTCAGGGCCGACTGCAATTGCCGCACCCTCCCCAGGTCGTCCTCGCCGTCGCACGCCCACCGGCCGACGATGGTGCCCGCCGATGTCGGACACGCGATCCGCGTCGCACCGGCCGGGACCTCGCCGGACCATTCGGGGCCGGTGAGCAGGTAGCGCCCGGCCGCCGTTCCCGTCGCACGTTTGCCGACGTACGCGAAATTGTTCGTCCACGCATCGACGAACTGCAGCACGTAATACGCGCCGCCGCTGTCGGGCACTCGCAGCAACTGCGGTCCGTGGGCGAGGTCGAGCTGAGCGATCGAATAGATGGTGTCGTTGTTGACGGAGACGAACGTGTCCTGCGGCCCGGCGAGTGTGCGGGCGTGGCTGAACGTGTTGAACGGTGCAGCGTCGAGACTCCCCATCCCCTCTGCCACGAACCGGTTCACCTGATCCAGGTCGAAAACCAACGGGAAGCCGTACACCCACGCCTTGGCGGCGAGTTCCTGCAATTCAGCGCTCACAACTCTCTCCTGTCTGAGGGGGCTCCGCCGCCTGTGCGCGGTCCGCGAGTCCAGATACTCGTCAACCACTCACGGGCGGGTCCGCTCGGTCCGGTCCGGCGAGAGCCTCCCGCACGGTCGGATACAGGCCGACGGGGGTCGCGTCCGAACCCGAGCGTCGTACCGTGTCCCGGAACTGTCCGATGTCCCGCGCCACACGCAGTTCGATTCGCCGGCGCGCGAGCGCATCCCGCAACTGCACGAGCATCTGCGCGGCACTGACGTCGATGAACGGCGACGTCTCGGCGTCCAGGACCACGATGCGCGTGTCGTCGGTGCACAGCTTCTCGATGGCGTCCTTGACGTGATCGGCGTTGGCGAAGAACAGTCCCGCCTCGACGCGCACCACGACCACGTGCGGTGTGGTCGGGAGGTCGGGGTGACGCTCGGCGTCGACCCACAGCGACCCATCCTTCGCCAGCGCCGCGACGTGGGGACGCGACACCCGGTAGAGCAGCAGCAGCATGGATACGCCGATGCCGATGACCAGCCCGGGCAGGGTGTCGAACAGGAGCACGCCCATCATCGCGGCGAGCGCGGCCGCGAAATCGGCCCGGGCGGCGTATCCGTAGATGCTGCCGAGCCTTTCGGTCCACACGCCGTACAGCCGGCGCAGCGCGGAGATGTCGACGAGTTCGATGACGGCGGCGATCACCACCGCCGCAAGTGTCGCCTCGGGCAGTTTCTCGAACAGTCCGGTGAGGAACAGCAGCGTGACCACGGTCAGTGCGGCGACGACGAGACCGCTGACCTGTGATTTGGCGCCCGCTCCCCCGTTGACCGCCGTCTTCGAGAGGCTGCCGTTGACCACCATTCCCGAGCACAGCCCGGAACCGAGGTTGGCTGCGCCGAGACCGAGGAGTTCGCGGTTCGCGTCGACGTCGTAACCCTCTCTGGCGGCATAGGTCTTTGCGGCCCCGAGGCCCTCGGCGAATCCGATCAGCAGCACACCGACCGCCGGGCCCAGCAGGTCCACGTAATCGTCGAACCCGACACCGCCGGGCAATCCGAGCGCGGGCAGACCCGAGTCGATGTGACCGACGATGTCGACGCCCTTGCCGTCCAGGCCGAACAGCGTCACCGCCGCGATCCCGAGGAGCACCGCGAGCAGCGATCCGGGGACGAGTGGCAGCCACCGTTTGAATCCGAGCACCACCACCAGGCTGACGACGCCGACGGCGAGTGTGCCCCCGTCGGTGTCCCCGAGGTGGGTGATCACCCCCCGGGCCTGTTCGAAGAAGTTGCCCTTCGACTTCTCCACGCCGAAGAGCGCGGGCACCTGCCCGACGATGATGGTGAGGGCGAGGCCGACGATGAGCCCCTTCAGCACCGGCTCGGAAATGAACGACGCGACGAATCCGAGACGCAGCAGACCGGCGACCAACCCCGCGATGCCGGTGGCGATCGCGAGAACGGCGGACAGGGCCGCATACTTTCCGCCGTCCGCGCCCGCCAGCGGCGCGACGATGGCCGCCGACAGGGCAGCGGTCGCCGACATCGGACCCACGACGAGATGCCGCGAACTGCCGGCCGCGGCGTACAGGATCAGGGCAGGCACCGCCGCGTAGAGGCCGACGACCGGGGGCACTCCCGCGATGGTCGCGTAGGCCAGCGCTTCGGGCACGAGCACGGCCCACACGGTCAGGCCCGCGATCACATCGGGCCTGACCCACCCCCGCCGGTAGTCCTGCAGCGAGCCGAACACCGGCCAGACGCCGGTCGCGGACGTCACCACGTCGTCATCGTCCTAGTCCCTGGCGGTGTCCCACGTGGTGACCGCCCAGATCACGACGACGTCGAGAGCGATGATCAGAATCGACCACAGCGGGTAGTACGGCAGCCACAGGAAGTTCGCGAGGATCGACAGCGCCGCAATGCAGACCGCGACGACGCGAGCCCACGTGGCACCCGTCATCAGCCCGATCGCGCTGATGACCAGCACGACGCCCAGCACGATGTGAATCCATCCCCACGTGGTGGTGTCGAACTGGTAGATGTACTCGACGCCGACGACCAGCAGATTGTCGGATGCGACCGCGGCGATGCCCTGGAAGAAGGAGATCACGCCGACGGTCAGCAGCAATATCGCCGCTGCCAGCGACGTTCCCGCGGCAAACCCCTGTTTCACAGGGCTGTTGGTTCTGTACTCCGGAGTTGTCGTCATGTCCATGCCCTTCTCGAAAGGATGTGCTCGAACAGTGGAATCGTGCGGCGTCGCGGCGGCGCCGGCATCATCCGCGCCGGGTGATCCTCATCTGCAACGGATGATGTGCCGTCGTCGGTCCGGGTGCGAAGGTCGTGTAGGGGCATCCCGGTTGGCAGAAACGTTCCGGGTGGCCGATTGTTGCGAAGGGACACGCGATGACCGATCCGCAGGACGTAGCCGGCGCGGTGCCGGATTCTCGGTGGTCGATGCCCCGGGGCCTGATCGTGATTCTCGGTCTGGCCGCGCTCGTCGTCACCGTGGCGGGGATCAAGGTGGCCGCGGCGATCGTCAGCCCGATCTTCCTCGCGCTCATGCTGACCGTCGCGGTCCACCCCCTCCCCGAATGGCTTCACCGGAAGGGCGTTCCGTCCTGGCTCGCCACGATCGCGGCGATCCTGGTCGTCAACGGGATCCTCGTCGTCCTCGTGCTGTCGCTGGCACTGTCCGTCGCGCAGCTCGCGACGCTTCTGCCGGAGTACGCGGACGATTTCGGCACGCTCATCGACAGCGCCCAGAGTTTCCTGAACAGCGTCGGCGTGAACTCCACCGACGCCCAGACCCTGCTGTCCCAGGTGGATTACAACAAGGTGTTCGGCCTCGTCGACGGGATCCTGCAGGCGATGCTGGGGATCTTCTCGAACCTGCTCTTCCTTCTCGCGCTCCTGCTGTTCATGGCCGTCGACGGAAGCTCGTACGGTTCCCGGATGCGCATCGTCACGCAGATGCGCCCCGAAATCGCCACCGCGCTCTCCGCCTTCTCCGTCGGCACCCGCAAGTACCTGGTCGTGACCACGGTCTTCGGGCTGATCGTCGCGGTCATCGACACCGGAGCCCTGTGGGCGCTGGGCATTCCGCTGCCAATCCTGTGGGGACTGCTGTCGTTCATCACCAATTACATCCCGAACATCGGCTTCGTCCTCGGACTCGTTCCGCCGGCGATCCTCGCGCTCCTGCAGGGCGGCCCGGGACTGATGCTGACGGTCATCGTCCTGTACAGCGTCATCAACGTCATCATCCAGTCCGTGATCCAGCCGAAGTTCGTCGGCGACGCGGTCGGCCTGTCCGTGACGTTCACGTTCCTGTCGCTGGTGTTCTGGACGTGGATCCTCGGTCCCCTCGGCGCGATCCTGGCCATCCCGCTGACGCTGATGACGAAGGCGCTGCTCATCGACATCGACCCGTCCACGCGGTGGGTGAACACGATTCTCAGCAGCGCGCCCACTCCCCCGGCACCGACCACCGCCCCTGCCAGACCTCGACACGAGAAGGAAGAATCATGACACCCGATTTCTCCGACACCACCGATTTCGAGGACGCCGACCGCGGTTTCGTCGACCGCCTCGACCCCTGCACCGTCACGGACCGGGACGGTCGCGTCGTGTGGGACATGCAGGAGTATTCGTTCCTTTCCGGGGACTGCCCGGACACAGCCGATCCGAGTCTCTGGCGTCAGTCGCAACTGTGCGCGAAGGACGGTCTGTACGAGGTCACCGAGGGCATCTACCAGCTACGCGGAATCGACCTGTCCAACATGACGATCGTCGAGGGCGAGACGGGCGTCCTGGTGATCGACCCGCTGATCTCGCAGGAAACCGCTGCCGCCGCGCTCGCGCTGTACCGGAAGAACCGTGGCGACCGGCCCGTCACCGGGGTGATCTACACCCACTCCCACATCGACCACTTCGGTGGCGTCGTCGGCGTGCTCCCGGACGGTCGCGGCGACGTCCCGATCCTCGCACCCGAGGGGTTCCTCGAGCACGCCGTCTCCGAGAACATCTATGCCGGAACGGCGATGGGCAGGCGCGCCACCTACATGTACGGGCCGCTGCTCCCCAAGGGTCCGCGCGGGCACCTCGGTGCGGGGCTCGGCACGAACACGTCGACGGGGCGGCCCGGTCTGATCCCACCGACCGTCGACATCACCCACACCGGTCAGGAGGAGACCGTCGACGGCATCCGGATCCTCTTCCAGGTGACGCCGGGCACCGAGGCGCCTGCCGAGATGAACTTCCTGTTCCCCGACCACCGGGCATTGTGCATGGCCGAAAATGCCACCCACAATCTGCACAATCTCCTCACGCTGCGGGGCGCGCTGGTCCGGGACCCCCGCGCCTGGTCGCGGTATCTCGATCAGGCGATCGAGATGTTCGACGGCAGCTACGACGTCGCGTTCGCCTCCCACCACTGGCCGACGTGGGGCCGCGACCGGGTGGTGACATTCCTGTCGCAGCAGCGCGACCTGTACCAGTACCTGCACGACCAGACCCTCCGGATGCTCAATGCGGGCATGACCGGCATCGAGATCGCCGAGGACTTCCCGCTGCCACCCGCCCTCGAATCCGCCTGGCACGCACGCGGGTACTACGGATCGGTCAGCCACAACGTGAAGGCGATCTACCAGCGGTACATGGGCTGGTTCGACGGCAACCCGACGTCGCTGTGGCAGCATCCGCCCGAAAACCTGGCGACCCGTTACGTCGAATGCATGGGTGGCCAGGGCGAGGTCCGGTCGAAGGCGGCGCAGTACCTCGAGCAGGGAGATCTGCGGTTCGCCGCCGAACTGCTCAAGCACGCCGTGTTCGCCGACCCCTCCGACAGTGCGGCCAAGGACCTGCTGGCCCAAACGTACGAGCAACTCGGATTCGGCGCGGAGAACGCGACCTGGCGCAACTTCTACCTCACGGGTGCACTCGAACTACGCAGCGGCATCGCCGCCCCGCCGCTCAGCGACCTGGGCGCGGACATGCTGAGCGCCCTGACCATCGAGCAGATCTTCGACTCCGTCGCCCTCCGCATCAACGGCCCCCGAGCCTGGGACAAGACGCTCGTCGCCGAATGGCATTTCACCGAACCCGAGGCGCACTACCGGACGACGCTGTCCAACGGGGCGCTCATCCAGACGCTCGCGCCCAGGACCACGACGAAACCGGACGTGTCGTTGACCCTGACGAAGATGCAGTTGCTCGCCCTGTTCGCCGGCCAGGGACTCGAAGGAATCGAGGTGACGGGCGACCCGTCGAAGCTCCTCGCGCTCACCGAACTACTCGATTCACCCGACAACGCGTTCCCGATCGTCACGCCGTAGGCGCTCCGCGCCCGTGCGCCTTTTTGGTAGCTGGAACAACCCGAAAGGCGCACGAGCCCGGAGGGCCTACCCGAAGTCGACGATCGCCAGGTTGGTCGGAAGTTGGTCCGTCCGCGGCTCACCGGTGGGCAGTTTGCCCTGCAGGAATTGCCCCGACAGGTAGTCGTCCGCATCGAGGATCTGCTGCGGCGCCACCTGTCCCTCGTACTCGAAGCTGTCGAACACGTACGGCAGTGAGTCGGCGTACAGCAGGCTCGGGCCGTTCATCAACTGGAAGTGCAGGTGCGACGCGTTGGCGTTGCCGGTGTTCCCGAGTTGCGCGATCTTGTCACCCTTCTTCACCTGGTCACCCGGCTTCACCACCAGCGACCCCTCGATGAAGTGCGCATACATCGCGTAGACGCCGCCCCCGAGGTCCAGGACGACGTGGTTGCCGTCGACGTTCTCCACGGTGAGCTTCGCGGCGAGTTCCGGCACCTCGGCAGGCAGGGTGCCCGGGGCGTTGGCGGGCACGTTGTCGAGCGTCGCCACGACCGTGCCGTCGGCGACGGCGTACACGTCGGAGCCGTAGTCGACGTAGCTCTCGTTCTTCGTGCGGTCGCCGGTGTAGAACTCGCCCTGGTCGTTGGTCCGCTTCCAGTCGATCGCGAACCTCTGACTGTTGTTGATCTTGCCGTCGACCGGCAGCGGCGACGTGCGGTGCGGGAAGCCGGGCAGGCAGCAGCCGTTGAGCGCGATCCAGTTGTCGCCCTTCAGCGGCGGCGAGATGACGCGGGGCGTCCCGGCGTCGATGTCGAGCGCCGTCACCAGATAGTCGACTGGCGACGGTTCCTTCGCCGCCGGAGCCGCGGCGGCGCTGCCGTACAGATGGTGGAGCACCGTCTTCGGGGCCTGGTCGAGTGAATCGAACGTGTAGTCGACGAACAGGATGCGAGTCTGCTGCGGTGGGATGGCCGTGGACGTCGCGGGTGGTGCGGTGAGCATCCGCAGCCGGTTGCAGTCGCCATACGGACAATTCGGTTCGACGAGCGCCGCACCGGAGAACGACGCGACCACCGTCGACGGGTCGGTCCCGTCGACGACGTCCAGCTTGTCGAGGGTCGCCGGGACCGGTGTCGCGTTCGTCAACTGGAGGTCGTAGGCGACGTGGTACTTCCCGTCGGTGCCCAGGAACGGGAACGTCGGGTCCCCGATCGGGATCAGGGTCAGTCCGGTGTACGCGTCGGGGACGGTGACCGCCCCCGTCCCACCTGCCGCGGTCGACGACGGGCCCGCCCCCGACGCATCGTCGCCGGACGAACACCCGGCGACCATGCACACCACCGACATCACCAGCGCAGCAGCGAAAATTTTCATGCTCACTCCTCTCGGGCGCTTCGCGCACGGGCGCCTTTCTGGTTGTTCCCGCTACCGAAAAGGCGCACGGGCGCGGAGCGCCTGATGGTCATCGTCCGCCGGTTCGATCGCGACGGACTCACCCGCCGCGTGTGATTCCCGGTGAATCCCGGGTTGCTGTCGGGTTGCAGAAAAAACGTTCAGCCACACAGAACAACCCGTTCTCGCTAAAATCATCACACCGGCCCACGGCGTCGGAGACACACCGACGGACGGCGTCGGAGACGCACCGGCTCTCGGCGTCGGCTATTGGCGTTTGTCGAAGATCGTTTCTCGGGGCAGCGAGACTTGGGGGTCGGCGTGACGGCAGCACCACTGGGGGAATTTCATCTGAGCACTCGAATACCGCCGCGTGCAGGGGGTCGAACGGTCACCCGGACCCGCCTGCACACCGTGCTCACCGAGGCGCTCACCGACGAGGACCGCCCCTACCCGGTCGCATTGGTCTGCGCGCCGGCCGGGTCGGGAAAGACGCGCGCCGTGGCGGACTGGGCGCGGGAGTTGCTCACCGTCGACGACGCTCCGACCATTTCCTGGCTCACCATCGAGGAGCGGCACAACGACCTCGACGTCGTCCACCGAGCGATCCTCCGCGCACTCACCGACACCGGGAATCCTCGCCTGCAGTCGGCCTGCGCCGCGCTCGATTCCGAGTCTCCGGACCTCGGCGCGAGGTTGTCGGCCGCGGTGCACGCGCTCGGCGAGAACGTCTGGATGATCATCGACGACGCGCATCTCCTCCGCGACACCGACGTGCTCACCGACCTCGAATCGTTCATGCGCTGGCAGCCGCCGATGCTGCGAACGGTCATCGTCGGACGGTTCGAGCCGCCACTCGCGCTGCAACGACTTCGCCTGGACGGCAAGCTGTTCACGCTCACCGCAGCGGATCTCGCGTTCACCTCCGACGAGGCGGCCGAGATGCTCGCCGAACACGGTGTGGTGCTGCGCCCGGACGACCTCGATGCCCTCATGGATCGCACGGAAGGCTGGGCCGCCGGAATCCGGCTGGCAGGAATGTCTTTGGAAGGACACCCGGATCCGAGCCGCCTGATCGCCGAGTTCACGGGCGACCGCCGGGCCGTCGCCGACTATCTCATCGAGGAGGTTCTCGCCGGCCAGACCGACGAGATGCGCGAATTCCTGCTGCGGACGTCCGTCCCCGCCTCGTTCACGGTCGAACTCGCCGAGAAGCTCACCGGCTGCCCGGACGCGCACGGAAACATCGACTGGCTCGAACACCACAATTTCCTGATCAGCCGCATCACCGAGAACCCCACACAGTACCGCTACCACCCGCTGCTGCGGAGTTATCTGCGCGCCGAGATCAGCCGGATCGGCCACGTGGAGGTCGAACATCTCGAATTGACGGCGGCCCACTGGCACGACGAATTCGGGGACGCACTGCCCGCCCTCGAGCACGCTGTGAACTCCGGCGATCACGACGAGATCGTGGCGCTGCTGGCACGGACGTCGATGGCCCTGATCGTCGGGGGCCACGGTGAGGCCGTCGACCGGCTTCTGACGCGGGCGCCCCGGGCATCGCAGGATCACCCGTCGGCGCGGCTTCTCCGTGCCGCCGCGGCGCTCGCATCGGGCAACGTTCCGGTGGCCGCGTCCACCCTCGACCTGCTCGACCGCAGGCGGTCGGGTCTACTGGTGGACGGCGCCACCGAATCACGCGTGCACCTGTTGCTCCGCGAATCGCTGCGGGTGCAGACCGCAATCCGCACCGGCGACATCGACACCGCCCTGACCCGGCTGCGGAGTGTGGGCGCCGGATCGAGCGGCGATCCCGATCTCGACGCGTTCGTGCTGCTCCAGGAGGGGCGCGCGCTGCTCTTCCTCGGACGACACGACGAGTCGGAGGCCGTGCTCCGGAAGTCGCTCGCGCACGCGCGACTCGGCGACACGCCGCTGAGCGTCATGTACTGCCTCGGAACGCTCGGCGCCGTCGCGGTGTCGCGGGGGGACGTGCTGGGCGCGTCGGAACTGGTGGACGAGGCACTCGCGATCGGTCGGGCGCAGTCGGCGACGAACGATCCGACGTTCCTCATGACGAAACTCATCGACTCCTGGTGCCGCTACATCCGGATGGACCCCGACGCCGCGCGCATCGCCACAGAATCGGCCGAGGCGCTGCGGCGCACGGACACCGCTGCCGCGGGTTTCGCCGACGGTGCCGCGGCCCTGTTCGGTCTCGACGAGGCCGAGCACCGGCACAACTCGGTGACGACGGTGCATACGGACAGTCCCGTGTCGTCCTCGCTGCCGGTGCCGCCGGGTATCCGGGCGGTCCTGCTGCCCGCCATCCAGTACGCGTACCTGTCCGCCGGGGAGATCGGGTGGGCACACGAGCTGGCCACCGAGACATCAGCGGTCCTCGGCCCCACCGGCGACACGCCTCTCGTCGAAGCGATCATCCACCTGCACCTGCACCGCCTCGACCTGGCCCGTAAGACGCTCCAGCCCGTCCTGGACGGCGAACAGGAGTGCGCGGCGGGCACCAACCTGATCGCGGCCTGGCTCGTCGAGGTCTCGATCGCGCTTGCCCGCAAACATGATTCACGCGCCCACAGCGCACTCACCGAGGCGCTGCGACGCGCGGAGCCGCAGTCGGTGCTGCGCCCGTTCCACGACTGCGGTCCACAGATCAGGGACCTCCTCGTGCGGAGCACCGGCCGCTTCGGCGTGCTCGAACCCTTCGCGGAGAGACTTCGCGCGTCGTTCCCGAGGTCGGAGAGCGCCGCCTCCGACATGCTGACTCCGCGCGAACTGGAACTCCTCGTGGAGCTTCCGTCGTGGCGCACCGCCGAACAGATCGCGGCAGATCTGTGCGTATCGGTGAACACCGTCAAGACCCATCTGCGCGGGATCTACCGCAAACTCGGCGTCACGTCCCGCCGCGACGCCATCGCCGCCGCGCAACACAACGGCTTGCTCTGAGGCGGTTCACCACTTGCGGGTGAGGCGCGTCGCCGTTCTGTCGGTCACCCTGAAATCTACGGCTGACCGAGTTCTGGAACGACGATGTAAATGAAGGAGCCCGCCGTGGTGCGTCCTGAATCGAACTGGCCCGGCAAGGTCAGGTATGCCTTCCTGATCAGCGGCGCCCTGTCCGATCGGGTGCTGGCCGCCTTCCCCGAGTTGGACGTCTCGGACGTCACGACCGGCGACACCACGCTCTACGGCCCCGTCCACGGTCCGACGGATCTCCGCGGCCTGCTGGCCCGCTTCGATGCGCTGGGACTGACCGTCATCGAGATGCGCAGGCTACCGGACTGACCCGGCGTCGGGGTTCAATGGTGAAGGGTCCCGGGAGGCGGTGAAGCCGATGTGAGCGGCGAGTTCGAACCGGGCACGGTGTTTGCCGGCTACACGATCGAACGGGTTCTGGGACGAGGTGGCATGGGCACCGTCTACCTCGCCCAGCATCCGAACCTGCCACGCAAGGTCGCCCTCAAACTGCTGGATTCGGCGTGGGCGAGCGACGAGTACGTCCGCTCGCGCTTCGAGTCCGAGGCCGATCACGCCGCCAAGCTCGAACACCCCAATATCGTGACCGTTCACGACCGCGGCCGCGAGCGGGGCCGGTTGTGGATCGCGATGCAGTACGTGCCCGGCGTCGATGCGCGGAAGGCGCTCGCGACCGGCGGACTGGATGTCGCGCGGGCAGTGCGGATCGTCGCCGAAACCGGGAACGCCCTCGACCATGCGCACCGGTCCGGAATCCTGCATCGCGACGTGAAGCCCGCGAACATCCTGCTCGCCGAGGGTGACCCGGAGCGGGTGCTGCTCGCCGACTTCGGCACCGCGAAGGCGCTGGACGAAACACATCAGCTGACCCGGACGGGGATGCTCGTCGCCACTTTGCACTACGCCGCGCCCGAGCAGATCGAGGGTGAGACGCTCGATCACCGCGTCGACATCTACGCGCTGGGGTGCACGTTCTTCCACCTGCTGACGAGCGAGCCGCCGTATCCCGGCACCACCGCGTCCGCGGTCATGCACGGGCACCTCAACGGTCCGATTCCGAAACCGAGCACGCTGCGACCGGACCTTCCGGCCGGATTCGACGACGTCGTCGCGCGGGCCATGGCGAAGGACCGGGACGACCGCTATGCGAGTTGCCGGGAGTTCAGTGAAGCGATCGACGCGGCGTCACGCACCGCACCCGTCCGCGACCCGGGTCCGTCCCGGCCGGTCGATCCCGCGGCAACCACCCAGGTGAGCGGCGGGACCCTCACCGAGACGGTGGCGGAACCGAAACGACGGCGGTGGTGGCGCACACCGGTGGCGGCGGCCGCGGCCCTGGCCGGTGCCGTGATCCTGGCGGGCGTCGCCTACGTCGCGTGGCCCGACGATCAGCCGTCGAGCCCGCAGGTGGTCCTGCCGATCACCGGCCTGGCGAGTCCTGCCGGGATCGCGGTCAGCGCCGCCGGGGACCTGTACATCGCGGACAGCTCGGCCAAGCAGGTGATGCGGGTGCGGGCCGATTCCGGCGAGCAGACCATCCTCCCCTTCACCGGACTCGAGGTGCCGCAGGGTGTTGCCGTCAACGCCGCCGGTGACGTGTACGTCTCCGATCTCGTGACCAACACGGTGACGATGCTGCACGACGACACCACGCTGCCGCTGCCACTGCCGGGACTCGATCAGCCGTTCGGTGTCGCGGTGGGGCCGGACGGCACCGTGTACGTCGCCGACACGCTGAACAACCGGGTGGTGTCGCTGCACGACGTCACGGCGAGCCCGGTCGACGTGCCGCTGACAGTGATCGGCCCGTTTACCGTGGCCGTCGACAAGCAGGGCGACCTCTACGTGGGCACTCCGAACAAGGTTCTCGTTTGGAACGCCGCGACCCGCGCGCAGAGCTTCCTGCCCTTGACGGACCTGCAGAGCGTGGGCGGGGTGGCCGTCGACGACCACGGCACCGTGTACGCGATCGACCAGAACCACCACCGCGTGCTGCGGCTGCAGGCCGGCTCGGACGAACAGGAGGTTCTCCCGTTCACCGGTCTCAGCGCGCCCGAGGGAATCGCCGTGTCGAGCCGCGGCGACGTGTACGTCGCGGACACCGACAACGGCAGGATTCTCATGCTGCCTGCCGGTAGCTGACGCCGCTCAGGCGTGGCGGGCCAGATCGAAGCCGAACGATTCGGCGACGGCGTCGCCCACCCTGCCCTCGTTGCTGGCGAGGAGTTCTTCGCGTTCGGCCGCGGAGAGCCCGCCCCAGATCCCGTACGGTTCCCCGACGCTCAGCGCGTGTTCGCGACATTGGACCAGCACCGGGCAGCTGTGACAGATCATCTTGGCCCGGAAGTCACGCATCTCGCGCGCCCGGCCGCGTTCCCGGTCGGGATGGAAGAAGGTGGACGACTCGAAGCCGCGGCATGCGGCCTCTCGCTGCCAGTCCCACACCTCGGCGACCGGAATGGGAAGACTCAGCCGATTGGACATTGCACTCCTCCAGATACTCGTGAGCCGTCATGTGCGAGCCCGAGCATGTGCTCCCGGGCCAGATCGGCGGCGCCGACGATGCCGACGTCCGCGCCGAGTTCAGCCAGTCGCACTTCGGCGACCGGGCGGTGTGCGCGTCCGGTGAGGCGGTTCTCGAACGCGGCGGCGGCGGGGGCGCGCAGCAGTTCGCCTGCCTCGCACACACCTCCGCCGATGATGAAGAGGTCGGGGTCGAAGAACGCGGCGATGTCGGCCATGCCGTGCCCCAGCCAGGAGCCGATCACCCGGAAACATTCGAGTGCGGCGGGGTCGCCGTCCTGCGCCGCCGCGGTGATGTGCAGACCGGTGATGCCGTCGGCCCGTCCGCCCGCGCGGTCGAGGAGGTCGGCGGCGAATCCGGGCGAGACGGTGGCGAGGTCCTGCGCCTCGCGCACGAGCGCCCGCCCGCTGGCATACCGCTCCCAGCATCCGTGGTTGCCGCACCCGCAGCGACGGCCGTGCGGTTCGACGTTGAGGTGACCGAATTCCGCTGCCACGCCGAAGCGTCCACGGTGCAGCACCCCGTCCACGACGATGCCGCCGCCGATTCCGGTTCCGACCGTGAGCACGACGACGGTGCGTCCGGTGCGTCCGGCCCCGAAGCGCGCCTCACCCCAGGCGGCGGCGTTGGCGTCGTTCTCGACGACGGTCGGCAATCCGCAGGCGGCCTGGACGACCTCGCCGAGGGGTTCGTTGCGCCAGGCCAGGTTCGGAGCGAAGAGCACGGTGCTGAGATCGGCGGCCACGAACCCGGCCGCGCCGATACCGACCGCCTGCACGGGGTGTGTGGCCGCCAGTTCGCGAACGAGTTCGGCGATGGCGTTCTCCACCCCCCGCGCATCGTGGGACGGGGTTTCCCGGCGTTCCATCCGATGGATGACGCCGTCGCCGTCCACGACTCCGGCCGCGATCTTCGTGCCACCCACGTCGACGCCAATCGTCAGGGCCATGTTTCGCGTCCTCTTCAAGTCTTCGAGTGAGCGGTGTCACGCTGACACTAGAGGACCTTTGGCGCGTTATCAATACGTACTTTGGTTTTTTTGAGAACAAAGCGAGGCACGACCAGGGAGCGCCCTGGGACGAACGGGACGCTCGTTCGATCTGACGCGACGAGCGTCCCGTTCGTCCTAGAAAGAGCGCCCGAGTGGACAAGGCATGTGATCTGGGCCATAGTTCTTCTCCGTCGGCGTCTGCCGACATGCCCCTGACACTCGGATCGTCCGGCACGTTCCTGCCGGTGGAGGGATTCATTTCTCATGGCAACAATCACCTACGACGGCGCGACCAGGCTCTTTCCGGGCTCGGACGTCCCCGCCGTCGACCAACTCGACCTGCACATCGAGGACGGCGAATTCCTCGTCCTCGTCGGCCCGTCGGGCTGCGGCAAGTCCACGTCGCTGCGGATGCTCGCCGGCCTCGAGGAGGTCGACGGCGGGCGGATCCTGATCGGCGGCCGCGACGTCACGCATTCCGAACCCAAGGACCGCGACATCGCGATGGTCTTCCAGAACTACGCGCTCTACCCCCACATGACCGTCGCGGAGAACATGGGTTTCGCCCTCAAACTCGCGGGCACCGACAAGTCCGAAATCCGCAGGCGCGTCGGGGAAGCCGCCGACATGCTCGACCTCGGCGCCTACCTCGACCGCAAACCCAAGGCACTGTCGGGCGGGCAGCGGCAGCGAGTTGCCATGGGGCGGGCCATCGTCCGGCAACCGCAGGTGTTCCTGATGGACGAGCCGCTGTCCAACCTGGACGCGAAGCTGCGTGTGCAGACCCGGACGCAGATCGCCCAGCTCCAGCGCCGCCTCGGCACCACCACCGTCTACGTCACGCACGACCAGGTGGAGGCCATGACGATGGGTGACCGCGTCGCCGTCCTCAAGGGCGGCGTACTGCAGCAGTGCGCCTCCCCCCGCGTGCTGTACCGCCGGCCGGCGAACGTCTTCGTCGCCGGATTCATGGGCTCACCCTCGATGAACCTGTTCACCGTTCCCGTCGCCGACGGCGGCGTGCAGGTCGGCGACCAGCTGGTTCCCGTCCCCCGCGACGCACTGACCGCGGCGGGCGGCGAGGTGATCTTCGGGATCCGGCCCGAGCACGTCGAGATCGCCGACTCGGGCGGACTGAAACTCGAGATCGACGTCGTCGAGGAACTCGGCTCGGAGGCCTTCGTGTTCGGCCGCACCACGGTCAACGGGCAGACCGAGAGCCTGGTCGCCCGGGTCGACTGGCGCAACCCGCCCGAGAAGGGGCAGGTCGTGCACGTCCGCGTCGACGAGGCCCACGCCCACCTCTTCGCGACCGACGCGGCGGGCGAGCGTCTGGTGCGCTGACCTCAGAGTTCCGCAGGCCGGGCGGTCGAGCCCCGAACCACGAGGTGGGTCGGGAGCACGACCGCCCGTTCTGCCGGTTCCCGTCCGGCGAGCAGGTCCACCACCGCCCGGCCGGCCGCCACTCCCTGCTCGACCACCGGTTGCCGGACCGTCGTCAGGTCGGCCAGCTCGGCGGTCGGGTGGTCGTCGATGCCGATCACCGACATCCCGGCCGGGACGGGGATCCCCGCACGTCGCAGCGTGCGCAGGGCCCCGACCGCGACCTCGTCGGAATGGCAGAACACCGCGGTGGGCACGTCGGCACGGCTGAGCAGCAGTTCCATGCCGCGCTCGCCGCCCTCGATACCCCAGGGAACGCTGACGGTGCAGTCGTCGTCGAGTCCGGCGCCCGTGAGAGCCGCGTGAAAACCCGCCACCCGGGCGATGTCGCCCTCCCAGGAGCGACCTTCCGGGTCCACGGTGCGGATCATTCCGATCCTTGTGTGGCCGATCCTGATCAGGTGCCCGACGGCCTGGCGGGCGGCGAGTTCGTCGTCGATCCGGACGGACGGGAACTCACCGGCGTGCGCGCCGATCACGACCACGGTCACCTCCATCTCCTCGAGTCGCGCCCGCTCCGTCGCGGTGAGCGGAAACGCCACCGCGATGACCGCATCGACCTTGCGGCGCAACGGAAGCCGTTCGAAGAACAATTCTCGCTGCGACGACTCCTCGAGGCAGTACAGCATCACGTCAAGGTCGGCGGCGCGGAGTTCGCGTTCGACGCCGGCGAGGATCGTCGAGTAGAACCAGGCGTCGATCCACGGCACCACGACGGCCACCCGGCCCGTCGCGCCGCCCGACAGCTTCGACGCCTCGGGTGAGACGACGTACGCCAACTCGTCGGCGACCCGCTGGATGCGCAGTCGCGTCGCTTCGGACACGCCCCGTTCGCCCCGCAGTGCGCGGGAGACGGTGGCGATCGAGACTCCGGTCCGACGTGCGACGTCGGCCATGTTGACGGACTGCTTGGGGATCACGTCTTCACAGTAGGCGAACTACGCAAATATTTGCGTAGATTTCTCACACTGATCGCGCCGCTGTAGTGCGAAAAAGAAATCTCCCCGTTCGAGTTGACAGGCCCCTGTGACGTGCCTCACGCTCATTACGCAAACGTTTACTCATCACATTTCCCCATCCCGTCCCCGCACCGAGGAGATTCGATGACCCAGTCCGTGGAGTCGACCGCCACCACCGTCGCGAGCCGGCACCCCGAACCCTGGTGGAAGACCGCCGTCGTCTACCAGGTCTACATCCGCAGCTTCGCCGACGGGAACGGCGACGGCATCGGCGATCTCACCGGATTGCGATCCAAGCTGCCCTACCTCGCCGACCTCGGCGTCGACGCCGTGTGGATCAACCCCTGGTACCCGTCGCCGATGGCCGACGCCGGCTACGACGTGGCCGACTTCCGCGACATCGAGCCGTCCTACGGCACGCTCGCCGAGGGTGAGGCATTCATCGCCGAGGCCCACGAATTCGGGATCCGCGTGATCCTCGACATCGTGCCCAACCACACCTCCAGTGAGCACCGCTGGTTCGAGGCGGCGCTGCGCGACGAGCCCGGGGCCCGCGACCGCTACATCTTCCGGCCGGGTCGCGGTCCGGCCGGCGACGAGCCGCCGAACGACTGGCAGAGCGCGTTCGGCGGTCCCGCGTGGAGCCGCCTCGACACCGGCGAGTGGTACCTGCACCTGTTCGCTCCCGCGCAGCCCGACCTGAATTGGGACCACCCGGAGGTCCGGGCGGAGTTCGAGGACATCCTGCGCTTCTGGTTCGACAAGGGCGTCGACGGCTTCCGGATCGACGTCGCCCACGGCCTGGCCAAGGATCCCGCACTGCCCGATGCCGGTGAGCGCCTTCCCGGTTCGCAGCACACCGATCCCCACCCCGCGTGGGACCAGGACGCCGTCCACGAGGTGTACCGGGGCTGGCGGGCCGTCGCCGACGCCTACGCCGACCGCGTCTTCGTCGCCGAGGCCTGGGTGCCCGGCAACGACCGCCTGGCCCGCTACCTGCGCCCCGACGAACTGCACACCGCGTTCCAGTTCGACTTCCTGCGCGCCCCGTGGCGTTCGGAGAGCATCCGCGCCGTGATCGACGACGCGCTGGAACAGGCGGCCACCGTCGGCGCCCCGGCCACGTGGGTGCTGTCCAACCACGACGTGCCCCGCACCGTCACCCGCTACGCACGCACCCAGCCCGACCACCTGGTGGAAACCGACTGGGAGCGCGCCCGCTGGGCGCTGGAGGAGCCGAACCACGAACTGGGCAGGCGCCGCGCCCGCGCGGCCGCGCTGCTGCAACTGGCGTTGCCGGGCACCGCCTACATCTATCAGGGCGAGGAACTCGGACTGGAAGAGGTCGAAGACCTTCCCGACGACGTCCGGCAGGATCCGACGTGGTTCCAGACCGGGTTCACCGACTGCGGCCGCGACGGCTGCCGGGTGCCGATCCCGTGGTCGAACGACGCAGTGCCGTACGGTTTCTCCCCGTTCGACGCGGAGGAGGACACCTGGCTCCCGCAGCCCGGGCACTGGGCCCCGCACACGGCGGAGGCGCAGGCCGGCCACCCCGAGTCGTTCCTCACGCTGTACCGCGAGGCACTGGAACTGCGACGCGAGTTCTTCGACACCCCGCACGGCGTCGCGTGGCTCGACACTCCCCGGGACGCGCTGGCGTTCGCACGCGGCGCAGTCCAGTGCTGGGTGAACACCGGCACCGAACCGATCGCGCTTCCCGCCGGGTCGACCGTGATTCTCGGTTCCGTCGCCGGCATCACCGGCGGAGTCCTCCCGTCCGACGCCGCGGTGTGGCTGTCGGAACCGGGCGCGGGTGAATCACGGTGAAGCGCATCGCCGCCGCCGCGGTGGCCGTCGGCGTCCTGTTCGTGGCGACGTCCTGCGCCGATCAGGGCATCGACGCCGCCGCGCAGGCGGAGAAGCAGAACCTCGACGGTCGCGGGCCCATCACCTATGTGCAGGGCAAGGACAACTCGAACGTCGTCCGGCCGCTCATCGCCGAATGGAACGCCACCCACCCCGGCGAGGAGGTGACGTTCAAGGAGCAGTCCGACCAGGCCGACCAGCAGCACGAGGATCTGGTGCAGCACTTCCAGTCCCGTGACTCCGGATACGACGTCGCCGTCGTCGACGTCGTGTGGACCGCCGAATTCGCGGCCCGCGGGTGGCTGCAACCGCTCGAGGGGCCGATGGCGATCGACACGTCCGGCCTGCTCCCGGCGACGGTCGCGGGGGCCACGTACGGCGACGTCCTGTACGCGGCGCCGCAGACCAGCGACGGCGCCCTGCTTTACTACCGCACCGACCTGACGGATCATCCGCCCGCCACCTGGGACGAGCTGATCGGCGCGTGCGGGACGGCAAAGAACGCCGGAATCGGTTGCTATGCCGGTCAGTACGCCAAGTACGAGGGGCTCACCGTCAACACGTCCGAGGCCGTCAACACGGCAGGCGGGTCGATCCTCGGACCGGACGGCGTGACCCCCACGATGACCACCCCGGAAGCGAAGGCCGGCCTGCAGTCGCTCGTCGACGCCTACCGTTCCGGTGCCATCCCCCGCGAATCCGTGACGTTTCAGGAAGAGCAGGCACGGCAGGCGTTCCAGAGCGGCAACCTGATGTTCATGCGCAACTGGCCGTACGCCTACAGCCTGATGGAGGGTCAGGGCGGTTCCGCGGTGGCGGGCAAGTTCGCGGTGGCCCCGCTGCCGGGGAAGGACGGGCCCGGCCACTCGACGCTCGGCGGACACAGCGCCGCCATCAACGTCTACTCGGAGCACAAGGCCACCGCGTCCGATTTCCTGAAATTCTTCCTGGAGAGAAAGTCCCAGGCATTCTTCCTCTCGCAGGGATCGCTCGCCCCCGTCCGCGCCGACGTCTACGACGACCCGGAACTGATCGCGCAGTACCCCTACCTGCCCACGTTGAAGACGTCGATCGAGAATGCCGTGACCCGGCCGGTCACCCCCTTCTACCCCGCGGTCACCCGGGCCGTGCAGAACAACGCCTACGCCGCGATCAAAGGCGAGAAGTCGGTGGACCAGGCCGCCGCCGACATCCAGTCCGCGATCGCCGCGGCCGGGTCCTAGAGGAGTCCAGACGATGACCGTTTCCGAACTCTCGGAACAGACAACCGAGTCTGTCCCACAACAAGATTCGTACGACACGCCTCCACGGCCCCGGAAGGGACGCAGCAAGGCGGCGATGTTCCTGATCCTGCCGACCATGATCCTGCTGGGCATCGTCGTCCTGTACCCGGTGGTCAGTGCGATGGTGATGTCGCTGTTCAAGGACCCGACGATCGACCCCGCCACCGGCAAGTTCGTCGACCAGGGCTTCGCGGGGCTGTCGAACTACACGCACTGGCTGTTCCAGCGGTGCACCGACACGACCGGCGCTTCCGTGTCCTGCCCCGGCGGCACGCTGGGATCGCTGTTCTGGCAGTCGATGTGGGTCACCGTGTTCTTCACCGTCGTCACGGTCGCCATCGAGGTGGCGCTGGGGTTGTGGTTCGCCACCATCATGAACCGGGCGTTCCGCGGTCGGGCACTACTGCGCACCAGCATCCTCGTGGCCTGGGCCATCCCGACCGCCGTCACCGCGAAGTTGTGGTACTTCGTCTTCGCCTACGACGGCATCGCCAACAAACTGCTCGGCACGGAGATCCTGTGGACGGGTGACACGTGGCCGGCCCGGTTCGCGGTCGTCATCGCCGACGCCTGGAAGACCACACCGTTCGTGGCGTTGCTGATCCTCGCCGGACTGCAGATGGTACCCGCCGAGGTGTACGAGGCGGCGCGCATGGACGGCGCCGGCGCGTGGCAGCGGTTCCGGTCGATCACGCTGCCCCTCATCAAGCCGGCCATCCTCGTGGCGGTCCTGTTCCGCGTGCTCGACGTCCTGCGGATCTACGACCTCCCGGCGATCCTCACCGGCGGCGGTGGCGGCGACGGCACCGCCACCACCACACTGTCGATCCTGGTGATCGACCAGATGCGCCAGGGTTTCAACAGCGCGTCCGCCCTCTCCACGATCACATTCCTGTTCATCTTCGCCGTCGCGTACGCACTGGTGAAGGTGATGGGCGTCAACGTGATCGACACCCAAGAGCAGCAGCGAAAGGCCTGACCCATGTCCACAGCAGTCGTCACGCCGGGCATGCCCCGGCCCACGGTGGCACGCCGGCGCCGGGGACCGTCGCTCGCATCCGTCCGCAACTACCTGGGCCTGGCGGTGATCGTCGTCTGGGGTCTGGCCCCCGTCTACTGGATGGTCGTCACCGCCTTCCGGCACTCCGACTACACGTTCGACACCACCCCGTGGCCCACCCACGTCACGCTGGAGAACTTCGCGAGCGTGTTCTCCACGGACGCGGGCAACCACTTCGGCAGGGCGCTCGTCAACAGCACGATCATCGGCGCCGTCACCACGCTGATCGGCCTCGTGGTCGGCATCGGCACCGCGTACGCGCTGGCGCGGTTGCAGTTCCGGGGCAAGCACGTCGTCCTCGGGATCATCCTGGCCGCGTCGATGTTCCCGGGTGTCGCCGTCCTGACGCCGCTGTTCCAGTTGTTCACGTCCCTGGGCTGGTTCGGCACGTATCAGGCGCTGATCGTCCCGAACATCTCGTTCGTGCTGCCCCTCACCATCTACACCCTCACGGCCTTCTTCAAGGAGTTGCCGTGGGAACTCGAGGAGGCCGCCCGGATCGACGGGGCCAGCAGGCGCCAGGCATTCCGAATGGTCTTGCTGCCCTTGGCCGCACCCGGACTGTTCACCACCGCGATTCTCGCGTTCATCGCGTCGTGGAACGAATACCTGATCTCCAGTCAGCTGTCCAACGACATCACCCAGCCGGCCACCGTCGCCATCGCACAATTCGCCGGAAGCAAACCGCACGAGGAACCCTTCACGTCCGTGATGGCCGCGGGCACCGTCGTCACCATCCCCCTCGTCATCATCGTCCTGCTGCTCCAGCGGCGCATCGTGTCCGGCCTCACTGCCGGCGGCGTCAAATAGCACCCGTGAGTACTTATTAACCGCCCGACGTTAATAAGTACTCACGGGTCGACTTCCCTGCGCCGCCCACCGGTGGCAGCATTCTCCCTGTGACCTTTGCCCATCGTTTGCGTCCCCGCCTCGTCGAAGAACGAGCGTCGGTGTCGCCGCTCGAGTTGTTCTTCGACCTCGTCTTCGTCTTCGCTCTGACCCGCGTCACCGATCTGATGGCCGAGGATCCCACCGGGGTCAATCTGCTGCGTGGCGCACTGGTGATGGCTGTGCTGTGGTGGAGCTGGGTGGGGTACGCCTGGCTCTGCAACCTGGTGCGCGCCGACGAGGGCATCGTGCGGGTGGTGATGTTCGGCGCGATGGGCGCCATGTTCGTCACCGCGTTGACGATCCCCGAGGCGTTCGACGACCTGCCGGGCGGACTCGACGGTCCCGTCATCTTCGCGCTCGGCTACTTCGTGGTCCGGTTGCTGCATCTGGTGATGTTCTGGGTGATCAGCCGCACCGACCCGCAACTGCGCGGCCAGGTGCTGCGCTTCGCACCGAGCATGGTCACCGGCACCGTGTTCCTGCTCGTCGCGTCGCAACTGTCGGGCACGGCGCAGACCGTGATGTGGATCCTGGCTCTCGCCGGCGACTACATCGGCACCCTCGTCGGCGGCACCGACTGGCGGCTGCGGTCGGTGAGTCACTTCGCCGAACGGCACGGGCTCATCGTCATCGTCGCGCTGGGTGAGTCGATCGTGTCGATCGGCATCGGCGTCGCCAGCCTGCCGATCTCCTGGGCGATCATCGTCGCCTCGTTGCTGGGTCTCGCGATTTCGGGACTGTTGTGGTGGTCGTACTTCGACGTCACGTCGTTGGCCGTGGAACACGCGTTCGAGGAGGCGACCGGTGCGCGTCAGATCAAGATCGCCCGCAACTGCTACAGCTTCATGCACCTGCCGATGGTGATCGGGGTCGTCATGCTGTCGCTGGGGCTGAAAAAGATCCTGTCCTACGTCGGCGACGGTAACCATCACCGGCTCACCGACCCGCTGTACGGCTGGCCGCTGATCGCGCTGTTCGGCGGCGCGGCGTTGTACCTGCTGGCGCTGGTCGCCTTCAAGGCGTACGCGACGCGGTCGGTCACCGTACCGCGGGTCGTGACGGCGGTCGTGCTGATCGCGCTGATCCCCGTCGTCTGGCACATCCCGGCCCTCGCCACCCTCGGGGTGCTCACCGCGGTCCTGCTCGCGATGATCGGATACGAGATGGTGCGCTACGACCAGCCCCGCGACGAGATCAGGCACGGCCACCCGTGAGTACTTGTTAACGTCCGGCGGTTAATAAGTACTCACGGGCGAATGCAGTCCGGCACCCAGGCTGCACCGAATTACCTCTGAGGCTCGAGATGATCGAGCCGGAGGGATTGATACACCATGACCGACCACTCTCGCGGCCCCCGGCTCCGCAGCCCACTGCGCGGACCATGGCTGACCTCCGTGTTCGGCCTCGTCCTGCTGATCGGCCTGCCCATCGTCATCGTCACGGGCCTGCTGTCGTACATCGCGTACGGACCGCAGTTCGGGCAGGCCCGGCCGGGCGACGTCGGATGGCTGCACCTTCCGTACTTCGCCTGGCCGACCCGGCCGTCGTGGCTGTACCGGCTGACGCAGGGGCTGCACGTCGGGCTGGGACTGGTCCTGATCCCGATCGTGCTCGCCAAGCTGTGGTCGGTGATCCCGAAACTGTTCGTGTTCCCGCCGGTGCGGTCGGCGGCCCAGGCTCTCGAGCGGCTGTCGTTGATCGCCCTGGTCGGGGGTGCGCTGTTCGAGATCATCACCGGCGTACTGAACATCCAATACGACTACATCTTCGGCTTCGATTTCTACACGGCCCACTACTGGGGCGCCTGGGTGTTCATCGCCGGCTTCGTGACGCACACGATCCTGAAGGTGCCGTTGATGGTGCGGTCGCTGCGGTCGCGTTCGTTCCGCGCCGTGCTGCGCACGTCCCGCGCCGACACACTGCCCGAACCGCCGGACGAGAGCGGCCTCGTCGCCGACGATCCCGCCCCGCCGACGATGAGCCGGCGCGGCGCACTCGCCCTGGTCGGCGGCGGCGCGGTCCTCGTCGCCGTCCTGTCGGCCGGTCAGACCACCGGCGGATTCCTGCGCAACGCCGCACTGCTGCTCCCCCGCGGTCGCTCGTACGGCAACGGTCCCAACGACTTTCAGATCAACCGAACCGCGGCGGCAGCGCAGATCACCCCGGAGCAGACCGGCGACACCTGGCGGCTGTCGGTGACGGGCGGTGCGGCGCCGGTGCAGCTGAGCCGGAATCAACTGCACGCGATGACACTGCACAGCGCGTCGCTCCCCATCGCATGTGTCGAGGGATGGTCCACCACCGAGACGTGGACCGGCGTCCGGCTCCGCGATCTCGCGGCGGCCGCCGGGGTGACGACGTTCGGTTCGGCGAAGGTGACGTCGCTGGAAAGGTCCGGCGCGTTCAACCAGGCGGTGCTCACGGCGGATCAGGTGCGGGACGCCGACGCGCTTCTCGCCCTCGACGTCAACGGCGCGGAACTGTCCCTCGACCACGGCTATCCCGCACGCATCATCGTCCCCGCCCTGCCCGGTGTCCACAACACCAAGTGGGTGCAGGCCATCGAATTCCGGGAGGCGTGAGATGAAGCGGTTCGCGCGTTTCTACGGTGCCAACCCCCTGCACCTGCTGGCCGTGCTGTTCAGTTTCGCACTCGCGGGATACGCGGTCGTGGTGGTGGGCCCGGACACGCTGTGGAATCCGGACGCGTGGTGGAAGTCGATCGCCGTGTGGTTTCTCGGCGCGGTGATCGCCCACGACCTCGTGCTGTTCCCGCTGTACGCGCTAGCCGACCGATCCCTGAGTGCCGGCCTCGACGCGATGCGGGGCCGCAGACGCCCGCGACCCCGGTCGGTTCCGGCGCTGAACTACATTCGCATACCGGCGCTCGCGTCCGGACTCACGCTACTGCTGTTCCTGCCGGGGATCATCGAGCAGGGCGCCGACTCGTACGTCGCGGCGACGGGGCTGACGCAGGAACCGTTCCAGGGCCGCTGGCTTCTGCTGACCGCCGCGTTCTTCGCGGCGTCCGCTGTGGCGTATGCCGTCCGACTCGCGCTGTCCCGCACCACCGGTGACGGGGTGCGCGGATCATGAGGAGACCCGACGTCTCCACGGACGTTCTGCTGCGACGGGCGTCGGCGGGGTTGCCGTGCTGGGTGCGTGATGCGCGGGGAACGCGCCGCGCCCTGCCGCTCGACCGGTGGATGGGCGGCGACGCGTCCTGCCTCTCCGATCGGATCGCCGACCGGATGATGCTCACCGGGTGTCGTGGCCCCACCGTCGATCTGGGTTGCGGGCCGGGCCGGCTCACCGCGGCGCTCGTGTCCGCCGGCGTCACGGTGCTGGGTGTCGACTCCTCCTTCACTGCAGTGCAATTGACGATCCGGCGCGGAGGTCTCGCATTGCATCGGGACATCTTCGCGCCGTTGCCGCGGTCCGGCCGCTGGGACAGGGTGCTCCTCGCCGACGGCAACATCGGCATCGGCGGAGAACCGGTCCGGGTGCTCCGCCGCGCACGAGAACTGCTGCAACCGCACGGAATTGTGATCGCGGAGGTGGATCCGCCGACCACCCCCGACGTCCGCTACGACCTCCTGCGTTGGGAGACGGAGCATCTCGTCGGAGAGTGGTTCGCCTGGGCGAGCGTCGGGGTCACCGCCATGGCCGCGGTCGCACTCGCGGCGGGACTTCGCGTGATCGACGTTCTCGACCACGCGAATCGGTACTTCGTGCGGATGGAACGGGCGTAGGGCACTCTCTCCCATCCGATGTGGGAGTTGCGCCGAATACCTAGTGAACATCCACCCGAAACCCCTTCCGCAGGAAAGGTTGTTTGATCATCATGTCGAACTATCGAAAAGCACTCGTCACCGCGGCCATCGGCGCACTGGCATTCGCCCCGCTGGCCGCATGTTCGAGCAACGATTCGAGTACGTCCGCGGCCACGAGCGCAGCAGCTATGTCCACACAGCCCGAACCCGCCGCACAGGTCGACAACCTGACCGGCGTCAGTACCGCCGTCGCACTCGATCCCGGATTCACCGGCGCGCTGACGACCCTCGGTCTCACACCCGGAGTCGTGGGCACGGCAACCCTCGCCGACGGATCCGTCAGCTTTCCCATCACGGGCGGCAACGTGAAGTACTGGGAGCCGGGCACGGTCGACCCCTACGTCCAGGGCGAGATCATGCACGACGGCAGCGGATTGTCACTCGCCGCACCGGGAACCACGGTCGAGCTGACCGATTTCACGATCGACCCCGGCACCTCCCTCCTCACCGGTGACGTGAGCGTCAACGGCGCCTCCGCCGCCACCGATGTGGTGTTGTTCGATCTCAACGGCCGCACGTTGAAGCCCCTGCAGACGGGCCCGAACGACACCGCGATCCTGCAGGGAACCGAGGTGAAGATATCGGCGGATGCGGCCGGTCTGCTCAACCAGACGTTCAAGACGGACGCCGTGACGCCGGGCCTGCTCGTCGGCGTCGCCACCATCACGATCGCCACCAAGTGATCGCCGGCCCGCGAAATGGCAACTCGGTCGCGCCGGCCGTCACCAGTTGGTGAACACCAGGTGATTGACGGCCAGCGCCCCGAGCGCCTGCACCGCGAGCCAGAACCGATGGCTGCCCCTCGGCAGGAGTGCCGGGGCGGCCAGGAGCCACACCTCGAACGGCAGCCAGATCCGCTCGGTCTCCGCCTTGCTCAACGCGCTCAGGTCGGCGATCACCACCGCCAGGAGCGCCGACAGCACGAGGACGGGCACCGGCGACAGCGCCCGGATCCGCGACCACGCGAACGCCCGGGGCAGCGCGGCGGGCACCGCCAGGCCGACGGCGCAGACGAGGGAGGCGAAGTTCGCCCATCCCCAGTACGCGAACGGCCGATCCGATGCGATGCCCTGGTAGTAGCGTTCCTGGACCAGGTGGTACCCGTCGAACCACCAGAATCCGTACGCCGTGAAGACGGCCGCCACCGCGACTGCCCCGACCAGTGCCCCGGCCAGCGGTCGGACGGTGCGGGCGATCGCCAGGACCGCGACCGCCGGTATCGCCATCAAACCGAGTCCGTAGCTGAGGTAGACGCCGAACCCGAGCAGTACGCCAGCAGCGACGGTGACCGGAACGGGGTGCCGGACGGCGCGCCCCGCCGACAGCGCGAGCAGGGCGATCCCCCACGCCACGACCCCGGCGAACAGCGCGTCCGCCGACACGGCCACCCAGATCGCAGCCGGAGCGAGGGCGAGGAACGGCGCCGCCCGGCGTGCCATCGCCTCGTCGCCGAGCGCGCGGACGGCCACGATCACGGCGGCGCCGGCACTCGACCCGACCGCGACGCACAGCGCGGACGCCCACACCCCGCCGCCGAGCCCGATCCGGTCGAGCCACACGAATGTCAGCAGCGCGCCGGGCGGGTGCCCGGACACGTGGGTGGTCCACGAATCGGGCTGGTGGTCCAGGATCCGGTCCGCGAAGCCCCGCAACGTCGCCGGGATGTCGGTGATGCCCGGGACCTCGTGCAGATACTCGTCGGTGGAGGTCAGGCGGCCGACGAACCCTCGCTGCCAGCCGTCGACCAGCGCGAGCGCCATCGCCCACGCCGCGGACACGAACCACACGCCGACGGTGAGGCGGCGCCACGACAGCGTCTGCGCCAACCCGGGCCCCCACACGACGACGGCCGCCGCGACGGCGATCGCGACCGGCGTCCCCCACCCCACGTGGATGTCGCGGAATCCGAACAGCGGCGCGGCGTCCGCGAAGTCCCGCACACTCTTCGCCGTGCGGTGGACGATGGGGGTGATCGTCTCGTTTCCGAGGCGTGGAACCACGAACGCGACCACCACGAGGACCAGGGCGAGCCCGGCACCGGCGAAGTCGCGGTAGAGAAAGTTCCGCTCCTCGGCGCATGGTGGGGATCCGATGACGTCATCTCCTTCGGCGAAAGTCGCACTCGCGCCCAGCATAACGACGGAGGATGGAGCGTATGACCGCAACGAGTTCACCCGGCACTCCCCGCGCGGACGTCGCCGTGATCGGAGGAAGCGGCTTCTACTCGTTCTTCGACGAGGGAGCCGCGGAAGTCGCGATCGACACGCCTTACGGCAGCCCCAGCGCCCCGATCACGGTCGGAGACGTCGAGGGCAGACGGGTCGCGTTCCTTCCCCGGCACGGTGTGCAGCACGAATTCGCACCCCACACGATCCCCTACCGCGCGAACCTGTGGGCGCTGCGGATGCTGGGCGTGCGGCAGGTGTTCGCACCGTGCGCCGCCGGCAGCCTCACCCCCGACCTCGGTACGGGCGCGATGGTCGTGCCCGACCAACTGGTCGATCGCACCAGCGGTCGCACGCAGACGTATTTCGACGGCGGCGGCGTGCACGTCCAGTTCGCCGACCCGTACTGCGCCGACCTGCGCAAGGCCGCCTCACGGCCGGGCACCGTGGAGGGCGGGGTGCTGGTGGTGGTGGAGGGACCGCGATTCTCCACCCGCGCGGAGAGCGTCTGGTTCGCCCGGCAGGGCTGGACGCTGGTCAACATGACGGGCCATCCCGAGGCGGTTCTCGCCCGCGAGCTCGAGATGTGTTACGCCACCATCGCTTTGGTCACCGATCTCGACGCGGGGATCGAGGCGGGGGCCGGAGTGCGTGCGGTCGACGTGTTCGCCGAGTTCCAGCGCAACCTGGGGTCGCTGAAGACGCTGGTGCGGTCGGCGATCGCCGCGGCCCCCGAGGGGCCCTGTGAAGCCTGTCGCGCACACGAGGACGTGACCCTGCCGATCGAGTTGCCGTGACCGGTGCGCGAGTACTGCTCACGGGCGCAGCCGGATTCATCGGCGGGCACGTTCGTGGTGCGCTGAGCGACGCCGGATTCGACGTCGTAGCCGTCGATGCACTGCTGCCGTCCGCGCACGGGGCCGGCGCCGAACCACCGGACGGGGTACTACGTGCCGACGTCCGCGACCTTCCCGCACTGACGGCGCTGCTGCGGGGCGTCGACGTGGTGTGCCATCAGGCCGCCGTCGTCGGGGCCGGGGTGGATGCGGGCGACGCGCCCGCCTACGCGAGCCACAACGATCTCGGCACGGCGACACTGCTGGCGGCGATGCACGAATCCGGTTGCAACAGATTGGTACTCGCCTCGTCCATGGTCGTGTACGGGGAGGGACGGTACCGCAACGCACGGGGCGAGTTCGTGACACCCGCGCCGCGCAGGCGCGCGGACCTCGACGCGGGAATCTTCGACGACACGGACCCGGACACCGGCGAGCCACTCGATTGGGCACTGGTGAAGGAAGATTCGCCGCTGCGACCACGCAGCCTCTACGCCGCCAGCAAGGTCGCGCAGGAAAACTACGCCCTCGCATGGTCGCTGGCCACCGGCGGTTCGGTGACGGCACTGCGGTACCACAACGTGTACGGCGACCACATGCCGAGCAACACCCCGTACTCCGGTGTCGCCGCGATGTTCCGGTCCGCCCTCGAAGCCGGCGAACCACCGCGCGTGTTCGAGGACGGCCGGCAGACGCGGGACTTCGTGCACGTCCACGACGTCGCGGCGGCGAATGTGGCCGCGGTCGACCGCGCGCTGCCGGGGTTCTCCGCGTTCAATGTGTGCTCGGGACAACCGGTCACGATCGGTGAGGTGGCCGCCACCCTCGCCCGCGCCTACGGCGGCCCCGCCCCCGTCGTCACCGGCGAGTACCGTCCCGGTGACGTGCGGCACATCGTCGCCGACCCCCGGTCCGCCAGGGAGGAACTGGGGTTCGAGGCCCGCATCATGCCCGCCGACGGGATCGCGGCGTTCGCGTCCGCACCCCTGCGGACCGCGGCGGCGGCAGGACCTCCCCGTGTCTGAGCGGGCGCCGATCACTCCGCGGGACGTCACCGTGGTGATCCCGTGCATGAACGAGGCCGGATCCCTGCCCGGAGTGCTGGCAGCGGTACCCCACGACTACCGGACGGTGGTGGTGGACAACAACTCCACCGACGACACTGCCGCGGTCGCGGTGGCACACGGGGCGTCGGTGGTGCGGGAACCCGTCCCGGGTTACGGTTCCGCCGTACACACCGGGGTGCTCGCGGCGGAGACACGGGTGGTCTGTGTGCTGGACGGGGACGGCTCGATGGATCCCGGCGAACTCCCCCGGCTGGTCGCCGCCCTCGACTCGGGTGCCGACCTCGCCGTGGGGCGGCGACGCGGAACATGGCCGCTGCACAGCAGGATCGGCAACACGGTCCTCGCCGCACGCCTCCGGCGCCGGTACGGGCTGCCGATTCACGACCTCGGGGCGATGCGCGCCGTGCGCACGCAGGACCTCCTCGACCTGGGTGTCACCGACCGCAGGTCCGGCTATCCACTGCAGCTTCTCGTGCTCGCAGGCCGCGCCCACTGGCGGGTCGCGGAACACGACATCACCTACCGTCCGCGCACCGCGGGCACGTCGAAGGTATCCGGTTCGCTGAAGGGCACCGTCGTCGCCGTCCACGACTTCTGGAAGGTGATCGGGTGAGTCTCGACGTCGCCGTACTCGTGGTCGCGAAGGCGCCGGTTCCCGGTTTCGCGAAGACCCGGCTCGCCCGGGAGGTCGGCGACGTCCGGGCCGCCGACCTGGCCGCCGCCTCCCTGCTGGACACCCTCGACGCCGTCGCCGGTGCCGGGGTGGCGCAGCGGGTGGTGGCGATGACCGGTGACCTCGGCCGGGCCGTCCAGGGTCCCGACATCACCGCCGCGCTGGGACGTTTCACGGTCGTACCGCAACGGGGCGACGACTTCGCCGAACGACTGGTCAACGCCCACACCGACACGTTCGCCGCATTCGGCCTGCCCGTCCTCCAGATCGGCATGGACACACCGCAGGTGACCGCGGGTCTGCTGGCGGACTCGGCGGGTCTGCTCACCGAGAGGCCGAACCGATGCGTCCTCGGGCTCGCAGAGGACGGCGGGTGGTGGATCCTCGGTGTCCCCGACGCGGACGCCGCGGAGGCGATACGCCCGGTTCCCACATCGAGTCCCGACACCGGCCGGCTCACCCGGGACGCGCTGCTCGCCGCCGGCGCCGAGGTGCTGTCGCTGCCGACGCTCCGCGACGTCGACTACGCGACCGACGTCGCGCCGGTGGCCGCCCTGTGTCCCGAGTCCAGCCGCTTCCGCCGTGAGTACTTATTAACCACGGGCGGTTAATAAGTACTCACGGGCGCAGCATCACCCGCGCGTACAGTCGGAGTAGATGTCGGAGAGAATGACACGCCATCCGTCCACCGTGGCCGACTGGAGCAACGACCGCCGCAAGGCGCGTCTGCACGCGACGCGGCTCGGTCACCACTGGCAGAAATTCGGTCGCACCCGGCGCTTCCTCACCGCGGTCGCGCTCGGGGCCGTTCCCCTGCTCCTGGCCGGCGGGCAGTACTGGGTGCACGACGTGCAACCCGAACGCCAGCGGCTCGCGCTGACCCAGCCCCAGATCTCCGAGGTGTACGACGCGCAGTCCCCCGCAGACCACGACACCGCGGTCGTCGACCTGGTCGGACTGGGCAACAAGGATGCCGCCGACACGGCCCGCACCCTGTCCGCATACGACGGCATCGGACGCGTGTGGGCGGTCAGGTACGACAACGGCGGCATCGACACCAAGGTCATCAGCGAACTCATCGCCACCCGCGCCGCCGAGGAGGGCATCGACAACATCGTCCTGTCCGGCCACAGCATGGGCGGCGTCGTCGCGTTGGAGGTCGCGCAGCACATCTACGAGGACACGGATGCCGCCCTTCTCGGTGTCGTGCTGGACTGCACGCCCGTCGACCTGCACGCCGTCCGCGCAGGCAGCCGCGACAGCGGTGAGGACATGCTGCGCTGGATCGGCTGGCTGCCCGGCGCCCGGGAAAGCAGGACGATGCGCCTGGTCGTGGAGACCGCGGCGCGGCAGAGCCGGTTCCTGGACACCGAGTCGGATTGGTACCCGCACATCGACGTCGCCGAGTTCCGGGACGTCCTCGACGAGGTCCTCACCGAGAAGGTGCTGTCGAACGACGTGGCGAGCAACGGGCTGATCGAATCGCAGTTCAAGACCATCGTCGCGTCCGGCGCCATCGACAACCTGAAGTCGCTGGCCGTGGAGACGGACGACAAACCGCGGCCCGGAATCGTCTTCGTGCGCCCCCGCGCAGGCTGGATGGATGGTGTGGTCGACGTCGACTACACGCAGAAGATTCTCGTCGAACAGTCCGGCGGCGTCGACGGGACACTGCTCGTCGCGAAACTCGACGGCACCGGCCACGCCAACCCGAACCAGCAGCCCGTCGCCTACAACAACGCGATCACCGACCGGATCCTGCCGTTCCTGCGCCCCGTGCAGCTCCGCCGCCCGTGAGTACTTGTTAACCGCCCGCGGTTAACAAGTACTCACGGGTGCGGCATCCCCGTGCCGTCCGGCCCCGGCGGCGAAGCGGGCGGCACCCTCGACCATTCCGTCGGCCAGCGAGATCGCGCCGTGCCGAAATTCGTTGAGCAGCGCCTGATCCTCGGTGAGTCCGCTCTGCTCGAGCAGCGACAACCGATCCTGCCGCATACAGACCTGGGGCAAGGCGGCGATCTCGGCGGCCAGCTGCTGGGCCGCGGCGAGGGCGCCGCCCGCCGCGACCTTCCGGTTGATCAGCCCGATGCTCAGGGCTTCGGCGGCGTCGACGGCCCGGCCGGTGAGGACGAGGTCCAGCGCGCGACTCTCCCCGATCAGCCGCGGCAGTCGGACGGTGCCGCCGTCGATGAGGGGTACGCCCCAGCGGCGGCAGAACACTCCGAGGACGGCGTCGTCACCGGCGACCCTCAGGTCGGCCCACAGCGCCAGTTCGAGTCCGCCGGCCACCGCGTGTCCGTCGATCGCGGCGATCACCGGTTTGGACAGCCGCAGCCGGGAGATGCCCATGGGTGCGTCGCCGTCGGGGGCCACCCGGTTTCCGTTGCCGGACGCGATGGCCTTGAGATCGGCTCCGGCACAGAATGTTCCGCCCTCGCCGTGCAGCACGGCGACGGACGCGTCCGCGTCCGCATCGAATGCGCGGAAGGCGGCGGTGAGCGCCTCGGCGGTGGGTCGGTCGACGGCGTTGCGCACCTCGGGCCGGTTCAGGCTGATCGTCGTGACCGGGCCGTCGGTGCGGACGAGTACCACGTCGGAAGTCATCGAGTGCACCTTTCCTCGCTGGTACGAGCGACGCTAGCACTCTTGACGGAAGAACGGAACCGGTGTTCACTCCTTGGGTATGGCCTATCGGCGCACGCCCGCAGTCCAGGAACGACTGGACGCTCTCCGCACCACGCTCATCGATTCCGCGATCGGGCTGATCGCCCGCCACGGCTACGGCGGTTGCTCGATCTCCGCTGTCGCGGCCGAGGCGGGCGTGGGGACCGGAACCGTCTACCGGCACTTCGCGAACAAGGGCGAACTGTTCGCCGAGGTCTTCCGGATCGTCTGCAGCCGGGAGGTGAGCGCCGCCGTCGAATCCGGCAACTGCGCCCGCACCGCGGAAGGAGACCGGGTAGCCGCGGTGACCGCATCGGTCCGCACGTTCGCCGAACGCGCCTTGCGCGCACCCACATTGGCGTACGCGCTGCTCGTCGAACCCGTCGACCCGCAGGTCGACACGGAACGCCTGCTGTTCCGCGAATCGTTCCGCGACGCCCTCGCCGTCGCGATCGCCGCCGCCGTCGAGACCGGGGAGATCCCGGAACAGGACGCCTCAATCACTGCCGCCTGCCTCGTCGGTGCCATCGGCGAAGCGCTCGTTCTGCCCCTCGCGCGCGGCGCCGCCGACGCCGCGATCATCCCCGCACTGCTCACCTTCACCCTTCGATCTCTCGGGAGCCCGACATGAGTGCCACACACGAGGTCTTCAACCAGGTGCCGCCGCTGACCGACTTCGACGCGGCCGACTACCCCCCGATCCTCGAAGCACTGCAACGCGAAGGCGCGCACGACGCGCTCGAGGAACTGCACGACGTCGGACGCCTCGCGGGCAGCGCGGACGCCCAGCGCTGGGGCGACCTCGCCGAGGCACACCCGCCCGTCCTCCGTACCCACGACCGCTACGGAAACCGCATCGACGAGGTCGACTACGACCCCGCCTACCACCTGCTGATGACCACCGCCGTCGAGATGGGCCTGCACGGCGCGCCGTGGGCCGACCCGAATCCGCACGCCCACCTGATCCGCGCCGCGAAGATGGCGGTGTGGGGCCAGGTGGACGCCGGCCACGGCTGCCCGATCTCCATGACGTACGCCGTCGTCCCCGCCCTGCGGCACAATCGCGAACTGGCAGAACAGTACGAACCCCTGCTCACCGCGCGGGTGTACGACCCGGCACTGCATCCGCCGCTGACGAAGGCCGGTCTGATCGCCGGGATGTCGATGACGGAGAAGCAGGGCGGCTCCGACGTCCGGGCGGGCACCACCCGCGCCGTGCCGCAGGCCGACGGAAGTTACCTGCTCACCGGGCACAAGTGGTTCACGTCGGCGCCGATGTCCGACGTGTTCCTCGTACTGGCCCAGGCACCGGGCGGGCTGTCGTGCTTCTTCCTGCCCCGGGTGCTGCCGGACGGCACCCGCAACCGGATGCACCTGCAGCGCCTCAAGGACAAACTCGGCAACCATTCCAACGCCAGCAGCGAGGTCGAGTACGACGAGGCGGTGGCCTGGCTGGTCGGCGAGGAAGGTCGCGGCGTTCCGACCATCATCGAGATGGTCAACATGACCCGCCTCGACTGCACCCTCGGCACCGCCACCGGCATGCGCGTCGGTACCGCTCAGGCCGCCCACCACGCCGTGCACCGCAGCGCGTTCGGCGCCCACCTGGTGGATCAGCCGCTGATGCGGAACGTGCTCGCCGACCTCGCCGTCGAGTCGGAGGCCTCCACCACCGTCGCCCTGTGGCTGGCCGCACTCACCGACCGGGCGACCGCGGGCGACGAGCACGCGAACACGCTGCGGCGGATCACGCTGGCGGTCAGCAAATATTTCGTGTGCAAGCGCGGGCCGATCCACGCCGCCGAGGCCCTGGAATGCCTGGGCGGCAACGGGTATGTGGAGGAGTCGCGGATGCCGCGGCTGTATCGGGCGGCTCCCCTGCTGTCCGTGTGGGAGGGCTCCGGCAACGTCGCCGCCCTCGACACCCTGCGCGCGATCGCGAAACAGCCAAAGACACTTCAGGTGTTCTTCGACGAACTCGATTCCACCGCCGGTGTGGACGCGCGACTCGACGCCGCGGTCACGAACCTGAAGGCCGAATTCGGCGACATCGACACGCTCCAGCACCGGGCCCGTCGCGTCGTCGGTGACATGGCGCTCGCTCTCCAGGGTTCGCTGCTGATCCGCCACGGCCACCCCGCGGTGGCCGACGCGTTCTGCGTCAGCAGGCTGTCGGGCGACTGGGGCACCGTGTTCGGCACACTGCCGACCGGCGTCGACACCGCCGCCATCATCGACCGCGCCACACCCAAGGTGGGGTCGTGACCGGCCACGACGACCACGCGGGCACCCGTTCGGCCGCGTGGCGCGACGGCTGGGACGAGGGCGGCGACTCCCTGTTCGCGGATCGTCGGCCGGGACACGAAGACGACACCTCGAGGTACCGGACCCTCACCTACGAGGTGACCGGGCGGATCGCCCGGATCACGTTCGACCGACCGGAACACGGCAACGCGATCACCGGCGACACGCCCTTCGACATCGCCGACGCCGTCGAACGCGCCGACCTCGACCCCCGCGTCCACGTCATCCTGGTGTCCGGACGCGGGAAGGGCTTCTGCGGCGGATACGACCTGAACGTCTTCGCCGAACACGGCGGCGCCCCCGGCGAGGCACCGGACCGCACGACGGGAACCGTCCTCGACCCGGTGGTCCAGGCGCGCAACCACAATCCGTTCGGCAACTGGGACCCGATGGCCGACTACGCGATGATGAGCCGGTTCAACCGCGGCTTCGCGAGCCTGCTCCACGCGAACAAGCCGACGGTCGCGAAGATCCACGGTTTCTGCGTCGCCGGCGGCACCGACATCGCGCTGTACTGCGACCAGATCATCGCCGCGGACGACACGAAGATCGGCTATCCCCCGACCCGGGTGTGGGGTGTGCCCGCCGCCGGCATGTGGGCGCACCGACTCGGCGACCAGCGGGCCAAACGGCTCCTGCTCACCGGTGACTGCATCACGGGCCGACAGGCAGCCGAATGGGGACTGGCGGTGGAATCCGCGCCCGTCGACGAACTCGACGAACGGACGGAGGACCTCGTCGGACGGATCGCACAGATGCCGATCAACCAGCTGATGATGGTCAAACTCGCCCTCAACAGCGCATTGCTCGCCCAGGGCGTCACCAACTCGGCCATGGTCAGCACCGTCTTCGACGGCGTCTCCAGGCACACCCGCGAAGGGTATGCGTTCCAACTGCGCTCGGCCACCACCGGATTCCGTGAGGCCGTCCGCGAACGCGACGAGCCGTTCGGCGACCACAAGCAGGCCCGGCCCGGATCCTGACCCTGATCCGCGCCACGACTACCGGTTGCCTCACGGTTCGGTGCGCGCGGACGCGGCCGCGGCCCGTGCCATGAGGAGGTTGCGTTCCCGCCGGGTGGGTGCGGTGGCCGCGGCGTCCTCGAGGGTCCGGGCCGCCTCCTCGTAGCGGCCGAGACGCTCGAGAACTTCGCCCCGCACGGCGCCGTACAGATGGAGACGGGCCAGCCGGGGATCGCCGCGCACCGCATCGAGGGCGGCCAGCGCAGCGTCCGGGCCGTCCGAATGCAGCAGCGCCACCGCGCGATTGAGCTCCACCACCGGCGACGGCGCCACCTGCGCCAGCGCGTCGTACAGGGCGACGATCGCCTCCCAGTCGGTGTCCTCGAAACGAGATGCCCGGGCATGACATCCGGCGATCGCGGCCTGCAACGAGTAGGGGCCGAGCGGGCGGCCCAGCGCGACAGCCCGCTCCAGCGCGGCAGTACCGTGCCTCAGCAGGATGCGGTCCCACCGCGACCGGTCCTGATCCTGCAACAGGATCGGCTCGCCGCCGGGACCCAGCCGAGCGGCGAACCGCGACGCCTGCAACTCGGTCAGCGCCACCAGCCCGTGCACCTCCGGCTCGTCCGGCAGCAGTCCGGCGAGGACACGGGCGAGCCGCATCGCCTCGGCGGCCAGATCCCGTCGTATCCAGTTCTCACCCGACGTGGCGGAATAGCCCTCGTTGAACACCAGATAGACCACCTCGAGGACCGCCGACAGTCGCGCCGGAAGGTCCTCGCGCGCCGGCACCTCGAACGGCACCTTCGCCTCCGACAACGTCCGCTTGGCCCTGCTGATCCGCTGCCCCATCGTCGCCGACGGCACCAGGAACGCCCGCGCGATCTCGTCCGTGCGGAGCCCGCCCACCAGCCGGAGAGTCAACGCCACCCGCGACTCCCGGGGAAGCACCGGATGACAGGCCACGAACACCAGCGCCAGTAGGTCGTCCTCCACACCCTCGACCGCGTCCGGTGCGGGCATCGCACTCGGCTGCTGCGCCGACGGGTCGACGGCGATCTGCGTGTACTTCGACTGCTGCGACCGCTCCCGGCGAATCCAATCGATCGCCTTGTGTTTGGCCGTCGCCGTCAGCCACGCACCCGGATTGTCCGGGACACCGTCCCGCGGCCACTGCTCCAACGCCAGCACGAACGCGTCCTGCGCGATCTCCTCGGCAGTGCCGACATCACGGACGAGACGGGTGAGGGACGCAATGAGCCGCGGCGACTCCATCCGCCACACCGCCTCGACCGTGCGCCGCGCGTCCATGTCAGCGGTCGGGGTGCTGCTCGCGGATCCGCGCCGCGAGCGCCTCTTCCCGCTCCCGCAACTCCGGCGTGAACTCGTCCCCGAAGTCGTCCGACTCGAAGATCGGCCGCACCTCGATCAGCTGACGCATACCGGTTCCGGGATCGGCGGGGCACTTCTTCACCCACTCGATCGCCTCCTCGAGGGACCGCACCTCCCAGATCCAGAAGCCCGCGACGATCTCCTTCGACTCCGTGAACGGGCCGTCGACCACCGACGTCGTACCGCCCTCGAACACCACCCGCGCCCCGGCGCTGGTCGGCTTCAGACCCTGCCCGTCGAGCATGATCCCGGCGTTCACCAAGTCCTCGTTGTACGCGCTCATCGCGGCGAGCATCGCCTCCGTCGGGGCGATCTTGTCTTCGTCGGCTCCGGCACCCTCGATCATCACCATGACCCGCATGATTTCCTCCTCGATTGCGGTCGGTCCCGGCCTCTGCCGTGGACTCACACGGTACGTCGAACGGCAGGCCCGGATTTCGACAATGCCGCTGCGCAGCCTGTGAGTACTTATTAACCGCGGGCGGTTAACAAGTACTCACGGGGGGATTGCAACACGATGCAACGCTTGTTGCCGACCGCGAAGAGGAGTGTGCTGTGAGTCACAACGACAACGAAGGAGAGGCTCATGACACAGACCGTCCAGCCGCCCACGGTGCAGACGTCCTCGACGCCTCAGGAGCGGGTCGACCTGTGGTTGGCGGATTTCGAAGGCGCACTCGCCGCGCGTGACATCGACCGCGCGGCAGGGATGTTCGCGGTCGACAGCTTCTGGCGGGATCTGGTGGCGTTCACCTGGAACCTCAAGACCGTCGAGGGGCGCGACGCGGTCGCCGCGATGCTGCACGCACGGCTGGAGGACACCGATCCGGCGAACTTCCGCACCACCGAGACCCCCGACGAGGCCGACGGCGTCACGTCCGCGTGGATCGAATTCGAGACGGCGACGGGCCGCGGCAAGGGACATCTGCGTCTGAAGGGCGACGAGGCCTGGACCTTCCTCACCACCATGCAGGAGTTGAAGGGCCACGAGGAACGCCGCGGACGGAACCGGGTCAAGGGCGCCGTCCACGGCTCCGGCGGCGACACCCTCAGCTGGTCGGAGAAGCGGGAGATCGAGGAGAAGGAACTCGGCTACACCCGCCAGCCGTACGTCCTCGTGATCGGTGGCGGTCAGGGCGGTATCGCCCTCGGTGCGCGCCTGCGTCAACTCGGGGTCCCGGCCATCGTCGTCGACAAGAACGAGCGGCCCGGTGACCAGTGGCGCAATCGGTACAAGTCGCTGTGCCTGCACGACCCGGTCTGGTACGACCACCTGCCCTACATGCCGTTCCCCGACAACTGGCCGGTGTTCGCGCCGAAGGACAAGATCGGCGACTGGCTGGAGATGTACACAAAGGTGATGGAGATTCCGTACTGGTCGTCCACCACCTGCACGTCCGCGGCGTTCGACGAAGACACGAAGGAGTGGACCGTCGTCCTCGACCGCGACGGCGAGGACGTGGTGTTGCACCCGAAGCAGTTGGTGCTCGCGACGGGCATGTCGGGCAAGCCGAACGTTCCCACGTTCCCGGGCCAGGACGTCTTCAAGGGCGAGCAGCACCATTCGAGCCGGCACCCGGGTCCGGACGCGTATGCGGGCAAGCGTGTGGTCGTCGTCGGGGCCAACAACTCCGCGCACGACATCTGCAAGGCGCTGTTCGAGACCGGTGCCGACGTGACGATGCTGCAGCGGTCGTCCACGCATATCGTGAAGTCCGATTCCCTGATGGATCTCGGCCTCGGCGACCTCTACTCGGAGCGCGCCCTCGCGGCAGGCATGACGACGGAGAAGGCGGATCTCACGTTCGCGTCGCTGCCGTACAAGATCATGCACGAATTCCAGATCCCGATTTATCAGAAGATCGCCGAACGAGACCGGGACTTCTACGATCGGCTCGAAAAGGCCGGGTTCAAGCTCGATTTCGGTGACGACGGGTCCGGTCTGTTCATGAAGTACCTGCGCCGCGGTTCGGGCTACTACATCGACGTCGGCGCGTCCGAGCTCGTCGCCGACGGCAGCATCCACCTCGTGTCCGGACAGGTCGATCGGCTGACCGAGGACGCGGTGGTACTCACCGACGGCACGGAACTGCCCGCCGACCTGGTCGTCTACGCGACGGGCTACGGCTCGATGAACGGCTGGGCGGCCGACCTCATGGGTCAGGACGTGGCCGACAAGGTCGGCAAGTGCTGGGGCCTCGGCTCCGACACCACCAAGGACCCCGGCCCCTGGGAGGGCGAGCAGCGGAACATGTGGAAGCCCACCCAGCAGGAAGCCCTGTGGTTCCACGGCGGCAATCTGCACCAGTCTCGGCACTACTCGCTGTACCTTGCCCTGCAGCTCAAGGCCCGGCACGAGGAGATCCCGACTCCGGTCTACGGGTTGCAGGAGGTCCATCACCTCAGCTGATCGGTCCCGGCACGGCAGCGGCGCCCCCATCATGTGGGGGCGCCGCTGCCGTGCTCCGGTTCACCCGGCCGAGATCGACGCGCCGACTGCGGCCGCCAGGGAATCGAACTGCGCACGGATGAGCGCCACGTAGTGCTCGGGGTCGTCCATCATGTTCGGATCAGCGAGCACCGAGATGGTCAGGGAGTTGCCGAGCGAATGGACCGCGTGCGTCAGACCCTGCCGCTCCGACAGTGCCGCGGCACCGTACGTCGACACCGCCTGCGCGTCCCGCAGCCACAGATCTTCGCCACCGCGTGCGACGTTGGTCGTCCCCACGTTGAAGTACGGAACGGACGAGGACGAGGACGGTAGCCGGGATGCGATCCAGCTGATCGGCCGCACGACGAAACCCGGAGTCACGTCGACCAGCGACTCGGAACGCAGCACCTCGGCGCGCTGCTTGCGGTGCCGCTCCGCGGCTGCGGAGGCGTGGATCGCCCGAAGACGCTCCACGGGGTCGGCGATGTCGGTATGGAGGTCGACCTGCAGGACCGTGAGCTGGTTCGCCGACTCCAGGTGTCCGAGCGACCGGATCGACATGGGAACTTTCGCTCCCAGCGACTGTTCCGGTTCTTCGCCGATCTCTTGCAGGTAGTCGCGAAGGGCGCCGGCCACCAGCGTCAACGCCAAGTCGTTGACGGTCACATCTCCGGCGGCGGCCCGGATCGCCCGGGCGTCGTCCAGCAGGAACGACGCGGCATCGAACGTCCGCTCCGGGCTCACGCTCCCGTTGAACCGGGTGGCCGGCCGCATCCGCGGCGGCACCCGCACGGCCCCGCTGTCGACCGCGGCCTTCACTTCCTTGCCGGCGGTCGAGACGTGCCGGATGCCTCGCACGAACGTCCGCAGCTGCCGTGAAAGGGTCGGAAGCGCCTGCATGACCGATCGCGGGCCGACAGGCTTCTGCAGCCCCGTCCCCGGTTGTCGCTCCACACGAGCGGAGAAGAGTCGCCGGGTCAAGTCCAGGGTGACCGCGCCGTCGCCTACCGAGTGGTGGAACTTCAGCAGCACTGCAGACACCTCCACGGCTCTGTCGATGTCAGTCAACCCGGTGACGACCCTCATCTGCCAGGGCGGACGCTGCAGATCCAGCCCGCTGCCGACGAACTCCGAGGCGATGCGACGGAACTCGCCCCACCCTCCGCCGCGCGCATCGAGGACCTCGAGATGGTTGTCGATGTCGAAGTCGTGGTCCGGGACCCAGCTCGGGTGGTCGAGGTCGAGAGGAACCCGTTGCAGCCGGCGTGTGAACACGTCGACCGCCTGCACTCGTTCCGCCACGAATGACCTGACCTCGGCCGACGTCATCGCACCTCGTGGATCCGTCGACGTGTCGAAGATGTACATCGCGATGCTGAGCAACGGGGTGTTCGCCTGCTCCAGATACACCCATGCGGCGTCGCGTGGATACAGCTTCACTTCTTCGGCTCCTTCTGGTTGGACGACGATCGATCGACTCGGGGCCGGGCGCCCGACGAGCGCTAGCACAAGAGCCACCGAGAGTGCGAGTGCCTCGCGACGACATTTGCCGATCCGCGAGCGAGCAATGATTGAACAAGCGACCAGTGTCCGAGGCAGACCACCGATTGCCCAGGGTCGCGAAACTCGTGGGTGACACCGGCAGACAGCCACGCGAACAGGACGGGACGTACTCGTAAATTACTCGCCGGTAACACCATTCGAACTGGCGAGCGCCCGCCCCCACCGCGCACTCGGGGTCGGACCAACGCCGCGAATTTCGTTACCACCTCCGCCTCGCACATCGCTGTTCGAGTCCGCCGAGCACCCCCTGCGCACTGTAACAAACTAGAAAGTATGTGAAGATCCTCAGGGAAATCACAGCTTCCTACCCCTACACACCAAAGGACCGAGCGCGATGACGCAGCCCTCCACCCCCGGGCAGCAGTCAGCCCCCCGGCCGACCGCACACCCCACCGCGCCGATGCTGACCGTGGTCATACCGGCCTACAACGAGGAGACGACCATCGGTCGAGCGCTCGACGCGCTCGTCGCGCAGGCCGACCAGATCGACGAGATCATCGTCGTCGACAACAACTGCACCGACGACACCGTCGCCGTGGCCCAGGCCCACAAAGCCGCAGGCAAGATCCGCATCATCACCGAGGAACTACCCGGCCTGATCCCCGCCCGCAACGCGGGCATTGCGGCGGCGAAGACACCGATCGTCGCGCGCATCGACGCCGATACCATCGTGCAGCCCGGTTGGGCGCAGGCGATTCGCGAATTCTTCGCGACCGCCGACGCGGAGTTCGGGGCCGCGCTCGGTCCGTTCGAGCAATATGACATGCCCCTGCAGGGAGTCCAGCGATTCATGGTTCGCGTGGCATCAGACACGAAGAAGGACGCCGGCATCCAAGAAGCTCGCGGCGTCTACGGCGCGAACATGGCGGTGCGCAAGACCGCATGGGAAACCATCCTGCCCGCACTACACGAGGGCCGCGGTATCTGGGAAGATTCCGACATCTCGCTTTCGCTCCATGGTGCGGGGATCAAGATCGCGATGCTGCCCGACATGAAGGTGCAGGTGTCCGGTCGGCGGATGCTGTCGTCTCGCAAGTCGTACTTCGAGTACACCGCATCGCTTCCCCGCACGCTGCGCGCCCACGGGCTGACGAAGCAGGCGCGCGTCTCGTGGATCGGCGTGTGGCTGGTTCGGACGATGTATTTCATCTTCTGGATCCCCACCCGCAGTTTCGACCCTGTTACCCGCAAATACAGTGTGCGACGCATCTTCTCGGATCACGAAGACCGGATCATTCCGTGATCCGGACAGGACGGAGCGCCCTCACTCGTCGCGAGTGAGGGCGCTCGGGCAATCCTTGGTATCGCTCACCTCGCTTCGAGGACCCCGCTCATCTGCTTGACGGTCTTGGCCGCCAGCACCTCGAATGCCAGGCGCGCCACGGGGTCGGCGAATCGCGCCAGGCCGGTGAACTGGAGCCGGGCGCGGTAGGTGATCGACGTCGAGTTGTCGTCCACTTTCTCGAAGGCCAGGTCGTCCGACGTGGCGGCGCTCTTGTTGCGGCCCTCGAACACGACGTGATCGGGGTCGTCGCGGGTCATGCGGTACGTGAGTTCGGTGGTCCGCCCGAAGAACGAGGACACGTTGTGCCATTCCGTGCCCACCGCCACTGGGCCGGGGGTGGTCTGCTCGCACCGTTCGGTCCCGGGATCCCAGGCGGCGGTGTTCGCGAAGTCCCGCAGGTACGCGACGACCTTCTCGAGCGGTGCGGCGACGGTGAACGTTCGACGGACCTCGGCCACTCCGGCCTCCTATGCGCAGTCGCGGCAGATCAGCTGTCCGCCCTCTTCGGACGCGAGGCGCGACCGATGATGGACCAGGAAACAACTGCTGCAAGTGAATTCGTCTGCCCGCTTCGGAATGACGCGGACCGTGAGTTCCTCACCGGACAGGTCGGCACCGGGCAGTTCGAAGGACTCCGCCGTGTCGGTCTCCTCGACGTCGACGACGGACGACTGCGAGTCGTTCCTCCGTGTCTTCAGTTCTTCGAGCGAGTCCGCGGCGAGTTCGTCGTCGACGGTAACCCGTGGTGCGTCGTAGTCGGTTGCCATGACTTCCTCCCTTTGGCTCATGTTCCCCGTGTCGTGAAATTCTTCACTTGCGGGGCACGGTTGCTAGACAACGCATCGATCCCGCATTTTGTTCCCGGACGACCGCAACCCGCCCGGTGATTGCGGGATGCCCGTTCCGGGTACGCCTCAATCACCCGATATTCACGCGATCGGAAGGTGGTCAGTTGATGGCGAGTGCCCACGACGAGCCCGGCAATCCCCTGCCGAATCCGGAGCCTGTACCGCCGGACCCGGGTCCTCCGCCTGTGCCGCCGACGCCGACGCCGCCCCACCCGTTTCCGCCCGAGCCCGGCCCGGAACCCGCACCGCCCGAGCCCGGACCTCAACCGGGGCCGCCTGGACCGCCGCAGCCACCCACGCCACCGATTCCCGACCCGACACCCCCGTTTCCGCCGCAGATGCACAACCCGGACCCTCTCGCATAGGTTAGCCTTATCTACGGGAAAGGTGGTGTATGCGTACACTCGACTGCCCTGGGCCCAGGACGCGCTCGACGGGACGCACCCCGAAGCCTTCAACCCCGGTCGCGCGGGCCGACCGCGCGGTGTTCGTCGAAGACCCGACCATCTCCGGCGCCCGCAGCTGGGGCACCGTCCTCAGCCTCCCCTACGCAGTCGACGCGATCGTGCCGCAACTGGCGGACGCCGCCGGCAGACCCGCCTGACGCGCACTCACTCCGACTGATCTTCGAGCCGGGTGAGCGCGACCAGGGTCCGGACCCCGTGAACCAGGGCGCGCTCGTCGAGATCGAACCCCGGCTGGTGCAGTTCCTGACGCGGTCCGGTTCCGTCCCACACCCCGAGCCGCGCCATCGCACCCGGAACCCGCTCGAGGTACCACGCGAAATCCTCGCCTCCGCTGGACTGCTGGGCCTCGTCCAGATGATCGAATCCCACCACCGATTCGATCGCTTCCCGCAGGTCCGCGGTGCAGTCGGGATCGTTGACGACTGGCGGGACGCCCTGCAGGTAGGACAGCTCGTACCGCACGTCGTACGGGGCGAGCAGGTGACAGATCGTCTCCGTGACCAGCGGTTCAAGCGAGGCCCACGTCTCGCGGGAGGCGCTGCGCAGCGTGCCCACCAGCTCGCCCGACTCGGGTACCGAATTCGCGACCTGCCCGGCGGCCACCTTGCCCCAGGTCAGGACGGTCGCGGTGCGGGCGTCGACGCGGCGGTCGAGGACGGACGCGAGTCCCGTCACCAGGACGGCGGCGGTGTGGATCAGATCGCCGGTCAGGTGCGGTCGAGCGGTGTGCCCGCCCGCCGACCACAACCGCACGGTGACGGAATCGTTGGACGACGTGATCGGTCCCGTCCGGGTCGAGAGTTTGCCGACCTCGAGGTGCGGGTCGCAGTGCAGCGCATAGATTTTCGAGACCCCGTCGAGTGCGCCTGCGGCGATGGTGTCGACGGAACCGCCGGGTGTGGTCTCCTCCGCGGGCTGGAAGATCAGCCGGACCGGGGACGGCGGCGGGTATTTCACGAGCACGGACGCCGCCCCCATCAGCATCGTCGTGTGGGCGTCGTGGCCGCACGCGTGCGACACCCCGGGGACCGTCGACTCGAACGGCAAGCCGGTCGCCTCTGCTACCGGCAGCGCGTCGAGGTCGGCCCGCAGCGCGATTCGACCGCCCGTCCCGGGCCCGAGGTCGCACCACAGGCCGGTTCCGCCGGGCAACGGGACGGGTTCGAGGCCGAGACCGACGAGGTGGTCCCGCACCACCCTCGTGGTGCGCCGTTCCTCGAACGACAGTTCCGGATGCGCGTGCAGGTCGCGGCGCCACTCGATCAGCTTCTTCGCGTCGAGTTCCGTCGACTCCGTCCACGTCATGTCGGCGGTGTCGCTGCGATCCCAGAACCGGGCGCTCCAATACCGTCGGGTCCGGCCTGCGGCGGTCGATGTCGGGCCGGACGCTATCGGCGTCCTCGGTGCCTCAACCTCGGGGAGGTGCTCGGTGCGGCCCGCCGTCTCCGCGAGCAGCAGATCGACCACATCCGTGAGCCGGCCGCGGCGACCGAGCGCGTGCCGTTGCCGGGCGGCGGAACTCCCGTGGGCCGTCGCCTCGGCGGCCAGCTTCGCCACACTGTCCCAGTCGCCCGACTCCTCGAGTTGAGGGCGCAGCGAGTTCACGAAATCGTCGACGAGTTCCGACGCCGGTCGCGACCGCGGAACCGTCATGTCGACGAGGTCCGTCTCCAGTCCCGACCGGGCGGCCCGCCACAGCGCCGCACGGGTCAGGGTCGGCACGACGTCGATCCCCTTCGCCCCGGCATGCAGCCCCGCGACCTCCCGCTCCACGAGCGCGCGGAACAGCGCAGCGATGAGCAGGACCGTGTCCAGACGCGGGCAGCTGTCGCACACCCGCAGTTCGAGAGTCGGCAGTTTCACCGACGGCCGGACGTCGAAGTAGGCCATGCCGGGATCGCTGATCACACCGCTCGCGACGAGGTCGTCGATCAGGGCGTCGTACTCGGCGGCCGTGGCGACGGGCGCGGCCGGTCCCGTGCTCGGCCAGCGCAGCCACAGCAGCGTCCTCGCGCTGGCGTAGCCGGTGTCCGCACCGTCGGACCGGAACGGCGAACTCGCGCTCAGTGCCAGCAGCACGGGCATGTACGGGGCCACCCGGTGAGCGACCTGCACCGCGTCGTCACGGTCGGGCAGGTCGACGTGAAACTGTGTGCCGCAGATCAACTGCTCCCGGGCGAGCACCTGGTAGTCGGCGAGCATGCGGCGGTACCGCTGCGACCCGGTCACGTGCATCTCGGCGGGCAGGGCCAACGGCATCGAGCCCGCCGCCGCCACGCCGATGCCGATGCCTTCCGCCGCGGCGATGAGCAGCGCCCGGTGCCGCTCCAGGTCGTCGCGCAACTCGCCGAGGTCGGCGTACGCGCCACTGTTCACCTCGACGACGCACTGCTGCAGTTCGTCGACGTACGCGTCGTCGGGAAGTCGTGCCAGCAACTCCGGCGCGCGGGTGGTCAGGCGCCGGGTCTTCAGGTCGATGAGGTGGAATTCCTCCTCGACACCCACTTTGCGTGGGCTGCTGGCGAGCACGATGGGTCTCTATCGCTCCGTGGCACCCTCGGTGTCGTCGAAGAACGCCCAGGTGCCATCCTCGTCGACCTCCATCCGCCAGCCGAGTTCGGAATTGTCTGCGCGGGCGTCGACGAACCACGCGTGCGCATCGTCGGCGCTCGGGATCTCCTTCGTCTCGACGACGCTGCCCTGCGGATCGATCACTCGGTATTTCGCCATGGTCGACGGGTTCCCCGCACGGCGGGGTCTGAACCATCCGAACCGGCTACCCCGTGCCGTCACCCATCACGGCGCCCTCCCGTCGCGGGTCCGCTTCCGCCGACCCACCCCGAATCCTGGCGCTGCAGCGCACTGAGCCCACTGGACTGCGGGGCGACCGACACCTGATGTCCCATCGCCCGGAGTTGCGCGATCAACGGGTCGCCGGCACCGTCGTCGACCGCATCGATGTTCGGATGCTCGCCGCCGACACCGGTGACCGGGGTGTTCGCCGCCCCGAAGTCGACCGCCGACACGGCCTGCTGCGGATTCAGACCCCAATCCAGCATCCCCACGAGCGTTTTCACGACGAACTGGATGATCACCGAACCGCCCGGGGAACCCGTCACGTACTGGACGTCTCCGCGCGAACCATCGCTGCCGCGGTCGAAGACGAGCGTCGGCGCCATCGAACTCCGCGGACGCTTACCCGGTTCGACCCGGTTCGCGACCGGCGCCCCGTCCGGTCCGACCGGCTGAGCGGAGAAGTCGGTGAGCTGATTGTTGAGCACGAAGCCGTCCGTCATGTGGAACGACCCGAACGCCGATTCCACCGTCGTCGTCATCGACGCCACGTTGCCGTACTTGTCGGCGATCGAGATGTGGCTGGTGCCGTGTTCCCTGTCCTGCGGTTGCACACCCAGCGGAACGGGACCGAAGTTGCCGGGTTGCGCGGTACCCATGCTCTTGCCCGGGTCGATGAGGGCGGCCCGCTGCTTCAGGTAGTCCTCGTTCAGCAACGTGTCGACGGAATTGCCGGGCAGCGGAACGAAATCCGAGTCCGCGACGTACTTGTCCCGATCCGCGTACGCGAGACGCTCCGCCTCCGAGATGAGATGCACGGCCTCCGCCGTCGGCTTTCCGCCGTTGTCGTCGAGGTTCGTCGGACCGTACTGCGACAGGTCGAAGTTCGACAGGATGCCCAGCGTCGCCGCGACCGCCGTGCCACCGGACGAGGGGTTCGGCATGCCGCAGATCTCGTGGTCCCGGTACGGCGTGCACAGCGGGGTCCGCTTCTTCGCCTGGTAGTTCGCGAGGTCGTCGAGGGTCATCTGGCCGGGGGTGCGACCGCCCGTTGCCGTGGCCGTCGCATCGACGATGCCCTGGGCGATGGCGCCGGTGTAGAAGGCGTCGGCGCCGCCCGCCGCGATCGCCCCGAGGGTCTTGGCCATGGCGGGGTTCGTCAGCTTGGTCCCGGCCGGCTTCGGGCTGCCGTCCGGATTGAGGAAGTACGCCTTCGACGCTTCGTCGACGGCCAGGTCGGGCGCGGACTCGGCGATCTGCCCAGCCATCCGGGGGCTGATCTCGAGACCCTGGTCGGCGAGTGCGATCGCCGGGTCGAACAGGTCCCGCCACTGGTCCCGTCCGTGCTCGCGATGCGCCATCTCGAGCATCCGCACCACGCCGGGAACTCCGATCGACCGTCCACTCGCGCGCGCGTCGGGCTTGGGCTCGGTGCGGTCGGTGTCGCTGATCCAGCGCAGGTAGTTCTCCGTCGCCGCCATCGGCGCGACCTCACGCCCGTCGTAGGCCTCGACACTGTTCTGCCCGGCGTCGTAGTACAGCAGGAACGCCCCGCCACCGATCCCGGAGGACTGCGGTTCGACGAGACCGAGCACCGTCTGGGCCACGATCAGCGCGTCCGCGGCCGTTCCCCCGTCCCGCAGCACCTCGCACGCGGCCTGCGTCGACACCGGGTTGGCGGTGGACACCGCGTACGACGCCGTCTCGACGGGCGTCATCCCGGAGCGGTACACCGTCGCGATCTCGGGGTTGGTCGCCAGATTCTGGGTGGCCGGCGCCGGACCGGGCGGCGGCGCCGCGGTGATCGGGGTGCCGTTGGGGACGTCCGCGCACGTGGCCGCGGGGTCGCTCTGCGGCTCCTCGTCCGACGCGCACGCGGCCAGCATGCCGACGCACAGGGCGGCGGCCAACGAGGCCCGAATTGCTGTTCCGATTCCCGTCACAGGACCCATCGATGAACCCTAACAGCGGGGATCCTGCGAAAACCGGCTAAAGCCGAGGTCCGAAGTTCCGGGTGAGGATTCGGTAGCCCAGCTCGTGGAGGTGGTGGTGCTCGGGCCAGCGGGTGCGGGTCCAGACCGGATCGGTGTGGGCGGCGATGATCGCGGCCGTCGTGGACGCGTGCAGATCGAACTCCAGGTCGCGGCCGAGTTCGGCGACGGCAACCGGGTCGCGGGCATCGCCGATCCGACCGATCGTGGTGGCGACCTGTTCGTCCGCGTCCCGCAGGATCCGGCGGTACGAACCCGGAAGCACCGCCCACAGCACCGCAATCGCCACCGCCACGCCGAGCACGGTTTCGAGAAGCCGGTCCCGGGTGACCACCATGAGGTCGACGTGGGTCCCTAGGCCACCGAGCACGAGAGCGAGCGGGGTGATGAACATCATCGCCAGCCCGTAGTTGCGAACGAGGAACGCCTCGATCCCCGCCATCAGGACCGCCACGACGAGCACCAGCGCGGCCGGGGACAGGTCGAGCGACGCCAGCGCCGCGAAGAGAACGAGACCGAGCACCGTTCCCACGAACCGGTGCAGCCCGCGATACGTTCCGAGCACCCGGTCCGGGCCCTGATGCAGGATCATCGCCGCGGTGATCACCGCCCAGTCGGGCCGTCCCACACCCAGCCCCAGCGCCAGGAGACCCGCCGCCGGGCACGCGACCAGCAGTCGCGCGACGATGGTCCAGGACCGCCCCCGCAGATGGGCCGCCCGCGTGAGCCGGTAGCGGATGGACGGCCTCGCCAGCGGCACCTGCGGCCGGAGGTCGTCGATCGTCGAGGCGTGATCGGATTCGCGGCCGGTCACGGCGGCCGCGAAACGCAGATGCGCCGACCGCAACGAGCGGGTCAGCGGGTGGTCACGGCCGCCGAGGGCAGCGTCGTGCAGGCATTGCCACGCGGCGTGCAGCGACCGCACCGCGTCCCGGCGGGCCGTCGGCGACCCCGTGCCGGAGAGCGCGGCGTCGACGGCGGCGACCGCGGTCCCGACGGCGGCGCGCTCGGGGGTGCGCGGACGCGCCACCGCACCCGCCATCGACACGATCAACGCCGACGCCGCCCCCAACGCCGACCAGGCCAGCACCTCCGTCACGGCGACACCGAGCGCGGGCAGCGCGGACGAGATCTCGACGGTGAGCAGGGGAAGGAAGGCACCCGGCGCCCCGAGCCGTAGTCCGTCGACGACGAAAGCGCAGACGGCGACGACGACCGTCATCGCCAGGACCAGCGCCATCCACCACAGCGCGGAGCCGCCCGCCGCCGTCGCGTCGTGCACGAAAGCGCCGACCGCGGCGCCCACACCGGCCAGCACCACCATCACCGCCGCGGCGATCGACACCACCCGCCAGCGCACCCGGTAGGCCCGGCCCTCGCCGTAGACGACGGCGAATGCACCCACCGTCGCGGTCGCGGCGACCGCCGGATGTCCGAGCGCGACTCCGGCGAGTGCGGGCAACGCGACGGCCACCCCGGCCCGCACCACACCCGGCCACCGGCGCCCCTGCCGCGGCACCCCCAGAAGCAACGATCGTGCCGGGGCCGGCGCAGGGATCGGCACACCGTGGTCCCGCGACCCGGTCCCTCGATCCTGCGCACCTACCGACACGAGCACACAGAATACGAGGGGGCGGGTCACTCCAGACAGTCGTTGAGGTGCATCTCACGTCCCAGGTGAGTGGCAACGAGTGCTCCCGGACGCTTTGCCACTCACCTGGGGTTGGTGCCGACGACGACGGTGGCGCCCGTCTCGTCCGAACTTTCGACCCAGGTCGTCAACCCCGCATCGGCGAATGCGCCGGCGGTGTGCGGCGCCTGCTTCTCGCTGGTCTCGATGAGGAGATGCCCTCCGGGCGCGAGCCGACTCCGCGCCCCGGCGGTGACCCGGCGCTGGATGTCGAGGCCGTCCGCGCCGCCGTCGAGCGAGACCCGCGGTTCGTGGAGCCGCGCCTCCGGCGGCATCAATCGGATAGCCTCGGTCGGAACGTACGGGGCGTTGGCCACCAGGATGTCGACGCGTCCCGTCAACGAGGTCGGCAACGGCGCGTACAGATCGCCCTCGAAGACCCGGCCGGGATCCGGAACGTTGCGCCGTGCGCACCGGACCGCGGCGGGGTCGATGTCCACCGCATACAACTCGATCCGATCGAGCGCGTCGGCCAGCGCGGCCCCGACCGCCCCCGAACCGCAGCACAGGTCGACCACGACAGCGTTCGGCGGCGCGAGGGCGGCGGCCTGCTCGACGAGGAACGCGGTGCGGCGGCGGGGCACGAACACCCGCGGATCCACCGCGATCCGCAGCCCGCAGAACTCCGCCCAGCCGAGGACGTGCTCGAGTGGCACGCCGGCGACGCGACGGTCCAGCATCGACGAGAGTTCGTCCGACGTCCGGGCGGCCGAGACGATCAACCGCGCCTCGTCCTCGGCGAACACACAACCGGCGGCGCGCAGCCTCGTGACGAGGACGAATTCGAGGGACGGTGACAGAGACACTGACATGGGAGAGCCTTTCGGAATGCCGATGGGCGCTCTCCCGGTCACCTTATGTCGGTAAGACCGCGCGGTCGCGGGGTGAGAGCACCCGACCTGAACGAACGGACACGGGTCTCACCTCCTCGATTCGGATCCTGCTCGGACTGGCCACACTACCTGCACCCACCGCCGACGGGCAGCGGAATTACCGGGTCACCCCGGGTTGCTCGCCGCCGGGACCCGCGGCGTCGCGGACGATACGATCGTCGCCGTCACAGGCCTCGAAAGGAATCACACGCCCCATGCGCCGCACCCTTGCTCTGACCGCCCTCACCGTCTGCTCCGCGGCGATCCTCACCGCGTGCGGTGGCGACACCGACACCGCAGCATCCGAGACGACGTCCGCTTCCGCCTCCGTGGCGGCGCGGACCACCGCTGCGACGGCCCCCGGAAGCCGCGTGTTCGCCGTAGCCGACGACCCGCAGACCGCCGCCGACTACCTGACCTACCTGCGAGCGAACGGCCAGACCGTCACCGACGACGACCTGGCGGTGCATCAGGCCGGCGAGATCTGCACCGCGCTCGACGCGGGCAAGCCCCTCGACCAGGTGCGTGAGGAGTGGGTGCCGATGCTCACCAACGACGGCGTCTACCCGTACATCATCGGCGCGATCACCCGGTACTGCCCCGATCACGAGAACGTCCTCAACTAGTTAGGCGCTTCGCGCCCGTGCGCCTTTCTGGTTGCTGCAGCTACCAAAAAGGCGCACGGGGAATTTATTTCCCCTTCGGGTGTTACACACCATGAAGTAGTTGAAGAATCAATTACCTGAGTACGAGGAGACACCCCATGCCTGCCGTGACGGTCGACAACATCCTTGCCCTGCCGCGTATCGACGCACCTGCTCCCGGCGCCGTCGACCGCCCGATCCGGTCGCTCACCACCGCCCCGGTCGGATACGAGGGCGAAGGCTTCCCGGTGCGCCGCGCGTTCGCCGGCATCGACCTGTCCGCCCTCGACCCGTTCATCCACATGGACCAGATGGGTGAGGTCGACTACGCCCCCGGCGAACCCAAGGGCACGCCGTGGCATCCGCACCGCGGCTTCGAGACCGTCACCTACATGATCGACGGGATCATGGAGCACCAGGATTCCAACGGCGGCGGCGGGACCATCGGCGGCGGCGACACGCAGTGGATGACCGCGGGTGGCGGCATCCTGCACATCGAGACCCCGCCCGAGCATCTGGTGATGAGCGGCGGCCTGTTCCACGGCGTCCAACTGTGGGTCAACCTGCCGCGCGACAACAAGATGGCCGCACCCCGGTACCAGGACATCACGGGGCAGAAGGTGGCCCTGCTGTCGTCGGCGGACGGCGGCGCACTCGTTCGTGTGATCGCCGGTGAGGTCGACGGCCACCACGGTCCCGGATCCACGTACACGCCGATCAGCCTCGTCCATGCGACAGTCGCGCCGGGTGCGAGCCTGACACTGCCATGGAACCCCGAATTCAACGCCCTTGCTTACGTTCTCGCGGGCGAGGGGCTCGTGGGTTCGGAGCGCAGGCCGATCCGGATGGGGCAGACCGCGGTCTACGGGCGCGGCGACACCCTGACGATCGCCGCGGCCGACACCCAGGATTCGCGGACCGAGTCGTTCGAGGTATTCGTCCTCGGCGGCAAGCCGATCCGGGAGCCCGTCGCGATGGCCGGACCGTTCGTCATGAACACCCGGGCCGAGGTGATGCAGGCGTTCGAGGACTTCCAGGCCGGACGGCTGGGTTCCGTTCCCGCGGCGCACGAAACGCTGAGCTGACGCCAGGTGAGTGGCAATGCGTCCCGGAGCACACATTGCCACTCACGTACGGAAGTGGATCCTCGCGTCGATGCGGCGGATTCGCAAGTCGTCCGGGGGGATCCGGAATGTCTCGACCACCCGGACCGTCACGAGGGTGCGGCCGAACAGTCCGGCATCGAGGAGGTAGTCGGCGGTGACGTCGTCGCCGTCGACCGACCACACGCAGTCGCGGATCGCCCGGATCAGCCGGTACTGGGGGCCGCCGGACAGGCTTCGGCGCAGGTGATTTCCGGAGAACGCCGTCTTCAGGCCCACCTCGTACCGGACCGCCCGCGGTTCGATGGGCACCGCGTTTCCGTCGTGGCTGAGCAACGCGTCCAGGTAGGCCCGGGCGACATCGACCTGTGTGTTCATGTCAGTAGTCGAACATCTCGGCCGACGCGAGCACCAGGGTTTCCGCGTCGTCGCAGCTGGGCGCGGACGCCGCCACGGACGCCGTGAGCCGATTGCTCCGTTTGTCCCGTTCACTGGCCGGGCTCGACGGCAGGTTGGTGTCGAATACGGCACCCGGATAGAAGTAGTAGTGGCACGAGAGCGCGTCCCGGAAGAACGTGAACGACTTACCGTCGAGTTCGACCGTCTCGGGACCGCCGGTGCGCGGCGGTTCCGGCGACAGCGCCAGTTGCACGGACGCGTCGGCGCCGCCGCGGAGGGTCAGCAGACATTCGTAGGGGCGGCTGCCCGGCGCGAACGCCTCGACTCCACGCTCGGACATCTTCTCGACCACGCGGCACGGATCCTGCTGCGCGAGAGGGAGATCCGTGGCTGTTCGGGCCGGGGAACGCAGCCTGTCCGTCACCGAGCCGAGCACCGTGCGCGCCTCCGCGCAGTCGTCGCCGGCAGCGGAATCACCCGTGCCGCCTGCCCCGTCGAGATACGACACGTGGCCCCAGCGCCCTCCGACGCCGTCCTGCGGTCCCGGCACCGGGGGCAGCGAGAAGTAGAGGGTGCACGTGCCCGGGAGCGCGCCGGCCGCGGGCCGCACCTCGATGCCGGCCGTCGCCGTACCGGCTCCGGTGCGCTCGGTGGGTTCGCGTTCGCCCACCGACACCTCGACCCAGACGGGGTTGGCGGGAGTGCCGCGCGGAGGCACCAACTCGGCGTGGCACGTCGACAGGTCGCCGACGAGCCCGAACGCGGTGACCTGTCCGAACGACCCCACCAGATCCTCGTCGAGCAGCCCGCACGGCGCGATGTCGCGAGCCGCGGCGGCGACGGCCAGTTCCGCCCGGGTGTGTTCGCTGACCGGCCGTCCGTAGATCGGCTCGCCGACTCCGACGACGCCCGGCGACCCCTCGACCGCACCGGAACACGACACCAGGAGAACCACAAAAAGGGCGGCCACCAGCGGAGATACCACCGTCGCGCTGCGGCCCACCGCTCTCTCCTCACTCGGACTTCGAACCCCGGCACGCGAACGACGATGCCCGGAGTACAGTGCTGAGTATGCAGCGCGCACTCCTCCTTGGTTGCCGCGACGGGGTCTGATCCAGACTGGCTTCCCGTCGCGGGGTTTCTCGTGCGCCGGTCGACACAGCCGTTGGACTCAGAAAGTCCACATCGAACCTGGAGATCAAACCCATGTCCCCCGCTGACGCCTTTACCTCCGGAACGCGCACCATCACGCCGCCTTCCAAGCCTGCTCCCTCCGATCAGCCGGAATGGAACACGCAGAAGAATTCGTCGATGCCGACGTTCCGCTACCGCTCCTTCTCCGAGGAAGTGGAGCCGGTGTCGCTGCCGGATCGCACGTGGCCCGACAAGGTCATCGACCGCGCCCCGCAGTGGTGCGCCGTCGACCTCCGGGACGGCAACCAGGCCCTGATCGACCCGATGAGCCCCGCCCGCAAGCGCCGCATGTTCGAACTGCTGGTGCGGATGGGCTACAAGGAGATCGAGGTCGGGTTCCCGTCGGCGAGCCAGACCGACTTCGACTTCGTCCGCGAGATCATCGAGGACGGCGCGATCCCCGACGACGTCACCATCCAGGTGCTGACGCAGTCCCGGCCGGAGCTGATCAAGCGCACGTTCGAGGCCTGTGAGGGCGCGAACAAGGTGATCGTCCACTTCTACAATTCGACGTCCATCCTGCAGCGGCGGGTGGTGTTCAAGGCCGAGCGCGACGTGATCAAGAAGATCGCGACCGACGCGGCGACCCTGGCCCTCGAAGAGGCGAAGAAGTACCCGGACACGCAGTGGCGCTGGGAGTACTCCCCCGAGTCGTACACGGGCACCGAACTGCAGTACGCCAAGGAGGTGTGCGACGCCGTCACGGAGGTGCTGCAGCCGACGCCGCAGAACCCGGTGATCCTCAACCTGCCCGCCACCGTCGAGATGGCGACGCCGAACGTGTACGCCGACTCCATCGAGTGGATGCACCGTAACCTGGCGCGCCGCGACTCGGTCATCCTGTCGCTGCACCCCCACAACGACCGCGGCACGGGCGTGGCCGCCGCCGAACTCGGCTACCAGGCCGGCGCCGACCGCATCGAGGGCTGCCTGTTCGGCAACGGCGAGCGCACCGGCAACGTGTGCCTGGTCACGCTCGGGCTCAACATGTTCACCCGGGGCGTCGACCCGCAGATCGACTTCTCCAACATCGACGAGATCCGCCGCACCGTCGAGTACTGCAACCAGCTGCCCGTCCACGAACGTCACCCGTACGGCGGCGACCTCGTGTACACCGCGTTCTCCGGCAGCCACCAGGACGCGATCAACAAGGGCCTCGACGCGATGAAGTTCGACGCCGACTCGCAGGACGCCGACGTCGACGACATCCTGTGGGCGGTTCCGTACCTGCCGATCGACCCGAAGGACGTGGGCCGCACGTATGAGGCCGTCATCCGCGTCAACTCGCAGTCCGGCAAGGGCGGCGTCGCGTACATCATGAAGGCCGATCACGGGCTGGTGCTGCCGCGCCGCCTGCAGATCGAGTTCTCGCAGGCCGTCCAGCGGATCACGGACGGCGAGGGCGGCGAGGTGTCGCCCAAGGAGATGTGGGACGTCTTCCACGAGGAGTACCTGGCGCCGATCAATCCGCTCGAGCGGATGAAGCAGAAGGTCACGGCGGCCGAGGAGGACGGCGGCACCGACTCCATCACCGCGACGGTGAAGGTGAACGGCAAGGAGCACGAGATCTCGGGTTCGGGCAACGGCCCGCTCGCCGCCTTCGTCGACGCGCTCGCCACGATCGACTTCGACGTGCGTGTGCTCGACTACTCCGAGCACGCCATGTCGGCCGGTGACGATGCGCAGGCGGCCGCCTACGTCGAGTGCGCCGTGACCGCTCCCGACGGACGGAACACCGTGGTCTGGGGTGTCGGCATCGCGACGTCGATCACCACCGCGTCGCTGCGCGCCGTCGTCTCGGCGGTCAACCGGGCGCACTGACCGCTCTCGCTCCCCCGCTGCCGCAGGCGCACCCCGCGCACCTGCGGCAGCGTCGTGTCCGGCCCGGAAAAAAGCTCCGTCTGCGGCTCCGGGTGACTACCCTGGTAACGGAGTCCACACCGGACCCGAACCGCCTCGGACCCTTCGGGGGGCGTCGTGAATCTGGCAATTCCACAGCATCTCCCGGTCCGTCCGTATCCGGCCCGGCGCCGCCGCAAGGGCAGCTTCTTCTACAAGATGATCACGACGACGGATCCCAAGGACCTGGGCATCCTGTACCTGATCACGTCGTTCGCGTTCTTCATGGCCGGTGGCCTGATGGCGCTGCTGATCCGCGGCGAACTCGCGGTCCCGGGGCTGCAGTTCCTGTCGAACGAGCAGTACAACCAGCTGTTCACGATGCACGGCACGATCATGCTGCTGCTGTACGCGACGCCGATCGTGTTCGGGTTCGCCAACTACATCCTGCCGCTGCAGATCGGCGCCCCCGACGTGGCGTTTCCCCGCCTCAACGCGTTCAGCTACTGGGCGTTCCTGTTCGGCGGCACCATCGCGATCGCCGGGTTCATCACGCCGGGTGGCGCCGCGGACTTCGGCTGGACGGCGTACTCGCCGCTGACGAGCACACTGCATTCGCCGGGTGTCGGCGCGGACCTCTGGATCACGGGGCTGGCGCTGTCCGGTCTCGGCACCATCCTCGGTGGTGTCAACATGATCACCACCGTCATCTGCCTGCGCGCCCCGGCATGATCATGTTCCGGATGCCGATCTTCACGTGGAACATCTTCATCACCAGCATCCTCATCCTGGTGGCGTTCCCCATCCTCACGGCCGCGCTGATGGGCCTGTTCGTCGACCGTCACCTCGGCGCCAATCTGTACGATCCGGCGACGGGTGGTGTGCTGCTGTGGCAGCACCTGTTCTGGTTCTTCGGCCACCCGGAGGTGTATATCGTCGCGCTGCCGTTCTTCGGCATCGTCTCGGAGATCTTCCCGGTGTTCAGCCGCAAGCCGCTGTTCGGGTACAGCGGTCTCGTCTACGCCACGATCGCCATCGCGGCCCTGTCGATCGCGGTATGGGCGCACCACATGTACGCCACCGGCGCCGTCCTGTTGCCGTTCTTCTCGTTCATGACGTTCCTGATCGCCGTCCCGACGGGCGTGAAGATCTTCAACTGGATCGGCACCATGTGGAAGGGTCAGCTGACGTTCGAGACGCCGATGTTGTTCTCGCTGGGCTTCCTGATCACGTTCATCTTCGGCGGCCTCACCGGCGTCATCCTCGCGAGCCCGCCCCTGGACTTCCACGTCACGGACAGTTACTTCGTGATCGCCCACTTCCATTACGTCCTGTTCGGGACGATCGTGTTCGCCACCTACGCCGGCATCTACTTCTGGTTCCCCAAGATGACCGGGCGCATGCTGGACGAACGGCTCGGCAAGTGGCACTTCTGGACCACGTTCACCGGTTTCCACGGCACGTTCCTCGTCCAGCACTGGCTCGGCGCCGAGGGGATGCCGCGCCGCTACGCCGACTACCTGCCCTCGGACGGGTTCACCGTTCTCAACTCGGTCTCGACCGTGTTCGCGTTCGTCCTGGGAGCGTCGACGGTGCCGTTCGTCTGGAACGTCTTCAAGAGCTACCGCTACGGCGAGGTGGTCACGGTGGACGACCCGTGGGGTTTCGGCAACTCGCTCGAGTGGGCCACCAGCTGCCCGCCGCCGCGGCACAACTTCACCGAGTTGCCGCGCATCCGCTCCGAGCGCCCGGCGTTCGAGCTGCACTACCCGCACATGGTCGACCGGATGCACCGCGAGGCGCACGTGGGTGTGCGGGGCGCGGTGGCGCACGCAACCGAACCCGCGTCCGCGGACCCGAAGGTGAACCGCCAGTAACTTCTTTGTGAAAGTTCGCTTCTCCGAGAACATCTCGACAAACCGGACGAAACCGACTCTGTGACAACGGGTTGCAGATACCTCGTCGGCGGACGCCCAGCTCGACGGAATTCCGGCCTTCTTACTCTCTCGTAGGGTCGACACGCAAGTTCTTGAAGACTTGACAAGCCGATCGGGCCCTCGCAGAAGTTACGCGCGGGTACAAATTTTCGACGTTATGCTCGCATTCCCCGAGCATCGGCCCTGCAACGACGCAGGTTCGACGATCGCGTTCGGGGCGCCCCTGGTGGTAGTTCGAGTGGGTTGTGCAGGGGTGCACGTGTCCGCGAAGGCGGCACCCAGTCCTCGGCGGACATGGCCTTGGCCATCGAAACACTCTGCGGATCAATGAGTTTTACGGAAACGGAGCGATAACTGATGTTCAAGCGAATAGCGATAGTCAACCGCGGCGAGGCGGCGGTCCGCCTGATTCGTGCCGTGCGCGAACTGAACGCCGAACACAACTACGGCATCCGGACGATCGCCCTTCACACCGAGGCTGAACGCCGCGCGATGTTCGTTCGCCAGGCCGACGAAGGTGTGTGCTTGCGCACAGTCAAGACCGGCACTGCCTACCTCGATCACGCCGAGCTGGCCCGCGCACTGCGCGAGAGCAAGGCCGACGCCGTGTGGGTGGGCTGGGGCTTCGTCGCCGAGGACCCCGCGTTCGTCGAGGTGTGCAACCAGCTCGGCATCACGTTCATCGGCCCGCCCGCCGAGTCGATGCGACTGCTGGGCGACAAGGTCGAGGCCAAGCTGCTCGCCGAGAAGGTGGACGTGCCGGTCGCGCCGTGGAGCGGTGGCCCCGTCTCCACTCGCGCCGACGCCCGCCGTCACGCGCAGGCCATCGGCTACCCCCTCATCATCAAGGCCCGCTCCGGCGGCGGCGGCCGCGGCATCCGCAAGGTGTGGTCGGAGGACGAGCTCGAACTCGCCCTCGAACGCACCCAGGGCGAGGCGCAGCGCTCGTTCGGTGACCCCGTCGTCTTCATCGAGCGGCTCGTCACCGACGCCCGCCACGTCGAGGTCCAGGTGATCGCCGACAAGCACGGCAACGTGTGGGCCCCCGGTGTCCGCGACTGCTCCATCCAGCGCAAGAACCAGAAGGTCATCGAGGAGTCCAGCTCACCGCTCCTCACCGACGAGCAGTCGAACAACCTGCGCTCCGTCTCGGCCGACCTCGTGCGTGCTGCCGGATACCACGGCGCGGCCACGGTCGAGTACCTGTACCAGCCGGAGCAGAAGTCCTTCACCTTCCTCGAGGTCAACACCCGACTGCAGGTGGAGCACCCCATCACCGAGGCAACGACCGGCCTCGACCTCGTGAAGCTGCAGATCCTCGTGGCGAACGGCGAGCGCCTGGTGGGCGACTGCCCGCCCGAGTTCGGTCACGCCGTGGAAGCCCGCCTCAACGCGGAGGACGCCGCCAACGGCTTCGCCCCCGCCCCCGGCGCCGTGCAGCTGCTGAAGTTCCCGCTCGGCTCCGGTCTCCGCGTCGACACCGGCATCGCCCAGGGCGACGTCATCCCGCCCGACTACGACTCGATGGTCGCCAAGGTCATCGCCTGGGGCCGCGACCGCTCCGAGGCGCTCGCCCGTCTGCGCACCGCACTGCGCGAGACCACGGTCGTCCTGCAGGGCGGCACCACCACGAAGTCGTTCCTCCTCGAACTGCTCGACCGCGAAGAGGTCATCTCCGCGTCCGCGGACACCGGCTGGCTCGACCGCACCGGTGTCGGCAGCGTCACGACCCCCACCAAGGTGGCCGACGTCGCGTTGATCGCCGCCGCCATCGACGTCTACGACGCCGAGGAGAAGCTCGAGCGCGAGGCATTCCTGTCGTCCGCCCGCGGTGGACGCCCCCGCGCCGGTCACGCCATCGGCCGCAAGGTGGAACTCAGCTACCAGGGTCAGGCCTACGGCCTCACCGTCACGCAGGTCGGTGCGCACCGCTACCGCGTCGACGGCGACAGCCCCGACGTCGAGGTCGAGGTCGACCGGCTCAGCGAGTTCGAGAGCCGCCTCGTCGTCGGCACCCGCCGCCACCACGTGGTGTCGGTGGCCGGCCGCGCCCAGTACCTCGTCGAGGTCGACGGCATCAGCCACCAGATCAGCCAGGACGAGGCCGGCGTCGTCCGCGCCCCCGCCCCCGCGGTCGTGGTCGCGGTCCCCGTGTCCGTCGGTGACGAGGTCGAGGTCGGCGACACGCTGGTCGTCCTCGAGAGCATGAAGATGGAGACCGCCGTCCGCGCGCCCGTCGCGGGCCGGGTTCGCGAAGTCCTCGCGATGGTCAACTCGCAGGTCGACGCCGGCACCGCACTGCTGCGCGTCGAGGAGACCGCGGAGGAGTCCGCCGCTCCGAAGTCGCCGCGCGTCGAGTTCCAGGTCGCCGCCCCCGCGTCGAAGGGCGACACCCGCACCGATGCCCTCGAGCAGATCGACGCCCTCGGCGCGCTGCTCACCGGTTACGACGTCAGCGCGAAGCGCGCCGGACAGCTGCTCGCCGCATACGAGAAGCTCCGCGCCGAGATCGCGGGCGACCCGGACCTGGTGCAGGCGGAACTCGCCCTGCTGAACACGTTCGCGGACATCTGCGAGATCGGGCGTAACCGTCCCACCGCCGCCGAGGAGGACGGTGACGAGCGCGTCCACAGCCCGCGCGAGCACTTCCACACCTACCTCCACACCCTCGACGTCGAACTCGAGGGCCTGCCGGAGTCGTTCACGACCCGGTTGTCGCGGGCGCTGCGTCACTACGACGTCACCGACCTCGAGCGCACCGGCGAGCTGGAGGAGGCGGTCTACCGCCTGTTCCTCGCGCAGCAGCGCATGGACAACCAGGTGTCCGTCATCGCCGCCCTGCTCGACCGGTGGCTGAACGACGGCAACGCTCCGGGCCGCGCACCCAGCGGACTCGGTGAGGTCCTCGACCGGCTCATCGTCGCCACGCAGGTCCGCTACCCGGTGATCGGCAACGTCGCCCGCAACGTGCGGTTCCGGTTCTTCGACGAGCCGCAGATCCGCAAGGCCCGCGAGCAGGTCTACGACGGTGTCCGCGGCAGCCTGGAGTACCTCGCCGAGAACCCCGGCGCAGCCGACTACCAGGAACGCCTCGAGGCCCTGGTCGCCACCCCGCAGTCGCTGACCGAACTCCTCGGACAGCGGATCGCGCGCAAGAGCAACACCGTCGGACCGCTGCTCGAGGTCGTCACCCGCCGCTACTACGACATCCGCACGCTCGAGGACGTCACGTCCTTCGACCGCGACGGGCGCCGTTTCGTCACCGGCAACTTCGATCTGCGCGGGGAGCGCCTGAACCTCGTCTCCGCCGTCGCCGACTACGCCGAGCTGCCCGGTGCACTCGACGAGATCAACGCCGTCGCCGCGGTGAACCCGGAGAACCTCGTCCTCGACCTGTACCTGTCGTGGACGGCGCCGCCCGCCGACCCGGACACCATGTCCGCCGACCTGCGGAAGGCGCTGGCGTCCCTGCCGCTGGCCGCCACCTGCCGCCGCGTCACCGTGTCCGTCTTCAGCGGCACCGACGTCGACCTCCGCAAGTTCACGTTCCGTCCGGACGCGGGTGTCCTGGCGGAGGAGACGCTGATCCGGGACATGCACCCGCTCACCGGCCAGCGACTCGACCTGTGGCGCCTGAAGAACTTCGACGGCACCCGCCTCCCCGCGGTCGCCGAGACGTTCCTGTTCAACCTGGTCTCGCGGGACAACCCCACCGACGAACGCCTCATCGCGCTCGCCGAGGTCCGCGACATCACGCCGGTCCGCAACGAAGACGGCCAGGTCGTCGGTGTTCCCGCCGCGGAACGCGTGCTGCAGTCGTGCCTCGACGGCATCCGCCGCGCGCAGGCCACCCGCGGCAGCAAGCGCAAGCTCGACGCCAACCGCGTCGTGCTGTACGTGTGGCCGAAGATCGACGTCCCCGTCGAGGACCTCGAGGCGTTCGCCCGGGTCGCGGCACCGCTCACCGCGGGCGCCGGCCTCGAGGAGATCACCGTCATCGCCCGGCTCCAGGGTGAGCCCGGCACGGAGTCGCGGGAGAAGGCTCTGCGCTTCTCCTACCGCACCGGCGCCGGCGTGGTCGTCAAGGTCACCGAACCGCCGACCGAACCGCTGCAGCCGCTCGACGCGTACACCCAGAAGGTCCGCAGCTCCCGTGCTCGCGGCACCGTCTACCCGTACGAGCTGATCCCGCTGCTCACCGGCCGCGACGGCAGCTTCGTCGAGCACGACCTCGACGAGTCGGGCCAGCTGGTACCCGTCGAGCGCCCGTACGGGCAGAACAAGGCCGGCCTCGTCGTCGGTCTCGTCACCGCCCGCACCGACCGGCACCCCGAGGGCATGACCCGCGTCGCGCTGTTCGGTGACCCGACGAAGGCCCTCGGCACCGTCGCGGAAGCCGAGTGCGCCCGCCTCGTCGCCGGTGTCGACCTGGCCGAGAAGCTGGGTGTCCCGGTCGAGTGGTTCGCACTGTCGTCCGGCGCGACGATCTCCATGGACAGCGGCACCGAGAACATGGACTGGGTGTCCCGCGGTCTGCGTCGCCTCATCACGTTCACGCAGGACGGTGGCGAGGTCAACGTGATCGTGGCCGGCATCAACGTCGGTGCGCAGCCCTACTGGAACGCCGAAGCCACGATGCTGATGCACACCAAGGGCATCCTCGTCATGACGCCGGACAGCGCCATGGTGCTCACCGGCAAGAACTCGCTCGACTACTCCGGTGGCGTCTCGGCCGAGGACAACTTCGGCATCGGTGGTTACGACCGCGTGATGGGCCCGAACGGTGAGGCGCAGTACTGGGCGCCGAACCTGCCCGCCGCGTGCGAGATCCTGTTCGCGCACTACGACCACGCGTACGTCGTTGCCGGGGAACGCTTCCCGCGCCGGGCGCAGACCAGCGACCCGATCGGGCGCGACGTGCGGTCCTTCCCGCACGTCCACCCGTCCAGCGACTTCACCACGGTCGGCGACATCTTCTCCTCGGAGACGAACCCGGAACGCAAGAAGCCGTTCGACATTCGCACGGTGATGCGTTCGCTCGTCGACCAGGACCACACGGTGCTGGAGCGGTGGGCCGACATGGCGGACGCCGACACATCCGTCGTGTTCGACGCACACCTCGGCGGCTACCCGGTGAGCGTCATCGGCATCGAGTCGCGGGCCATCGCCCGCAAGGGATGGTCGCCGGCCAACGGTCCCGACCAGTGGACCGCGGGCACCCTGTTCCCGCAGTCGTCGAAGAAGACGGCCCGGGCGATCAACGCCGCCAGCGGAAGCCGTCCGCTCGTGGTGCTGGCCAACCTGTCCGGCTTCGACGGGTCCCCGGACTCGCTCCGCCACATCCAGCTCGAGTACGGTGCCGAAATCGGCCGCGCCATCGTCAATTTCGACGGCCCGATCGTGTTCTGCGTCGTCTCCCGCTACCACGGTGGCGCGTTCGTGGTGTTCTCCGGAGCACTGAACGACAACATGGAGGTCCTCGCGGTCGAGGGCTCGTTCGCGTCCGTCCTCGGTGGTGCCCCCGCCGCGGCCGTCGTGTTCACCCGTGAGGTCAACTCGCGAGTGGCAGCCGACCCGTCGATCCGGGAGCTCGAGGCCAACCTGGCGGGCGCCCAGAACGACGCGCAGCAGGCTCACCTGCGGGTCGAGCTGGCAGCTCAGCAGGCTGCGGTGCGCAACGAGAAGCTCGGTGAGGTCGCGGCCGAGTTCGAGGCCGTGCACAACATCCAGCGGGCACAGCGGGTCGGCTCCGTCGACGCCGTCATCCCCGCCGTGGAGCTGCGTCCGTACATCATCGGTGCGGTCGAGCGCGGCATGCGCCGGGCGGTCGAAGCCGGCAAGTAGTCCCCACCCGAACGGCCGCGGCACCTACCGGTGTCGCGGCCGTTCGGCGTTTCGCGGGGCTGGTGGGTTTTGGGGCTTTGGGTGGCCCGATGTCACCGCAGTCCGATCACACTGCACCGATGTCACATCGGGCGCGCATTTCACCTGTTTCGGATGACGCGGGCCGCTGCAGTCGGTGCGATAGTCGGCGCAGAGTGAATTCGACTGTGAATGGAGCGCTGCAATGGACTCTTTCTGGGACTTTCTCTGGGTGATCATCGTCACCTTCGGCTTCGTGGCCTACCTGATCCTGTTGTTCTCCATCATCACCGACCTGTTCCGCGACCATAAGACGTCGGGCTGGGTGAAGGCCATCTGGATCGTCTTCCTGTTCTTCGTCCCGCTGCTGACCGCGCTCGTGTACCTCATCACCCGGAGCAAGAGCATGGCCGAGCGGTCGATGGCCGCCGCGCAGGAGGTGAAGCAGGCGCAGGACAGCTACATCCGTTCCGTCGCGGGCAAGTCCTCGGCCGAGCAGATCGCCGACGCGAAGGCACTCCTCGATTCCGGCACCATCACGCAGGCGGAGTACGAGACGCTGAAGGCGAAGGCGCTGAGCAGCTGAGCACCCGTTTCCCCGGAAGGCCCGCCCACCCGGCGGGCCTTCTTCCGTGTGCGGCCCGGTCAGTCCGCGATGCGGGCCGCGACGTCCCGGAACGCCTGCAGCACCGTGGCGACGGCGGGAACGTCGTCGGCGGCGGGTCGCCGGGCCAGCTCGTAGATGCGGGCCGCGCGTACCCCGGCGAGCGGCAGTTGCACCACCGCGCGACTGGTCACCGCGTGCCGGGCCAGCAGGGCCACGCCGTGACCGCCGGCAACCAGTTCCTCGATGACGCGGAAGTCGTTGATGCGCATCGCCACATGCGGCTGCACCCCGGTCGCGGCGGCCACCGACATGAGCACGTCGTCGACGGGAAATCCGCCGCGCACGCTGATCCACCGCTCGTCCGCCAACTGGTCCGGCCGGACCGCATCCTGTCCGGCGAGCGGATGACCGGGCGGCAGGATCAGGTCGATGGGTTCGCGCATCAGCGGTTCCGCCGTCACCCGCGGCGACGACGTGTCCGGGGCCCGCTCGTCGCGATGGGTCAGGACCACGTCGTAATCGGCGAGCAGGGCAGGCACCGCGGCGGCCGGGAGGTCCTCGTCGCGCGCCTGCACGTCCACCCCGCTGCCCGCGAGCGCGTCCAGCAGTCCCGGCAACAGCAGGGCGGCACCGGACGGGAACAGCGCCACCCGCACCCGGCCGCGCGGCGAGGCCCGGTAGGCGGTCATCTCCGCCGCCGCGCGGTCGAGGGCGGCCACGACGTCGTCGGCGCGGACGACCAGGGCCTGACCGGCATCGGTGAGCCGCAGCCGCCGGCCGGCGGGTTCGAGCAGCGTCACCCCGGCCTCCCGCGAGAGGATCTTGAGCTGCTGCGACACCGCCGACGGCGTCATCGACAACGCCCGCGCGGTCGCGGCCACCGTCCCGCGGTCGGCCAGCTCGCGCAGGACGCGTAACCGGGTCGCATCCATGTAGCAAAACTACATCGATGATGCACTTTTATGCGCTTGTCCTGATTGTTTTCGGCCCTCACGATGGAATGCATGACCTCCCGCGACCGGCTGCTCGGACTCACCGTCGTCGTCCTGTGGGGTCTCAACTTCCTCGCCATCCGCGCGGGCCTCGATCACTTCCCGCCGTTCTTCTTCGCCGCGCTGCGGTTCTTCGTCATCGCGATCCCGGTGATCCTGTTCATACCCCGGCCGCAGGTCCCGCTGAAATGGCTGCTGGTGTACGGCCTCGGATTCGGGGTCGGCCAGTTCGCATTCCTGTTCTGGGGCATGCACGTGGGGATGCCGACCGGGCTGGCGTCGCTGGTGCTGCAGTCGTCGGCGCCGTTCACCGTGGTCCTCGGCGCGGTCCTGCTGCGGGAGCGCCTCCGGCCCACGCAGGTCGGCGGTCTGCTCGTCGCGATGGCCGGGATGGCGCTCATCGGCTGGGACCGCGCCCAGCACGCCGCCCTGCTGCCGGTGGCCCTGACGTTGCTCGCGGGACTGTCGTGGGCGGTGGGCAACATCGGCAACCGCAAGGCCGCGTCGGACCAGCCGATGCGCCTGATGCTGTGGATGTGCGTCATTCCGCCGCTGCCGATGCTGGCGCAGTCCTTCGTCGTGGAGGGCCCGTCCGCGGGGTGGAATTCCCTGACCTCGTCACTGGACGGCACCGGCCCGCTCGCCCTCGCGGGCCTCGCCTACATCGTGATCCTCGGCACCATCGCCGGCTCCGGTCTGTGGACGGCACTGCTCAGCCGCTACCCCGCCGGCATGGTCGCGCCGTTCTCCCTGCTTGTTCCCATCGTCGGAATCGGGGCGTCCTGGCTGGTGCTGCACGAGGAGCCGAGCGTCCTGTCGCTGATCGGCGGGGCCGTGGTCATCGCCGGTGCCGCCGCCACCCAGGTGAGTGGCAAAGTGCGTCCGGGCACACTTCCGCACTCACCTGCACCCGCGCGAGTCGGCGTCTGACCGGAGCCTGTGCAAAACTCGCGGAGTGAGTACTGGAACTGGGATCACGACGCGCGGCAAGGTCGCCCTGCGCGCGGCGGCCGCGGCCTCGTGGGCGTCGCAGAAGGCCGGCCGCGGCAAAGGCTCGATGATCGGCGGACTGATCGCCCTGAAGATCGACCCGACACTGATGGAGCAGCTCGGCGCCAACCGGCGCACCGCGGTGATCACCGGCACCAACGGCAAGTCCACCACCACCCGGATGACCGCGGCGGCGCTCTCCACCCTCGGTGAGGTCGCGACGCAGGCGGACGGCGCCAACATGGACGCCGGCATCGTCGCGGCGCTGAGCAGCCGCGTGCATGCGCCCCTCGCCGCGCTCGAGGTCGACGAACTCCACGTCCCGCACGTCAGCGACGCCGTCAACCCCGAAGCCCTGGTTCTGCTCAACCTCAGCCGCGACCAACTCGACCGGGTCGGCGAGATCAACATGATCGAACGCAAACTCCGCGCCTGCGTCGCCGCGCACCCGGAGGCCGTCGTCATCGCCAACTGCGACGACGTCCTCGTCACCTCCGTGGCCTACGACGCGAAGAACGTCGTCTGGGTCGCCGCCGGCGGCGGGTGGGCCAGCGACGCCGCCAGCTGTCCGCGCACCGGCGAACCCATCGTCTGGGAGGGCTCGCACTGGCGCAGCACCGGTTCCGACTTCGCGCGCCCGACCCCCGACTGGTGGCTGGACGACGAAAACCTGTACGGGCCCGACGGCCTGAAGATCCCGATGACCCTCGCCCTGCCCGGACGCGCCAACCGCGGTAACGCCGCGCAGGCCGTCGCGGCGGCCGTCGCGATGGGCGCGGCAGCGGAGGACGCCGTCGCCGCCGCGGCCACCGTCCAGGAGGTCGCGGGTCGCTACAGCACTGTCGAGGTCGGGTCGCACTCCGTGCACATGCTGCTCGCCAAGAACCCCGCCGGCTGGCAGGAAGCGCTGTCGATGATCGACCCCACCGTCGACGGACTCGTGATCGTCGTCAACGGGCAGGTCCCCGACGGCGAGGACCTGTCCTGGCTGTGGGACGTGCGGTTCGAGCACTTCGAGGGCGTCAAGGTGGTGGCGGCGGGTGAACGCGGCACCGACCTGGCCGTGCGCCTCACCTACGCCGGCGTCGAGCACACGCTGGACCCGAACCCGTTGCGGGCCATCGCGTCCTGCCCGCCCGGACGTGTCGAGGTGCTCGCCAACTACACCGCCTTCCGCGACCTGAACACCGCCATCGCGAAGGAGGCCCGCAATGCCTGAGTCGACCGTCCGCATCGGCCTGGTCCTGCCCGACGTGATGGGCACCTACGGCGACGGCGGCAACGCCCTCATCCTCCGGCAGCGGCTGCGCATGCGCGGCTACGACGCGGAGATCGTCGAGATCACCCTGAACGACCCGGTTCCCGATTCCCTCGACGTGTACACGCTCGGCGGCGCGGAGGACTCGGCGCAGCGGCTCGCGACCCGCCACCTCACCCAGTACCCGGGACTGCAGAAAGCCGCCGAACGCGGCGCCCCCGTCCTCGCGATCTGCGCCGCGATCCAGGTGCTCGGCAACTGGTACGAGACGTCCAGCGGCGAACGTGTCGACGGCGTGTCGATGCTCGACGTCACCACGTCCCCGCAGGCGACGCGATCCATCGGCGAGGTCATCACCACCCCTCTGATCGACGGGTTGACGCAGCCGCTGTCGGGGTTCGAAAACCACCGCGGTGGAACCACACTCGGCGCCGACGCCCGCGGGCTGGCCCGGGTCACGCACGGCGTCGGCAACGGTGTCGGGGACGGGCTCGAAGGCGTCGTCCAGGGTTCCGTGATCGGCACGTACATGCACGGACCCGTCCTCGCCCGCAACCCCGAACTCGCCGACCTGCTGCTGATGCGGGCGCTGGGCGTCGACGAACTCGCCCCCCTCGACCTCCCGGAGGTCGAGCAGCTGCGCCGGGAGCGCCTGCGCGTCTAGGCACGTGAGTGGCAAAGTGCAGTCCCGCACTCTTTCCCACTCACCTGCGCAGGTGAGTGGCAAAGAGTGCCCGGACACGCTTTTTCACTCACGTGGGCAGGCGGGACAGCGGTGCGACGTGTCGGGCCAGCCCTCGCGGACCAGCACTCGGCGCACCTCCTCGAACACCCCGCACGGGTCGCGGGTGGTCTCGTCCCACCCGTAGACCAGCCGCGGGCGGTCGGCGAGTTCCGCGGCATTGTCACGCCGGCGGTCACGGAAGCGGGACTGCTGCCCCCTGTGGTACTGCTGCCCGTCGAGACGGACGATCAGCGGGACACCGGTCGGGCTGTAGTCGACGTCCTCGTACAGAATCCGGCCGTCCACGACGTGCGGCATCTGGCGTTTCCCGGCCGGCAGTCCGTGCGACCTCTCGACGTCGAGCGCGTACCGGTGCTCGAGGACGGATTGGACGCCGTCGCCGAGCAGCGTCACGGCGTCGGCGATGTCCGTCGCGTGCCGGTACGGGCGCCGGAGCTCGAGTTTCCGACGGAGGGCATCGACGTGGACCTTGCCGTTGGTGGCCGCTTCGATCACTCGCGCGGCCGCGTCCTTCGGGGTCGCTTCGGACACCGCGAGGTCGATCACCGTGTCGGCCTTCGATGTTCGGGGTTGGCGGAACGGAACGGAGATGTGCCCGAACGCCCGGGACCGATGGACCACGACGCCGCCGTGCACGAGGGCGTTGCCGGCGGAGGTCGGGCGTGGGCCGCCCGGTGCGCGTAGCGTCGGCCCCTGGTTCACCGCCGAGCACTTGTAGGGCACGGTGATGTGGACCGGTGCGGACGGGTCGTCGATGCGGAGCATCCCCCACTCCTCGGCCGCGGTCCGGTGGCTGAGGATCGCGCGACCGCCGCCGTATAGGAGCGCGGCGGAGAGGGCCATCGGGCGGGTGAGTGGGCCGTTGGTCACCGCGATGACCCGGGGAAGCACCCTCAACCATTGGCCGGTGGCCACCCGGTGCCGGAGTGCGGTGGCACTGACGCCGTGCGCCCGTAGCTGTGCCGTGGTGACGACGCCGTCCTGGGCGTCGAGAAGTGCTTGCCATGAGTCGTGGTCCATGTCGGAAACGGTGGCGGCCGTCCCCGACACGAATCGCTCCGACGGACCCGGTTATCCACAGGCGGTGCATGACCCAGGTGAGTGGCAATGCGTCCTCGGGCACGCTTTGCCACTCACGCAAGCAGTGCAACCGAGAGGTTGCAGAATGTCGAAGAGAGTGCAACCATGGAGTTGCATATCAAATCGTCGTCGAGAAGGTGGCCCACCATGGACGCATCGAGCAGCATCACCCGGACCGTTGTCGTGAATGCCCCGAGATCGGCGGTGTGGGCGGCGATCACGGATCCCGACAAGATCAGCCAGTGGTTCGGCCAGCGCACGTCCCTCGACCTCAGCGTCGGCGGCAAGGCGGCCTTCACGTGGGACGAGCACGGCACCGCCCGCGCCGTGGTCACGGAGGTCGACGAACCGAACGCGTTCGGCTTCCGGTGGGCGGCCGACATCGACGCCGACCCGGTGATCGGCAACTCCACCCTGGTGCGGTTCACGCTGTCGGAGCACGACTCCGGCACCGAACTGACCGTCGTCGAGACCGGATTCGACACCCTCGACCGCGACGTCGCCGATCAGAAGCAGGCCCGCGAGGGCAACGTCCAGGGCTGGCACGCCGAACTGGACGAACTGGTCGCATACCTGCACGGCGTGAAGGCATGAGCACCCACTCCGAACTGGCCTCGGTGTTCGCGGCCCTGTCGGACGAGACCCGCTGGGAGATCCTCACCGAACTCGGCCGGGCCGACCAGTCGGCGTCGTCGCTGGCCACCCGACTCCCGGTGTCGCGGCAGGCCATCGCAAAGCACTTGAATGCACTGCAGGCGTGCGGCCTGGTGGAGTCGGTGAAGGTGGGCCGCGAGGTTCGCTACCGCGCGCTGGGCGCGGAACTGAACAAGACTGCGCGGACGCTGGAGCGGATCGGCGCCGAATGGGATCGGCGCCTGTCTGCCATCAAGGAGATCGCGGAATCGATGGAGGAGTGAATACCCCCAGACAGGGGTTCGGCCGGGAATGCTTCTGCATTCTCGGCCGGATCTCTGCTTCTCGAGTTTTCTCTGCTCACAGGTACATTTCCTCGATCCGCATCACTGACTATACGCACGAGTGATCTACGTCACAAGAGATTCCACGGAATTTTTCCCTGCGTTCACGCTGCCCGGGCAGCGCGAGTGATACGACGAACACCAGCACCGCCAGCACCGCGCACACCCCGTAGGCGATCGAGAATCCGGCGGCCGAGGCGACCCCGCCGACCATGCTCGCCGCCAGGAGTGTCGCGACTACCGCACTGCACATCGTCGTGCCCATCGTCCGCAGCAGCACGTTGACGCCGTTGGCCGCAGCCATCTGCGTGGACGGCACGGCCCGGACGATCAGCATCGGCAGCGTGCTGTACACCAGCGCGGTGCCGATCGCCGCGACACCGAGGGCCGCGATCACCATCCACAGTGCCTTGTGCGGCACGGTGTGCAGCGCGTAGCCGAGGACGAGGCAGATCGCGCCCGACAGGATCGTCACCTTCGACCCGAAGCGTTCGGATACCCGGGCGCCGACCTGCGCGAAGACGATCATCGACAGGCTCGTCGGTAGCTGGCACACCGCAGCCTGGAGGATCGTGAGTCCGTAGCCGGCGTCGCCGCGGGGCGCCTGGAGTAGTTGCGTGGTGATGAGGGCGTTTCCGTAGAACGCGAAACCGACGAGCAGCGCGGTGACGTGGGGCAGCAGCACCGACCGTCGCGCCGACACCCGCAGGTCCACGAGCGGATTGACGTTGCGCAGCTGCTGGTACCCCCACAGCGCGAACAGGAACAGCGAGGACGCGAACATGCCCAGCACCGCGGGACTTCCCCACCCCCACGAGCTGCCCTGCGTGATCGGGACGAGCAGGCAGACGAGGGCCGCGGTGAGGCCGACGGCGCCGACCCCGTCGAACCGTCCGCCGGACCGCACCTCGGATTCGCGGATGAACAGCGCCGCGGCCGTCGTGACGGCGAGGCCGATTCCCGCGATGACCCAGAAGAGGACGTGCCAGTTGGAGTACTCGGCGACGGACGCCGCGAACGGCAGCCCGAGTGCGGTGCCGATTCCGAGGGTCGAGCTCATCATCGCGATGGCGCCGTTGACCTTCTCGCGCGGCAATTCGTCACGGAGGATCGAGATTCCGACCGGGATGACGGCGGCGCCGGCCCCCTGCAGTCCGCGCGCGAAGATCAGGAACGCGATGTCGGACGTGACGGCGCAGATCAGCGCGCCGATCGTCATGAAGACGAACGCGACGAGAAGCATCCGTTTCTTGCCGAACATGTCGGCGAGCCGGCCGAAGATCGGGGTGACGACCGCGCCGACCAGGAGCGTGGTGGTGATCAGCCAGGACACCGACGTCTGACTCGCGCCGGTGAACGTCGGCATGCTGGGCAGGAGCGGCACCATGACCGTCTGCAGGACGGCCTGGAACACGCCCGCGAAGGCGAGAATCGGGAAGAGGTAACGCGATCCGCCGGCAGAGTCCGGCGGTGCGACCGGCTGATCCGCGAGCGCCGACAGTGGGCGCGGCAACGAAATCGTCAAGCGTCACCCCTCGCGCAAGCTGGTAAATGGTTGTTCACCACATTAGGTGAACAACCATTTACCCCGCAAGCCGGACAATCCGCTCTCAGCCGTCGAGCAACTCCTGCACCAGCGGGGCGTACTGCGCCACCACCTCGTCCGGGGTGCCCGTCGCGTGTTCCTGCATCATCTTGCGGCGCATGACGGCCAGTCCCGTCAGCATCGACATCACCAGTTCCGCGCGGAGCCGGCCGCCCGGCCCAGGCAGTCGTTCGGCCAGCGCGTCGATCATCTGCGTCGAATAGTTGGCCCGCAGCTTCCGGCTGGCCTCCTCACTCGGCCCGCTCATGAACAGAATGCTCAGCGACAGCGGCTTGTAGGGCTCCAGCGGCCGCGCGAACATCGACACCATCCGCTCCCCGAGGCCGTCCAGCGGACCGCTGAACAGCACCTCCGCGGCGGACCGGAAATCGACGAGCGCGTCGAACAACTGCTCCTTCGACCCGAAGTACTTGATGATCAGCGGCGCGCTGACCCCGGCGTCCTCGGCGATGTCCTTGAGCGTGATCTCCCGGTACGGGCGCGTCGCGAACGCCCGGCCGGCGGCGTCGACGATCAGCGACCGCGACTGTTCCGCCGTCCGCTTCACCGGCGCGGCGGTGCCCGGCTCCGACGTCACAGCGTGCGTCTCCCCGACAACGCCCGGCCCAGGGTGAGCTCGTCGGCGAACTCGAGGTCGCCGCCCATCGGCAGACCCGACGCGAGCCGGCTCACCGTCAGCCCCGGGAAGTCCCGCAGCATCCGCACCAGATACGTCGCGGTGGCCTCCCCCTCCGTGTTGGGGTCGGTCGCGATGATCACCTCGGAGACGTCGACGCCGTCCTCCTGATTGCCGATGCGCGCGAGCAACTCCCGGATGCGGAGCTGATCGGGCCCCACCCCGGACAGCGGATCCAGCGCGCCGCCGAGGACGTGATAGCGGCCCTTGAACTCCCGGGTGCGCTCCACGGCCTGGACGTCTTTCGGCTCCTCGACCACACAGATCACCGTGCGGTCACGGCGCGGATCGGCGCAGATGCGGCAATGCTCCTTGTCGGAGACGGTGCCGCACACCACGCAGAACTGGACCCCGTCACGGACGCGCTGCAGCGCATTCTTGAGCCGGTCGATCTCCGGCGGTTCGACACTCAGCAGGTGGAACGCGATGCGCTGAGCGCTCTTCGGCCCGACCCCGGGCAGCTTGCCGAGTTCGTCGATCAGATCCTGAACCGGACCTTCGTACACGCCGCGCCTCTAGAAACCGGGGAGACCGGGCAGGCCTCCCCCACCGAATCCACCCGCGAGCGGACCCAGCTTCTGCGCCGCGATGTCCTGCGCCTTGCTCGACGCGTCCTCGATCGCACCGATCACGAGGTCCTGCAGAGTCTCGACGTCGTCCGGATCGACGACCTTCGGATCGATCTTCAGACCGACCACTTCACCTGTCCCCTTGACCGTCGCGATCACGAGTCCGCCACCGGCCTGCCCGGTGACCTCGGCCTCGGCCATCTCCTGCTGGGCGGCCAACAGCTGCTGCTGCATCTGCTGAGCCTGCGCGAGGAGCTGCGACATGTCGGGTTGTCCACCTGGTTGCACTGACGTGGTCCTTTCTGCTGTTTCCCCTGCCAGCGTAGACCGTGGCCGTCGGTGCGGTCCGGCGCCGACGCCGTCACCGAGTGGTCACGTCGACGACGCCGGAGCGGAGCGGGTCGCGTCAGGCGAGTTCGCGCTCGAGGTTCGCCAGAACCTGCCCCTGAATCTTCTTGAGACCCAGCGGGGCGAACGTCTTCTCGAAGAAGCCGCCGATACCGCCTGCGCCCTTCCACTCGGTGGTCGTGGTGACCGTCGAACCGCTGCCGCTCGGGGCGACGACCCACGTGGTGACGAGCGACGAATTCGCGTCCGTCTCCGTGATCGTGTTGCCCGCCACGGTGACCGTGGCCTTGATGTCGCGGGACCGCTTCTCGGTGGCCTTCAACGTCCACTGCGCGACGGTGCCGCCGCCCTGCCCGCCCGCGAGGACGCGGTAGTCCAGGTACTGCTCCGAGAGAATGCGCGGGCGCACCGTCTCGTAGTCCGCCAACGCCGCGAGCGTCTTCTCCGGTGTGGCTGCGACGGTGATCGAACTGCTCGCGCTGACCTGGCCCACTGTTCTGACTCCTCTTGTACGATTTGTACGAAACTGCTTTCACCTCCCATCCTGCCTGCCGTGCGCGAGTCCCGGCGATGACGTGGCAATCTATTGTGAGGTAGGTCACCTCACCGTGGTCGCGACCCGCGGATTGATGAGACATTTGTGTGAATCTTCGGCCGACCGGGCCGATATGCGTGGCTTGAACCCCGGGAGAGGGATAGCGTCAAGGTGTGGCTGCCTCTTCGGTTGAACTACTGAAAAGCATGCGGGAGGGTGGACGCCCCTTCCGTGCGCATCGCACTCTGCCCGTCACGGGGACCGACGCTCACCGCGCCGGCGTCGAACGGCTCCTCGCGTCCTACCGGGCAATTCCCGCGGACGCCACCGTGCGTCTGGCGAAGAAGACATCCAACCTGTTCCGCGCGCGGGCCCAGACCACCGCGGCCGGCCTCGACGTCTCCGGGCTCGGCGGCGTCATCTCCGTCGACCCGCAGGCCCGGACCGCGGACGTCGCCGGAATGTGCACGTACGAGGACCTGGTCGACGCCACCCTGCCGTACGGGCTGGCGCCGCTGGTGGTTCCGCAGCTCAAGACGATCACCCTCGGCGGCGCGGTCACCGGTCTCGGCATCGAGTCGACGTCGTTCCGCAGCGGCCTCCCGCACGAATCGGTGCTCGAGATCGACGTCCTCACGGGCAGCGGCGACATCGTCACCGCGACACCGGAAGGCGAGAACTCCGACCTGTTCTGGGGGTTCCCCAACTCCTACGGCACACTCGGCTACTCCACCCGCCTGCGCATCCAACTCGAACCCGTCAAACGGTATGTGGCACTGCGTCACCTGCGGTTCGACTCCCTCGACGACCTGCAGTCGGCGATGGATCGCATCGTCACCGAGCGCCACCACGACGGCGTTCCAGTCGACTACCTGGACGGCGTCGTCTTCACCGAATCGGAGAGCTACCTCACGCTGGGCCACCAGACCGACGAGGGCGGCCCCGTCAGCGACTACACCGGATCGGACATCTTCTACCGGTCCATCCAGCACGCATCGGTGAACCATCCCAAAACGGACAAACTCACCATCCGAGACTACCTGTGGCGCTGGGACACCGACTGGTTCTGGTGCTCACGCGCGTTCGGCGCCCAGAACCCTGCCATCCGCCGACTGTGGCCGAAGAGCCTCCTCCGCAGCAGCTTCTACTGGAAGCTCATCGCCCTCGACCACAAATACGACATCGGCGACCGGCTCGAGAAGCGGAAGGGCAACCCGCCGCGGGAACGCGTCGTCCAAGACGTCGAGGTGCCCATCGAGCGCACCGCCGACTTCGTCCGCTGGTTCCTCGACGAGATCCCGATCGAGCCGCTGTGGCTGTGCCCGTTGCGGTTGCGGGAACCCGCCCCCGCAGGTGCGTCTTCGCAGCGCCCGTGGCCCCTCTACCCCCTCGAACCGAAACGCACGTACGTGAACATCGGATTCTGGTCGTCGGTACCCATCGTCCCCGGCCGACCCGAGGGGGCAGCGAATCGGCTGATCGAGGACAAGGTCAGCGACTTCGACGGACACAAGTCCCTGTACTCCGATTCGTACTATTCACGAGACGACTTCGAGCGCCTCTACTACGGCGGCGATCGATACACGGAACTGAAAAAACGCTACGACCCTAAATCACGATTACTGGACCTTTTCTCCAAGGCGGTGCAACGTCGATGACGACCCTGAAAGCTTCACGCTCCCAAGACCACAAGCTCACCATCGCAGAGATTCTCGAAACTCTGTCCGACGGCATGCTCCCCCTGCGGTTCTCCGCGTACGACGGCAGCGCAGCCGGCCCGGAGGACGCCGCCTACGGACTCCACCTCAAGACGACCCGCGGCACCACCTATCTGGCGACCGCACCCGGCGACCTCGGCATGGCCCGCGCCTACGTGTCCGGCGACCTCGAGGCGAAGGGTGTGCACCCCGGTGACCCCTACGAGATCCTCCGGGTCATGGGCGATGAACTGCACTTCCGTCGTCCGTCCGCGCTCACCCTCGCCGCCATCACGCGCTCGCTCGGCTGGGACCTGCTGCGCCCCATCGCCCCTCCCCCGCAGGAACACCTTCCGCGGTGGCGGCGCGTCGCGGAAGGGTTGCGGCACTCCAAGTCCCGCGACGCCGAGGTGATCCACCACCACTACGACGTCTCGAACACGTTCTACGAGTACGTCCTCGGCCCCTCCATGACCTACACGTGCGCCTGCTACGAGAACGCCGAACAGACCCTCGAGGAGGCGCAGGACAACAAATACCGCCTCGTCTTCGAGAAGCTCGGCCTCCAGCCCGGCGACCGACTCCTCGACATCGGTTGCGGCTGGGGATCGATGGTCCGGTACGCCGCCCGCCGCGGCGTCAAGGTCATCGGCGCCACCCTGTCCCGTGAACAGGCCGAATGGGCACAGAAGGCCATCGCCGAAGAGGGCCTGTCCGACCTCGCCGAGGTCCGATTCTCCGACTACCGCGACGTCCCCGAAACCGGATTCGACGCCATCTCCTCCATCGGCCTCACCGAGCACATCGGCGTCGGCAACTACCCCGCCTACTTCGGCCTGCTGCAGAGCAAACTCCGCGAAGGCGGCCGGCTGCTCAACCACTGCATCACCCGGCCCGACAACCAGAGCCAGGCCCGCGCCGGCGGCTTCATCGACCGGTACGTCTTCCCCGACGGCGAACTCACCGGCTCCGGACGCATCATCAGCGAGATCCAGAACGTGGGCCTCGAAGTCCGGCACGAAGAGAACCTGCGCGAGCACTACGCACTCACCCTCGCCGGGTGGTGCCAGAACCTCGTCGACAACTGGGACGCCTGCGTCGAAGAGGTCGGCGAGGGAACCGCCCGCGTGTGGGGCCTCTACATGGCCGGATCGCGGCTCGGCTTCGAACGCAACGTCGTTCAGCTGCACCAGGTCCTCGCCGTCAAGCTCGGGCCCAAGGGTGAGGCGCATGTCCCGCTCCGGCCGTGGTGGCAGTAGGCGCTTCGCGCCCGTGCGCCTTTTTGGTAGCTAGGACAACCAGAAAGGCGCACAGGCCCGACAGGGCCTCTCACCGGGCCTGATCCACCCCTCCCGCACCAAGACGGTCTCGACTTCGCGGGCCACCACGCAGGGATTCTTCGTCACCTCGTCGAATCCGTAGACCAGTCGCGGCCGCCCCTGCAGTTCGGCGGCGTTGTCGCGTCGACGGTCCCGGAATGCGACCTCCGCCATGGCATGCGCGCGGCGACCGTCGAGTCGCACGATGAGCGGAACACCGAGATCGGAGTAGTCGCAGTCCTCGAACAGGGTGCGTCCGTCCACGACCACGGGTGACTGGCGCCGCGCCCGCGGAAGCCCGTGCGCATCTTCGACATCGGCGGCATACCGGTATTCGAGCACCGATTGGACTCCGTCGGCCAGCAGTCGTACCGAATCCACGAGCGCCTTGCCATATCGGCGCGGGCGTCGTTCGTCCATGCGTCGCTGGATGTCGCGGAGTGGGATCCGGGCATTGGTCACGAGGGCGATGAGCCGGGTGTAGGCGTCCCGTGCCGTCGGCTCTGCGATCGCGAGGTCGAGTGCGGTGTCGGCTCGCGACGTACGAGGCGGATCGGTGTCGACGGCAATGTATTCGTGTGCCCTGGATCGATGTACGACGACGCCGGGATGCAGCGGTGTGGACAAAGCGACGGGATTACCCGGCTTCCGCGACAGACGCATGCCGGTAGCGCTCTGGCACCGCGACGACTTCCCGTACGGCACCGTGATGTGGATCGGCTCGCCGTCTCGGGGAACGACCATCCCCCATTCCTCCGCGGCGGTGATGTGGCTGAGCATCGAATGCCCGCCACCGTAGAGCAGAGCGGCGGACAGGATCATGTCGCGGGTCAACGGGCCGTTGGTGACGGCATAGACGCCCTGGAGGACACGGCGCCACTGCCCCGAGTCCAGGAGATGACGAACCCTGCCCCGAGAGAAGCCGAAGGGCTCGAGTTGGGCCTGCGTGACGATCCCGAACTGGGTGTCGACGAGGCGCTGGAAGTCTGGGAGATCAATGTCGGTCATACGGCGCATCGTGCGATGCGTATCCGACTCCGAAACCGACAAAAACACGGTTATCCACCTTGCCTGTGGATAACCGCGAAGTTGTGGATAACCTTCCCCGTGCGCCTTTTTGGTTGCTGCAGCTACCAAAAAGGCGCACGGGCGGCGGAGCCGCCTACGCCTTCAGGGACGCCGGCGGGGTGAAGCGCTCGCCGTACTTGGCGGCGAGTTCTTCGGCACGCTTCACGAAGCCGGCCCGGCCGCCTTCGTAACCCTGGATGTACTGCGACACACCGCCGGTCCAGGCGGGGAAGCCGATTCCCATGATGGAGCCGATGTTGGCGTCGGCGGTGGTGAGGAGCACGCCTTCGTCGAAGCATTTCTGCGTCTCGATGGCCTCGATGAACAGCATGCGTTCGATGAGGTCCTGGAACGGGACTTCGAGTTCCTTGGAACCGAAGTTCTCCCGCAGCCCGGACCACAGGCCGGTGCGCTTGCCGTCGGCGTAGTCGTAGAAGCCGGCGCCGCCGAGTTTGCCCTTGCGGTCGAACTTGTCGACCATCGTGTTGATGACGTCGCCTGCCGGATCGACGGGCAGTTCCTTGCCTTCGGCCTTCGCAGCTTCGGCGGTTTCCTTGCGGATCTTCTGCATCAGCGTGAGGTTCAGCTCGTCCGACAGCTGCAGCGGCGCCGCCGGGTAGCCGGCCTGGAGGCCTGCCTGCTCGATGGTGGCGGGCTCGATGCCCTCCGCCAGCATGGCGATGGCCTCGTTGATGAACGTGCCGATGACGCGGGAGGTGAAGAAGCCGCGCGAGTCGTTGACGACGATCGGCGTCTTGCGGATGGCCTGCACGTAGTCGAAGACGCGGGCGAGGGCCTCGTCGGACGTCTTCTCGCCGCGGATGATCTCGACGAGCGGCATCTTGTCGACGGGCGAGAAGAAGTGGATTCCGATGAAGTCCTCTTGACGCTTCACACCGGTCGCCAGGCCGGTGATCGGCAGGGTCGACGTGTTGGAGCCGAGCAGCGCCTTCGGGTCGACGACGTCCTCGATCTCCTGGAACACCTTGTGCTTCAGATCCTGTGACTCGAACACGGCCTCGATGACGAAGTCGACTCCGGCGAAATCGGCGGGATCGGCGGTCGGCGTGATGCGGTCGAGAAGAGTCTTCGACTTCTCTTCGGTGGTCTTGCCGCGCGACAGTGCCTTGGCCTCGATGCTCTCGGAGTACGCCTTGCCCTTGTTCGCGGCCTCGATGGTGACGTCCTTGAGGACGACGTCGAAGCCGGCCTTCGCGGACACGTACGCGATTCCTGCGCCCATCATGCCGGCGCCGAGCACGCCGATCTTGGTGATCGGGGTCTTCTCGATGCCCTCGGGGCGGGAGGCCCCGGAGTTGATGGCCTGCAGGTCGAAGAAGAACGCCTGGATCATGTTCTTCGCGACCTGGCCGGTGACCAGCGACGTGAAGTAGCGGGCCTCGATGAGGAGCGCGTTGTCGATGTCGACCTGCGAGCCCTCGACGGCGGCGGCCATGATGGCGCGCGGTGCCGGCATCGGGGCGCCCTTGAGCTGCTTGCGCAGGTTCGCGGGAAACGCCGGCAGGTTGGCGGCGAATGCCGGGGTGGACGGGGTGCCGCCGGGAATCCGGTAGCCCTTCTTGTCCCACGGCTGGACGCCGCCCTCGGGGTTGGCCTTGATCCACGCCTTCGCGGCGGGCACGAGTTCCTCGACGGAGGACACGACCTCGTCGACGAGCCCGACCTCCTTGGCCTGCACCGGTCCCCGCTGCTGACCCTGGAGCAGCACCTGCATGAGCGCGTTCTGCAGACCGAGCATGCGGACAGTGCGGACGACGCCACCGCCGCCGGGCAGCAGGCCGAGCGTGACCTCGGGCAGGCCGATCTTGACGCCCTTCACGTCCGCGGCGACGCGGTGATGCGTGGCCAGGGCGATCTCGAGTCCGCCGCCGAGCGCGGCACCGTTGATAGCGGCGACGACGGGCTTGCCGAGCGTCTCGAGGCGGCGCAGGTCCGATTTGATCGCGACGCTGTGGCTGTAGATCTCGTCGGCGTTCTCCGGGCCGACCTTGATCATGTTCTTCAGGTCGCCGCCGGCGAAGAACGTCTTCTTGCCGGACGTGATGACGACACCGGTGATGGCGTCCTTCTCGTCGACGAGGCGGTCGACGGTCGCCTTCATCGAGGAGATGTAGGCGTCGTTCATGGTGTTCGCGCCCTGGTTGGGATCGTCGATGGTGAGCACGACGATGCCGTCGGCGTCCTGCTCCCAGTTGATGATGTTCTGCTCGCTCACTGCTTCAAGTCTCCTGATGGTCCGGGCGGTCAGACGCGCTCGATGATGGTGGCGACGCCCATACCGCCGCCGATGCACAGGGTGATGAGGGCGTACCGGGCATTGCGACGCTCGAGCTCGTCGATCATGGTGCCGGTGATCATGGCGCCGGTGGCTCCGAGCGGGTGACCCATCGCGATGGCACCGCCGTTGACGTTGAGCTTCTCGTCGGGGATGTTCAGGTCCTTCTGGAACTTGAGCACCACGGACGCGAACGCCTCGTTGATCTCGAACAGGTCGATGTCGTCGACGGTCAGACCGGCGGCAGCGAGCACCTTCTTCGACGCAGGCGTCGGGCCGGTGAGCATGATCGTGGAGTCGGCGCCGCTGGTGGCCGTCGCGACGACGCGGGCGCGGGGGGTCAGGCTCATGTCCTTGCCGGCCTGCTCGGATCCGACGAGGACCAGTGCGGCGCCGTCGACGATGCCGGAGCTGTTGCCGCCGTGGTGGACGTGGTTGATCTTCTCGACCCAGTGGTACTTCTGCAGCGACACGGCGTCGAAGCCACCCATCTCACCGACTCCGGCGAAGGACGGGGTGAGGCCCGCGAGGTTCTCGAGGGTGGTGCCGGGACGCATGTGCTCGTCCTGGTCGAGGACGGTGAGCCCGTTGATGTCCTTCACCGGGACGACGGACTTGGCGAAGTAGCCGCCGGTCCACGCCTTCGCGGCGAGGTCCTGCGAGCGGACGGCATACGCGTCGACGTCCTCGCGGGAGAAGCCCTCGATGGTGGCGATCAGGTCGGCGCCCACCCCCTGGGGGACGAAGTAGTTGTCGTAGTTGGTGGCCGGGTCGAGCGCCCACGGTCCGCCGTCGGAGCCCATCGGCACGCGGGACATCGACTCGACGCCACCGGCGATGACGAGTTCGTCCCAGCCGGAGCGCACCTTCTGCGCCGCGGTATTGACGGCCTCGAGGCCGGACGCACAGAACCGGTTGAGCTGGACGCCGCCGACGGTGTCGGGCAGTCCGGCGTCGTTGACCGCGACGCGGGCGATGTCCATGCCCTGGTCGCCGACGGGGGTGACGACACCGAGGATCAGGTCCGAGATGCGATCTTCGTCGAGGTCGGGGAAGCGGGCGCGGAGCTCGTCGATCAGGCCGGTGACCAGCGAGATCGGCTTGACCGAGTGCAGCGAACCGGTCTTCTTTCCGCGGCCGCGCGGGGTGCGGATGGCTTCATAAATGAATGCCTCTGTGGTCACTGTGAAGTGTTCCTTCCTTATTTGCGTCGACGCCGACCGTGCACACGGCGCTCTGCACGGGGCATACCCCGGCACGTCCACCTTAGAACGTGTTGCAAAACCAGAGGAAGGACCAAAGCGATCCTGGATCGTGACCCAGGCGATCACGATCGACGGATCTGCGCCCTGCCGGGCCCGCCCGTTCGTGCTGTAATGACGCGGCGCTCGACCCGATTGTCCCGCCGGCAACTGTTCGGCGCCGCGACCGCGGGTGCGGTGACCGCAACCGGACTGGGACGCACTGCCGCGTCCGCATATCCGACCCGGCACTCCTCAGCGAGGTCGAGGCGGCGTCGCTGCTGCAGTCCCGGGCGCTGCATCCGCGCGAACTGCTCGACGCGTGCCTGTCGCGCAGCGCCGCACACGACGGCGGCATCGGGTCGTGGATCCGGATCTATCCCGAGCAGGCGTACGAGGCCGCGGAGTCTGCCGCACAGCGACTGGCCGCCGGTCCGGCTCCGCTGGTCTGCGGTTTGCCGATCGCGTTGAAGGACCTCTACGCGGTGGCCGGGCTGCCGGTGAGGCGTCGAGCGGCGTCCTCGCGGGCAACATCGCCGCAGGCGATTCCGGAGTGTGGCGGCAGCTGCGCGACGCGGGCGCGGTGCTGATGGGCCACCTGGCAGGCGTCGACATCGACGACCCCACTACGACGGTAGGTCCGGACGTTCCCGCGGACGGCTACCCGCTCGCCGCCGTCGGCGGGTCACAAGCGCTGTCCGGCAAGCGGTTCGGGCTCCCGCTCAGTGTCGGCGACGACCGGCCCGGCGCCCTCGGGGCGCTGTTCTCCGGCTTCCTCGACGTCATCCGCGGCCTGGGCGGTGCGATCGTCGACGTGACCGAGCCTGACGTTCCCCAGGGACTGCTGAGCGGGGACTATGCCGAGTTCGGCTCGTATCACCGGCAATTCGCGGACCGGATCACGGACTACGGACCGGAGTCGGCGCTGGCCGCGACCGCGGCGGTGGCGAGCCTCGCGCTGCCCGTCGCCGACTACTTCGCACTCGAACGCGCACGCCTGCGCTTCCAGCACGACTACAACCGGATGTTCGCGGAGCACCGACTGGATGCGATCCTGCGCCCCGGCCGCGTCACCGATGGGGTGCGCCGCGACGCACTGCCCGACTCGAGCGTGTTCGACAGGGCGCGGGAGAACTACTTCTGGGCCAACTACACGGGTGCGCCGGTGGTCTGCACGCCGGTGGGCAGGTCCGCGGCCACCGGCATTCCGTTCGGGGTGCAGCTGGGCGGGGTTCCGTGGTCCGAGGCGGCGCTGAACTCCATCGTCCTGGAACTGCAGGAGGCGCAGCCTGTGTGGCGGGAGGCACCGCCACACGGCCCGTCGCCCCGGCGGATCCCCGAGGTGCGGGTCGCGGCGCCCGGCGCCGGACCCACCGCCACCAACACCGACGACACCGGACCGGGATTCCGGTTCGTTCCGACGACCTCGACCGCGGCGGTGTGACGGCGCGGCGTCAGCCCTCGAGCTTCTTGGCCCCGAGCATGTCCTTGAGCAGTTCGAACGCCACGTCTTCCGGGTCGCGGCGCGTGGCGGGGTCGACGGGCTCGGCCGCCTCGGCGAACATCTCTTCCTCGTCCTCCGGTGTGGAGACGGGCGGCGTCGACGACACGGCCTCGTAATCGACGGGACCGGGATCGTCCGGGTAGTCGGGAGCTTCCGGCGGCGGGATGTCGTCGTCGGGCTCCGACGACGGACGAGCCTGGGCCGCACCCGTATCAGAGGGCCGGGTGTCGGACTGCTGCTGTGGCGGGCGCTGCGCCGCCCTCTCCTGGCTGGGCCGGGAGAACCGGGGCGCGCCGGCCGGTTTCGTCGGCGCGGCGGCGGCCTTCGCCACCGGTGGCGGCGGCGCCGTCGGAGCACCTGCCTGATACTCCACTTCCCAGGAGCCGCCGAACATCTCGGACAGGACCTCGGCGAGCACCCGGGCATTGTGCGGCGACGCGATGCGCGCGCCCAGGTTGGGGACGGGATGCGCCAGGATCAGGCGGTTGCCCTGCACGTCGTGCACCGTCGCGGCGGACAACATCGCGGGCAGGATTTTGTTCCGCTGACTCACCTTCTCGCGCAGCGAATTCCAGGCCTCGCGCAAGGTGGCGGCATCCGGACCCGCAGCAGCGGCGGGGGCCACCTCCATCTCGGGTGCGAGCGGCTCCGGCCCGGGCTCCGGTTCTGGGGCAGGACTGGGTACGGGAGCGGGCTCGGGTTCCGGGACGGGAACCGGCGTCGGCTCAGGCGTCGGTTCCGGGACAGGAACAGGCGTCGGCTCGGGCTCGGGCGCGGGAACGGGCGTCGGCTCGGGGGTCGGCTCCGGTTCGGGAGTCGGCACAGGCTCCGGCGTCGGTTCCGGCTCCGGGACGGGCGCCGGCTCGGGTTCCGGGACGGGCCGCGGCATCGGCTCGGGTTCCGGCTCCGGCGGCGGGGGCACGGTGGCGGCCGCGGCCTGGCGCATCGACGGACGCTGAAACTTCGGTTCCGGTTCGGGCTCCGCGGGCCGTTCGGGCGCACGAGTCGGCGCCGCGGCGGGACGGGCCCCGTCGACGGCCGGCGTTGCCCCGGCGGGCGGAAGTCCGCGTTCGACGCGTTCGAGTCTTTGCAGCACGGCGGACTCCGCATCGGACGCCGACGGCAGCAGCATCCGGGCGCACATCACCTCGAGCAGGAGCCGGGGAGCGGTGGCGCCGCGCATCTCGCCGAGACCGGCGTGCATCACCTCGGCGTAGCGGGTGAGCGTGGCGGGACCGATCCGCTGGACCTGGGCTCGCATGTGCTCGAGCACGTCACCGGGCGCGTCGACCAGGCCGCGTTCGGCGGCGTCGGGCACCGCCTGCATCAGGATGAGGTCGCGCACCCGCTCGAGCAGGTCGACAGCGAAGCGGCGTGGGTCGTGCCCGGCGTCCATCACGCGGTCGACCGTCCCGAACAGCGCTGCGCCGTCGCCGGACGCCAGCGCGTCCACGGCGTCGTCGATCAGTGCGACGTCGGTGACGCCGAGCAGCGCGAGCGCGCGGGGGTAGGTGACACCCTCGTCTCCGGCGCCGGCGAGGAGCTGGTCGAGGATGCTCAGCGAGTCACGCGGCGAACCGCCGCCCGCTCGGATGACCAGCGGATACACCGGGTCCGCGACCGGGACGCTCTCCTGCTGGCAGATCTTCTCCAGCAGTCCCCGCATGGTGGCCGGGGCGAGCAGGCGGAACGGGTAGTGATGGGTGCGCGAACGGATGGTCGGCAGCACCTTTTCGGGCTCGGTGGTGGCGAAGATGAAGATGAGGTGTTCCGGCGGTTCCTCCACGATCTTGAGGAGGGCGTTGAACCCGGCCGTGGTGACCATGTGCGCCTCGTCGACGATGAACACCCGGTACCGCGACTCGGCGGGCGCGTAGAACGCGCGGTCACGCAGCTCACGGGTGTCGTCGACGCCACCGTGGCTGGCCGCGTCGAGTTCGGTGACGTCGAGGTTGCCCGACCCGCCGGGGCCGAGCGCCACACACGAGGGGCACTGGCCGCACGGCGTCGAGGTGGGGCCCTCCACGCAGTTCAGCGATCGGGCGAGGATGCGGGCAGACGACGTCTTGCCGCAGCCGCGGGGACCGGAGAACAGATACGCGTGGTTGATCCGTCCGGCGTCGAGGGCGATGCTCAGTGGTTCGGTGACGTGCTCCTGCCCCACCACCTCGGCGAAGGATGCGGGTCGGTACTTCCGGTACAGGGCCACGCGGAAAGACTACCGGCGGGCCCCGACAGCTCGGCCCCGGTGGTCGAAGCACCCGGTCGGGACGCTACTCACAGGCAGAAATCCGGCCTGATCGGATTGTGTAACACGTTCGCAACGCATCGGCATCACAGTGGAAACCGCCCGCGGTCATCGTGATTTTCCGCGCCTGGTTTCGTCCGGGTGTGTGAGGAGAATGTCGTGCCTGCAATCGACGCCGGAGCTACCGCCTGGCTTCTGATCAGTACCGCGCTGGTCCTGCTGATGACTCCGGGGCTCGCTCTGTTCTACGGCGGGATGGTCCGTTCCACCGGCGTACTGAACATGATCATGATGAGTTTCGTGTCGATCGCGCTGGTCACGGTCGCCTGGCTGGTGGCCGGGTACTCCCTCATCTTCGGCGACGACATCGGCGGCGGCCTGATCGGCGGGTTGGAACACCTGGGGATGGCGGGTATCGACCCGACCACCGTTCACGGGCAGGTCCCCGAGATCCTGTTCGCCACGTTCCAGCTGACGTTCGCGATCATCACGGCCGCGCTGATCAGCGGCGCGATCGCCGACCGGGCCAAGTTCTCGGCCTGGATGATCTTCGTGCCCGTCTGGGCCCTCGTCGTCTATGCACCCGTCGCGCACTGGGTGTGGAATCCGCAGGGCTGGATCGCGCAGTTCGGCGCCCTCGACTACGCAGGCGGGCTGGTCGTCGAGATCGTGTCGGGCGCGTCCGGCCTGGCATTGGCGCTGGTCCTGGGCCCGCGGCTCGGATTCAAATCCGAGTCGATGCGCCCCCACAACCTGCCGCTGGTGCTGCTGGGCGTCGGCCTGCTGTGGTTCGGCTGGTTCGGTTTCAACGCGGGCTCGGCGCTCGCCGCCGACGGAACCGCCGCCGCGATCTTCCTGAACACCCTCGTCGCCGGATGCACCGGCCTGCTCGGCTGGCTGCTCGTCGAGCAGAAGCGCGATGGTCACCCCACCACGTTCGGCGCGGCGTCCGGCGTCGTCGCGGGCCTGGTCGCGATCACCCCGTCCTGCGGCACCGTGAGCATGGTCGGTGCGGTGGTCGTCGGTGCGGTGGCGGGTGTGGTCTGCTCGTTCGCGGTCGGCTGGAAGTTCCGCCTCGGTTACGACGACTCGCTCGACGTCGTGGGTGTCCACCTCATGGGCGGCATCGTCGGCACGATCCTGATCGGCCTGCTGGCCACCGAGGTGATGACCGGCGGACCGGAAGGCCTGCTGTACGGGGGCGGGTTCGCCCAGCTCGGCAAGCAGCTGGTCGCGGTGGTGGTCGTCGCGCTGTACGCGTTCGGCGTGACGTTCGCGCTGGGCAAGCTGATCGACCGCCTCTTCGGTTTCCGGGTGAGCCGAGAGGACGAGTCCTCCGGCATCGACCTCGCGCTGCACGCCGAATCGGCCTACGAACACGGCGTGCTCGGCCACGGACCGATCGGCGGCGGCCAGGGCAACAGCGTGTTCCCGTGGATGCACGAGGCCGAACGCAGGCGGCAACTCGAAGCGGAACAGAATCAGAAGCCGTCCGACACGGAGTAGCGGCGGCTACTTCTTCGGCGCTGCCGTAGCCCTGGCTATTTCTTCTTCGCTGCCGCGGCCTTCTTCGCCTCGGCCTTCGCGGCCTTCTTGAACTCACGGACCTCGTGGAGACTCGTGTCGTCGACGACGTCCGCGATGGACCGCCGAGACCCCTCGGTGCCGTAGTCGCCGGCGGCCTCGCGCCAGCCCTTCGGCTCCACCCCGATCTGCTTGCCGAGCAGCGCCAGGAAGATGCGGGCCTTCTGGTCGCCGTACCCCGGCAGCGCCTTCAGACGCTTCAGCACCTCTTTGCCGTCGGGGTCGCCGCTCGTCCACACCGCTTCGACGCTGCCGTCGTAGTTCTCGACGAGGAACGCGCACAACGACTGGATGCGGGTAGCCATCGATCCGGGGAACCGGTGCACGGCCGGGGTCTGCGAGCAGACGGCCGCGAACTCCTCCGGATCCATCTCCGCGATGCGGTGCACCTCGAGCCCGCCGAGCCGGTCGTCCAGCTTCTTCGGGCCCGCGAACGCCGTCTCCATCGGAACCTGCTGATCGAGCAACATCCCGATGAGCAGCGCCAGCGGATCACTCGCCAGGAGTGCGTCGGCGTCCGGGTCCCCTACCAGATTCAGCGTGCGTGCCATGGGTTCGATCCTGCCATCCCACGATCGGGCGGGTGCCCCCTTCACCTCGACGCGCGGTTTATTCACAGAGTTATCCACATCACTGCATTACCGGTCGGTACGTTTCAGCATCGCCGCCACGCCGGCGACGAGACCGTCGCGCCAGTGCAGGACGTCGTGGCCTCCGCAGAACTCCCGGTACCGCACGTGGTGGCCGGTTTCCCGCACGAAGGTCGCGCACGTCGCGGTTGGGTTCGACGAGCATCCATTCGAGGGCCCCGACCTCCAGGTCGAACCGGCTGCCCGATGCCGGCGTCGCCCGGACCCGGTCCTGGAACGGGACGCCCGGCCCCGATCCGGGCCACCAGAAGGATCCGGACAGACTGACGGCACACCCGAACGTGTGCGGCGCCGTCAGTGCGAGGTAGCAGGCCGTCGATCCGCCCAGGCTGCAGCCGGCGACGATGGTCGACGCCGGGTTGCCGGTGGCGGCCCATTCGCGCCGCAGCCAGGGCAGTAGTGGCGCCGGTGAGATCGGCGGCGAACTCGGCGCCGCATCCCAGTTCCTGGGTGCTGAGGCGATCGCGCCCGTCGTGGTGCTGCGGTACGACGACAAGTCGTGGCAGGACCTCAGCGGTCAGATCCGGCGGCCATCGGGGCTGCCCGCCGACATCAGCGCCGCCGACAAGGGCGTCATGGCCGGCCGCAAGGACGTCGTGCCGGTCGGGCAGGAGAACCTGCCGCGGGCGGTGCCCGGCAACACCACGTTCATCGTGATCGGTGACGCGGCGGACGCCGAGCGGTTCCTCGCGGATCCGACGTTGCAGCAGACGCCGTCCGTAGAGAAGCAGGTGATCGCGCTCGGCAAGGACAGCTTCCGCCTCGACTACTACAGCGCCTCCAACCTGATCGACCGCGTCACGAGCGCAGTGCGATAGCGCTCACCCGGTGTCGGCGCGGCCGATACCGGGTACGCGACTACGGTCAAGGGACTCCGGTCCGTCGCACGACCCCGAAGGACACCCGATGGCCCAGAACGAAGCCAACCGAGCCAGCGGTATCAGCGGAGCCGTGGATCGCGCAACCGACAGCACCACCTTCGAACGGGTGGCCCGCGCCGGACACGTGATGAGCGGGTTCGTACATCTGCTGATCGCGTACATCATCATCCAGTTGGCGTTCGGCAGCGGTGGCAACGCCGACCAGTCCGGGGCGCTGGGCACGCTGGCCTCCGAACCCGGTGGCCGATTCGCGTTGTGGGCGGCGGCGATCGCGTTCGTCGCGATGGCGCTGTGGCGGCTCGCCGAGACGATCGTCGGGCCGCACCCCTCCGAACAGTCCGACGCGAACGACGACGGAACGTCGGCGATGGACCGAATCAAGGCGTTCAGCCTGGCCGTCGTCTACTTCGCGTTCGCGTTCTCGGCAGTCCAGTTCGCGCGCGGCGGCGGCAAGTCCAGCGGCGAGCAGAACGCCGGGATGAGCGCCCGGCTGATGCAGTCCGGCGGCGGAAAATTCGTCCTGATCGTCGTCGCCCTGGTCGCCATCGGCGTCGGCGTCTACCACATCTACAAGGGGGCGGCGAAGAACTTCCTGGACGACCTGAAGGGCACTCCGTCGAGGTTCGTCGAACCCCTCGGCGTGGTCGGTTACGTCGCCAAGGGGCTCGTCATCGCCGGCGCGGGTGTGCTGGTCATCGTGGCAGTCTTCAACTCCGACCCGTCCAAGGCCACCGGCATCGACGGCGCGGTGAAGACCCTGGGCTCGGCGCCGTTCGGGCAGTTCCTGCTGGTCCTCGCCGCACTGGGCATCGCCGCATACGGTGTGTACAGCTTCGTGATGGCCCGCTACGCCCGGATGTAGTGGAGAGACGCGTCCGGCCGCCCACCCGACGGTGAGCGGCCGGACGGCGATGTCTAGGACTTCGGCAGATCCAGGCGGGACTCGGTGGCCGCGAGCAGCACGCACGTCGCGACACCGTTCATCGACTTGTTCAGATCCTCCAGGGACGGGAAGCTCGGCGCGAGCCGGATGTTCTTGTCCTCGGGATCGACGCCGTACGGGAACGCCGATCCGGCGGCGGTCAGCGCGATCCCCGCGTCCTTCGCCAGCGCGATGACGCGCTTCGCGGTGCCCTCGATGACGTCCAGGCTGATGAAGTATCCGCCCTTCGGCTCCGTCCACGACGCCACCTTGGACGCGCCGAGGCGATCCTCGAGGATCTTCAGGACCAGCGCGAACTTGGGCGCCAGGATCTCGCGGTGCTTCTCCATGTGGGCGCGCACGCCGTCGGCGTCACCGAAGAACCGCAGGTGACGCAGCTGGTTCAGCTTGTCTGGACCGATGCTCTTCTTGCCGAGGTACTTCTCGTACCACGCCAGGTTCGCGGTGGACGAACCGAAGAAGCTGACGCCCGCACCGGCGAACGTGATCTTCGACGTCGACGCGAACACGAGCGGCCGGTTCGGGTGACCCGCCTCCGCGGCCATCCCGAGGACGTCCAGCGACGGCGCCGTCTCACCGACCAGCGGGTGGACGGCGTAGGCGTTGTCCCAGAACAGCCGGAAGTCGGGGGCGGCGGTCGGCATCGACGCCAGCGTCCGCGTGACCTCTTCCGAGTACACCGCGCCAGTGGGGTTGGAATAGTTGGGAACTGCCCACAGCCCCTTGATCTGCGGATCGTTCGCCGCCAGCTCGGCGATGACCGCGACGTCGGGGCCGTCCGGGCGCATCGGCACCGGAATCATCTCGATGCCGTAGGTCTCGGTGATCCCGAAGTGGCGGTCGTAGCCGGGAGCCGGGCACAGGAACTTGACCTTCTCCTCCTGCGACCAGGGGCGCGGGGAGTCGGGGGTGCCGTGCAGCAGGGCGAACACGACGTTGTCGTGCATGATCTCGAGGCTGGCGTTGTTGCCGGCGAGCAGGTTCTCGACGGGGATGCCGAGCAGTTCACCGAAGATGGCGCGCAGTTCCGGCAGCCCGGTGAGCCCGCCGTAATTGCGGGTGTCGGTGCCGTTGCCGTCGCGGAAGTCGCCGTCACCGGGCAGGGACAGCAGCGCCGCCGACAGATCCAGCTGCTCGGGCGAGGGCTTGCCGCGGGTGAGGTCGAGCGTGAGCTTCTCGGTCTTCAGCTGCGCGTAACTCGCAGTCTGGCGCTCGTGCTCCGAAAGTAGTTCCTCATGGCTCATCAACCCGATCTGGGTCTGGTTGGTCATCAGGAGCGGCCTCTCACCGACATCGTGGGTCGGGTATGCGAAAGATAGGGGACCCCGCGCACCCGGCAGAGCCCGTTGACCCTTGCTGCCTTCCGGCCCTGGGGGAGTTCACAGGATGCGCGCCGCGCGGGATCCACCACAGAGTGTAGACGGCCCCGGGCCGTGGCTGGGATCCACCCCGGGTCGCGGCCGACGCCGCACGTCTGACCTCGGCCAGTGCTACGGTCGCCCCCGCATTCGGCCACCTTCGGCAAAGGATCGGGATGAAACTGAGAAGGACAGCACACGCGGCGGTACTCGCTGTCGCCGTGGCAGCACTGTCGGCCTGCGGCGGAGGCGACGACACCTCGGCCGCCTCGGACGCGGTGAGCTGGGACGCGGCCGAGCCGTGCACGCTCGCGGACGATGCGACGCTCGCACCGCTTCTGACGGCGGGCGCCGGCGAAGGCGCCGCAACCGACAGTCCCGAGCGTCGCGCCTGCACGTGGGGCAAGCCCGAGACGCTGAACACGGTGACCGTCACCACGACGAGCGCACCGGAACCGGTCGACGCGTTGCGCACGATCGACGTCGGCGGACTGGAGGGCCGCGCCCTCGCCGAGAGCAAGTACCAGTGCATCCTCGAGGTCAGCACCGACGCCGGAACCCTGTCGATCGAGACGAAATTCGGGCTCGACGCCACCGCGAACCCGGACACGTCCTGCGACCGCTCCGTCCCCCTCGCCGAGTACGCCGCCGACCAGCTGAAGTGGTCGTAGAACCGGCGACTACCTGGCCGTTTAACGGTGAGCCGCCGTCGTTGGGTATGCTCCTCCACGGAGGATTCGCCTAGTGGCCTATGGCGCTCGCCTGGAACGCGGGTTGGGTTAACGCCCTCAGGGGTTCAAATCCCCTATCCTCCGCCACAGGAAGCCCCTGCGAACTGCCGAGAAGCGGTTCGTAGGGGCTTCTTTCGTCGTGTAGGCAGCCCCTCCGTAGCGGACGACCAGACCACGACAGGCGCAACTCGTTATCTTCCTGTTATCGTCTCCCGTGCAGCGTTCGCTGTGCAGTGTGTCGATTCGAGATAAAAGGAACATTCGGATGGCGATTCATCGCACCCGCGCGCTGATCGTGGGCCTCGTCGCAGTATTGGCATCGGGCCTCGTGTCCGTCTTGGCCGGAACCGGCATCGCGCATGCCGACTCGGCCGTGATCTCGGTGTACTCACCGTCGATGGACAAGAACATTCCGGTCAAGGTGCTCAAGGCGGCGGGCGGCGGTCCCGCACCGACCCTGTACCTGCTCGACGGCTTGCGCGCACCGGACGACAACAACGGCTGGTTGATCGAGACCGACGTGGAGAACTTCTTCGCCGGCAAGCACGTCAACGTCGCCATTCCGTTCGGCGGCGGCGGCACGTTCTACTCGGATTGGCTTCGCGACGACCCCAAGCTCGGCCGGGTCAAGTGGGAGACCTTCCTGACGCAGGAACTGCCCCCGGTAATGGCTTCGCAGTTCGGCAGTGACGGCGTGAACAACGCGGTCGCCGGTCTGTCGATGAGCGGCACCTCGGCGTTGAACCTCGCCACGCACCACCCCGACTTCTACAAGGCAGTCGCCTCCTACAGCGGGTACCCGACGGCCAGCTCGCCCGGCTTCGCCCAGGGCATCCAGGTCTCGGTCGGCCAGATGGGCGGCAACGCGCTGAACATGTGGGGCTTCTGGCCGTCGGCGACGTGGCTTCGCAACGACCCGCTGCTCAACGTTGGCGCACTGCGCGGCAAGTCCGTCTACATCTCGTCCGGTGCCGGTTCCGCGGCAGGCGATCCCACCGTCGACCCGGACAGCAAATCGTTCGACCCGGTCAAGTTCTCGCAGACGGTTCCCCTCGAGACCGCCTCGGGTCTGAGCAGTAGGACGTTCGTCCCCGCGGCGAGGGCCGCAGGCGCCAACCTGCAGACGCACATCGCCGACGAGGGCCTCCACACGTGGAACTACTGGCAGGACCGGCTGCACGAGTCCTGGGCCAGCACCCTCGCCCCCGCCCTCGGCACCTCCTAGCGAGACCCCACCCCGCTCCACTGCACAGTGGCCCCCGATCTCCGGATCGGGGGCCACTGTCGTTCGATGGGGTTTGATGCGCGGTCGCCGCGGTGTTTGATGTGGGGGTGCCGATCGACGACAGCAGGCGGATAGTCGTCCTGGCGGTGGTGCTGTCCACGCTGGCCGGGTACGTGGACGCGCTGGGGTTCATCACGCTCGGCGGGTTCTTCGTCGCCTTCATGAGCGGAAACCTCACCCGGTTCAGCGTCGACTTCGCGGACGCCGGATGGTCACCCGCCCTGACGGCTGCGGCGGTGATCGGCACGTTCGTGCTCGGGTGCGTCCTGGGTGCCGTCGTCGTGCACCTGTCCGACCGGCGGAACCTGCCCGTACGGACGACGGTGCTCGCGGTGGTGTCGGGCCTGCTGATCGCCGGCTCGATCGCGGCGACGTTCGGTGCGAGCACCGTGGCCGTCGGCGCGATGCTGCTCGCGATGGGCGCCGAGAACTCCTTCTTCCAGCGCGACGGCGAGGTCACCGTCGGCCTCACCTACATGACGGGTGCCCTCGTCAAGATGGGACATCGGCTGGCCGGGGCACTGTTCGGCGGGCCGCGGTGGGCGTGGCTCCGACACTTCGCGCTGTGGGCGGGCCTCGTGGTAGGGGCGGTGACGGGCACACTCGCGCACCACTGGATCGGGCTGGACGCCCTGTGGTTCGCTGCAGCGCTGTCGGCGACGCTGACCGCCACTGTCCACCGGCGAATCGACCGGCCTACTCGCCGCCCGCAGTTGTCGTGACCGGGTTGCCCGCCGAGTCGAGGGTCCACCACACGCTGCCGACGGCCTGACCGAACGCGTCGCCCGGTTTGTTGTCGTCCTTGTAGCGGTACACGGGTCGGCCGTTCACGGTGAGCTGATGGGTGCCGTCCGCGGCGGGGATCGTGTCGACGACGACTTCCTTCAGTCCCTGCACCGTCGGGTTCTCGGTGACCGAGGTGACCGGCGGCCACGACTGCAGGCAGGTGTCGCGGCACGAACTGGCGCCGGACCCGACCTCGTCCTTGTCGTACACGTAGACGGTCATGCCCCCGTCGTCGACCATCACTTCGCCAAGCGTGGTCGACCCCATCTTCAGCACCGGCGTGCCGGGCGCGGCGGGCGGGGACGTCGGTGTCGGCGACACCGGGGCGTTTCCTCCCGTGTCGCCGGAGTCGGTGCGGTCGTATGCGCAACTCGAGAAGGTCAGGCTGACGGCGACGATCGCTGCCAGCGCCCATGTTCGTCTCATGGAGTCCTCGTTCTCTGTGACGGCGAAGTGGCGGGCCTCCGGGGGAACCTCTGCGGACCCGTGCATACAGTTCACCTCGAGTTGCGTGCTGGTGCGGGCACTTCGGGCGATGTGCCCGCCCGCACGTGTCGGTATCGGTGATTACGCTCCATGACATGGGCTGGTACACGCCGACCTCGCCGTCGCCCGACCTCACCGACACCCTGGTGTGCGGATGGTCGGCGCGCACGGAGGGCGAACACCTGCTGGTGCCGGACGCGTGCATGGACATTCTGTGGATCCGGGGAGTCGGGATCCGGGTGTGCGGTCCCGAAACCGCTGCCTGGTCGTTCACGCTGCCTCCGGGCACCGACTCCGTCGGTGTCCGTTTCCGTCCCGGCGCCGGCGCGCCGCTGCTGCGCACGTCGGCCGCCGAGGTCCGCAACGTCCGGGTCGGGCTGGGAGACGTGCTGGGGTCCACCTGGGAACGGACGCTGACCGACCGACTCGACAACGCATCCGGCCACGCGGAACGCATCGCCCTGTTCGAGAACGCCGTGCGGATGTGGCGGGATCGCGGACCCGAGGCCGACCCGCTGATCGGCAATGTCCGGCGGGCCCTCGCGCGGCACTCCTGGACCGTCGGTGCCCTCGCCGACGCCGCCTCGGTCACCGAGCGGCAACTGCAGCGGCGCTGCAACGACGCGTTCGGGTACGGGCCCGCGACACTGCGCGGCATCCTGCGACTGCAGCGGTTCATGGCGCTGGCGCAGTCCGGGACGCGGGCCGGACTCGCCGAACTCGCCGCCACCGCCGGCTACAGCGACCAGGCGCACCTGTCGCGGGAATGCCGCCGGATCTCGTCGCTGACCCCGTCGGCTCTCCTCGCCGGCGAGGCACCCGACTGGCACGGGACGGAATCCGTCGTCGATGTCGGAAATGTTCAAGCGCCCGGGCAGTGGACAGGGGAAGAATCGGCAGCATGACCTCGACAACCGAAACCCCCGCCGCCCACTACCGCGATCTCGCCGCCAAGTTCACGAACCGGGTCGAGTCCGTGCCCGCCGATCGCTGGGACGACAGTTCCCCGTGCGACGGCTGGACGGCCCGCGACGTCGTGCGGCACGTGATCGACACGCAGCGCTACATCGTCACGGTCGTGGATCTCGAACTGCCCGAAGGCCCGTCCGTCGACGACGATCCGGCTGCCGCGTGGGCGTCCACCCGCGATGAGATGCAGAAGATCCTGGACGACCCCGCTCTCGCCGGCCGTGAGTACGACGGGCACTTCGGCCGCACCGAACTCGGAACGACGGTCGACAGCTTCTACTGCTTCGATCTGGTGGTCCACGGCTGGGACCTGGCCCGGGCCACCGGTCTCGACGAGACCATTCCCGCCGACGACCTGGCGTGGGTGGGCGGCGTCGCCGAGCAGTTGGGCGACAACATCCGCACGGCCGGCGTGTGCGGCCCGGCCGTGAACGTGTCCGCGGACGCCGACGAGCAGACCCGGGTCCTGGCCTTCCTCGGCCGCAAGGCCTGACGGTCGGCACCGTCCCGGCCGCGCTTGTAGCCTCGGGTCATGAGCGCGCCGGGACGGATTGCCGCACTCGCTGCGGTGACGCTCGCCGCGGCACTGCTCGGGGGCGACATGGTGGCCCTCGCCGATCCCGAACCCCGCGGCGCGTCGGGACTGCCGGCCCGCGGCCTCACCACCTCGGTGCCGCTCGCGTCGGCGGTGATGTTCGCCGGGACCACCGGCGAGGCCATCCCCTCGCAGCGGATTCCGGGCGACGAGTCGGACGGCACGTCGGCCACCAGCCGCGACTTCGACGAGTACCCGTACATGCGATACGAGGTCCGGTTTCCTGCGGACACCACCGGGAGCGACGTGACGTGGCAGGGCCGGTCGGTGAATCTGGACGACCTCGCGATGCACGTGTGGGACGAGGAGAGGCAGAGCTGGGGTGAGGCTGTCGCGACGGCTCAGCCGTCCGCCCCGGGCGGCCCGGTCACGCTGACCACGACGATCGAGGATGCGGACTCCGCGCAGATCCTCGTCGTCGACGGTCCCCGGCGGGACCGGAGTTTCCGTGAGGCCAACGCGACGGCCGATCAGCAGTTCGCCGACCCGAGCACGTACGACTTCGCGCTGCAGCACATCTCGGACACCCAGTACGTGTCGCGCGATCGGCCCGAGGTGTATTTCGACATGACCCGGTGGACCGCCGACAACGCCGCCGCACGCAAGATCGCCTACTCCATGCACACCGGCGACCTCGTCCAGAGCTGGATCCGCCCGGGAGCACCCGACTCCCGGGCCCGGCCCGAGTTCGAGGTCGCGGACAAGGCGATGGCCACGCTCGAGGACGCCGGCATTCCCTACGGTGTCCTGCCAGGCAACCACGACAATCTGTGGAACGCCGGCGGACGGCTCATCCCGGGCGAGCACGAGAAGAACCACGCCCTCTACAACGAGTTCTTCGGGCCCTGGCGGTTCCGCGACCAGCCGTACTGGGGCGGATCCGTCACGGACACGGACAATTCGGCGCACTACGATCTGCTCGACATCGCCGGCGCGAAATTCCTGATGCTCTACATCGGCTACAACCCACCCGAGCACGTCCTGAAGTGGGCGGAGGGTGTGCTCGCCGACCATCCGGACCGCAACGTGGTGATCGGCAGCCACTACTACCTGGACGAGGACGGCTCGCTGCGGATGAGCGGGTTCGGCGACATCGGGAGCAGTGCGGGGCAGCAGATCTGGAACCGGCTCGTCGTTCCGTTCGAGACGGTGTTCCTGGTGCTCGCCGGACATGTCGACGGGCAGACCACGGTCACCGACCGGAAGGTCGACGACACGGACCGGAAGGTCGTGGAACTGCTGGCCGACTACCAATACTTCACCGTCGACGGCCGCCGCGAGACCGGTTTTCAGCGGCTCCTGCAGTTCGACCTGGACGGCGGGGCGCTCGCGGTCACCACGCACTCCCCCACGTTGGACAGCTTCCGGGTGGAGGACTTCGATCCGCAGCGACGCTACGAGCCCGGCGACGGAGACTTCGTCACCGATGTGGAATTGCGGGCCGACCTGCCGCGCGCCGTCATCCCCGTGCCCTGAGATGTAGCTCGATCAGTTGGGCGGCGTAGCTGCCTGCGTCGAAGTCCCCGACGATCACGTCGATGCTGCGGGCGGTCCGGAGGGTCGCCACTCCATGCAGGTGGGTCCACAGGTTCAACGCCACGACGTCCGGTTCCGCGGCACCGGCGTCCGCGACGAGCGCAACCACGAACGCGAACAGGGGTGCCGAGTGCTGCCGGAGGTCCTGCCCCGAACCCTCGAGCAGGTCGTGCCGGAACATCAATTCGTACAGGGTGCGGTGGGTGTCGGCGAACGCGAGATACCGGTGTGCCGTCTGCCGCAACCGCTCGACAGGATCCGTCTCGGACGCGGTCGCCGACCGGAGGTCCTCGGACAGCTCCGCGAACCCCGACGCCGCGACGGCGGCGAGCAGCGCCTTGTGGGTGGGGAAGTACCGCCGCGGCGCTCCGTGCGACACCCCGGCGCGGCGGGCGACCGCGCGCAACCCGACGGCGTCGATGCCCCCCTCGTCCAGCAATTCGCGGCCGCAGTCGATCAGTCGCTCGCGCAGGGATTGGACTTCTCCACTCATGTAGACAGTGTCTATCATAGCATCAATAGACAGTGTCTACGCTCCCTTCGCTGCGAGTCAGGAGTTCGACCGTGTGGTACTGGATCTTCAAATACGTGCTGATCGGACCGGTTCTGCGGGTCTTCGGACGGCCCACGATCGACGGCGCACACCACATCCCGGCGTCGGGTCCGGTGATCCTCGCGAGCAATCACCTCACCGTCGTCGACTCGTTCTTCCTCGTCCTGATGGTCCGCAGGCGCATCACGTTCGTCGCCAAGAACGAGTACTTCATCGAGGGCGGCGTGAAGGGCCGGGCGAAACGCTGGTTCTTCACCGCGGCCGGGCAGGTTCCGATCGACCGATCCGGGGCCTCCGCGGCGGAATCCGCACTGAACACCGCACGGAAGATCCTCGGCGACGGCAAGGCCTGGGGAATCTACCCGGAGGGCACGCGGTCGCCCGACGGCCGACTCCACAAGGGCAAGACCGGAATCGCCCGGGTCGCCCTCGCGACGGGCGCACCGGTCGTGCCCATAGCCATGCACGGCACCCGCCAGATCAACCCGGACGACTACGCGCTCAGGCGTCCGGCGTAGCCACGGCGCGCGTCACGAGATCGGCGATGAGCGCGTCGATGTCGACCGCCTCGAGCACTCCGGGCAGCGTCAGGTGCTCGACGATGAGCCCACTCATCGCGAGGTAGAGCATGACGACGGTGCTGCGGTCGCCGGGGAGCCCCGAGTCGAGATGAAACCCGATGTCGCGCTCCAGATTCTCGGAGATCGGGCGGGTCAACGTGGTCCGCAACTCGGGCCGCCGGACCGCTTCGAGTCGCAACTCGTGCAGCGCGAGGTATCCCGACCGGTCGTGGGTGATCCTGCCGAACAGTGCCTGCATGTACTCGATCGCGAGCGCCAGGTTCTGCGGTCGACGAACGCTGTCCTCGAGTACCGCGGGGTCGGGCCCCATGCGTTCGTGAATCCGCTTGCCCACCTGGTCGAACAGGTGGTCGCGGTTGGCGAAGTAATTGGATGCCGTCCCCTTCGGCACCCCGGCCTCCGCGTCGACCGCGCGGAAGGTGAGCCCGCGGGCGCCTTCTCGCGCAAGCACTTCGATCGCCGCGTTCACGAGCGCCGCGCGTCGCTCCGGATTCTGCGCCATCGACTCTCCTTCGCAAAAAGAGCTTGCAACCACTGCGCCTACAGTACTACAAACGGAGTAGTTACCGACCGCGGGAGGACCCACATGCGAAAGCTCGTCTACTACGTCGCCGGCACCATCGACGGATTCATCGCCGGCTCCGACGGCGCCGACCCCACCGGCGCCATCTTCGAGGTCGACGGCGATCACATGCCCGTGATGATCGCCGAGTACCCCGAGACTGTCCCCACCCACATGCGGGCGCCGCTGGGAATCGACGCCCCCAACCGGCATTTCGACACGGTGCTCATGGGCCGCAGCACCTACCAGCCGGGCCTCGACCTCGGCGTGACCAGCCCGTACGCGCACCTGCGGCAGTGCGTGTTCTCGACGACGATCACCGAGTCGCCCGACCCGGACGTCGAGATCGTCTCGGGCGATCCGATCGAGAAGGTACGGGAACTCAAGCAGGAGGACGGCAAGGACATCTGGTTGTGCGGCGGCGGGAAACTCGCGGCCGCGGTGGAGCCCGAGATCGACGAGCTTCGGATCAAGCTAAACCCCGTGGCGATCGGCACCGGCATTCCGCTGTTCGACGGCGAATTCGCACCCCAGCGGTTCCGGCTCGCCGACAGCCGGGCCTTCGAGAGCGGGATGATTTTCCTGACGTACGTCCGCCGATAACCGAAAACACACCCGTCACTCGGGCGACACGAGCCTCTGACGCACGTATCGAATCAATACGTAAGTAATGTTCGGGGCATGCGCGAACGCCGATACTCGTCCACCAGCCCCGAGCACCTGGCCTCAGCCCTGTTCGATGTCGCGGCCGAGTCGGGCCTCGAGGGTGCCAGCGTGCGCGAGGTCGCCAAGAGGGCGGGTGTGTCCATCGGTGCCGTCCAGCACCACTTCTCCACGAAGGACGAGATGTTCGCCTTCGCGCTGCGCACCCTCGTCGACACCGTGCTCGCCCGGCTGTCGGAGATCGACCGCGGCGGCGACCCCGCGCCTGCCCTGTTCGCGGCGATGTCCCAGCTCCTGCCGCTGGACGAGGCGAGGTCGCGGGAGGTCCACGTCCTGGCGGCTTTCGCCGTCCGGGCCGCGACCTCCCCGTCGCTCGCCGAGATCCGGCGCCAGACGTTGTTCACCATCCGCACCGGACTGTCCGCCGTGCTGATCGGGATCGGCACACCCGAAGCGGAAACCCGTGCGGCACTTCTGCTCGCCACCGTCGACGGCCTGGCCCTCGACGCGCTCGGCAGTCCGGCGCTGTATCCGCCGGAGTACCTCGAGCACGCGCTCGACATCCAGATCGGCATGGTTCTGCAGGGCGCCGACGCCGCGCCGTCGTCGTCGATCGAACTGGCCAGCTGACCCGTCGCCTGATGTCACATTCGTCTCGTCAGAGTGAACCGCTGTCACATTCGGCGGAGGGTGCGGGACGGTTCGCCCCCAGTCCGTCCGGCGACCTGCACCTCGGAAACCTGCGGACGGCCGTGCTGGCGTGGCTGTTCGCGCGGTCGACCGGCCGGCGGTTCCTGCTGCGCGTCGAAGACCTCGACCGCGTCCGCGAGGGCGCCCGGGACCAGCAGTTGGCCGACCTCACCGAACTCGGACTCGACTGGGACGGCGACGTCGTGTCGCAGTCGCACCGGATCCCGCGGTACGCGGATGCCATCGCGCAGCTCCACGACGCCGGTCTCACCTACGAGTGCTTCTGCACGAGAAGAGAAATCCAGAAGGCGGCCTCGGCCCCGCACGCCCCCCAGGGCGCCTACCCGGGGACGTGCCGCGACCTGACACTCGACGAACGCGCGGATCGGCTCGCCGGCGGCCGCCCACCCGCACTGCGACTGCGCGCCGACGTCACGTCGTTCACCATCCACGACGTCCTGCACGGAAGCTATTCCGGTATGGTCGACGACCTCGTGCTGCGCCGCGGAGACGGAACGCCCGCCTACAACCTGGCCGTCGTGGTCGACGACGCCGCCCAGGGAATCGATCAGGTGGTGCGCGGCGACGACCTGCTGTCGTCCGCGCCCCGCCAGGCGTACCTCGCGGGACTGCTCGGGTTGACCGCCCCCACCTACGCGCACGTCGCGCTGGCACTCAACGAGGACGGCAAGCGGCTGGCGAAACGCGACGGCGCCGTCACCCTCGCCGACCTGAAAGCGTTGGGACGCACCCCCGGCGACGTCCTCGGTCTGATGGCGACGTCGCTCGGACTCGCGGCACCGGGCGAGGTCGTGGATCTCAGCAGCCTCCTCGACCGCTTCGACCCCGCCCGTCTGCCCCGCGAACCGTGGGTGGTCAGGCCCCCGACGCCGCCGCGATGAGCATGATGACGAAGAACAGGATCCAGCCGACGACGTAGGCTCCGCCGATGGCGATTCCGGCGATCGCGAGACCGCGGCCTTCCTGCCCGGACTGCTTGATCTGGCCCAGCGCAACGATGCCGAGGATGATGCCGACGATGGAGCCGACGCCGTAGAAGCACCCGCCGACGATCGACGTGATCAGCGACGCGATCGCGAGACCGTTCGTCCCGCGCGACTGCGGGTAGGGCGCGCCGTACGGATTCGGTGCGCCGTACTGCGGACCGGGACCGCCGTACTGGCCCTGTGCCCCGTACTGATTGGGTGCGCCGTACTGGTTCGGGGCGTTGTACTGATTCGGGGCGGCGTACGGGTTGGGTGTCCCGTACTGCTGGTTCGGGGCGCCGTACTGGTCGCCGCCGTACTGATTCGGCGCCGCATACGGATTCGGGGAAGTGCCGTACGCGCCCGGCTGCTGGTAGTCGGGATACTTTTCGGTGGGCGCCGAATAGGTGGGATAACCGGATTCGTCGACCCCGTAACCGTCACGCGGTAATCCCGGCACCTCACCGTAACTCGGTGGCGTCTGCCCCTTGTACGGATTCGAATCGTCCGATCCCCCAGAATTAGTCACGATAACCAGCGTAAAGCATCAAAACCGCAGGAGAAGAAGCAGACCAAAGGGAGGCGAGTAAAGGATTGTCCACGTAGTGTTTATTCGCACTGTCACGCGCGAGCGCTCAACTCTTGCTGAGGGGATCACATGACGACTGGTGGATACGACCCGAACGACAAACCCCAAGGCGGTGACCAGGGCGGATATCCCCCGCAGGGCAACCCTCCGCCGCCGCCCGGTGGTTATCCGCCGCCTCCGGGAAATTACCCTCCGCCGCCGCAGGGTCCACCGCCCGGCGGATATCCGCCACCGCCCCCCGGCGGTAACTACCCACCGCCCCCCGGCGGTAACTATCCGCCGCCGCCCGGCAATTACCCGCCCCCGCCGCAAGGACCCCCGCCCGGCGGAAATTACCCGCCGCCGCAGGGTAATTACCCGCCGCCGCCGCAGGGCCCACCGCCCGGCGGATATCCGCCGCCCCCGCCGATGTCGGATTACGGCGCCCCCGGGCAGACGCCGGGACAGTTCTCGGTCGGCGACGCGATCGGCTACGGCTGGAACAAGTTCAAGGACAACGCCCTCATCTGGATCGGCATTCTCCTGATCGCCGTCGTCATCGAGGTGGTGCTGAACCTCGTCTTCGGTGGATTCAGCACGTCTTCCGACATGAGCGCGGCGTTCTCGGTGTGGCGCATCATCGGCACGATCGTCACCACCATCGTCGGCTACCTCATCAACGCCGCACTCGTGCGCGGCGCGTTGCACGAGGTGGACGGGAACAAGCCGGCGTTCGGTTCGTTCTTCCAGTTCACCAACGTCGGGGCGATCATCATCGCCAGCGTCATCATCGGTGTGGCCTCCACCATCGGTTTCGTGCTGCTCATCATCCCCGGTCTCATCGTCATCTTCCTGACGTGGTGGACGCTGCAGTTCGTCATCGACCAGAACGAGGACGCGATCACCGGCATCAAGTCGAGCTTCCGGGTGATCTCGCAGAACGTCGGCCAGGTGCTGCTGCTGGCCCTGGCCCTCGTCGGCATCAACATCGTCGGTGCACTCCTCTGCGGTGTCGGACTTCTCGTCTCGATCCCGATCACGATCATCGCGTCGACCTACGCCTACCGCGTGCTCACCGGCCGTTACGTCGCGGCCTGACCGTTCGCGCCCCACGGGTGGGCGTGCTCCTGTCCTGCGGGACGGAAGCACGCCCACCCGTTTTGCTACTCCCGTCACTCGAGTCACTCCCACCCCTTGCGTATTGTGCTCAGGCGTCATCCGAGACATTCAGGACTCGCGATTCGAGGGGGAACACATGACTTCTGGCGGATTCGATCCCAACCAGGGACAACGGCCGTTCGGTGGGCAGCAGTACGGGCAGCCGCACTACAACGGGGCGGGACAGCAGCAGTACGGACAGCAGTTCGGCGCACAGCCGCAGTTCGATTCGGCGCAGGAGTTCGGCACCCAGCCGTTCACTCAGCCCGACTTCGGGTTCGACCCGACCCGGCCCGGCGACCTTCTTCCGCGCCTCGGGGCGCGGGTGATCGACGGCCTCATCGTCGGCATTCCGTTGGCCGTGGTCACCACCGTCATCTCGCTGGTGGTGGGCACCTTCCTCGGCAGCCTTCTCGGGGCGATCCTCACCGCGGCCGCCGCGGTGGGTTACTTCGTGTTCCTCGAGACGACGCGGGGGCAGACGCTCGGCAAGCAGCTCCTGGGCCTGCGCGTCGTAGGCCCGAACGGCGGACTGCCCACCCAGCAGCAGTCGCTGACCCGGAACGGTTTCTACGTCCTGTGCGCGCTCGGCGGGTTCCCGTTCCTCGGGTTCCTGTTCGGTCTGCTCGGTGTCGTCGCCGCCGTCGTAATCGGCGTGACGATCAACGGCAGCCCCACCAAGCAGGGCAAGCACGACGAACTGGCCGGCGGCACGCGCGTCGTCCAGGGCTAGTCCGAGTCACGTCCCACTGGGCGGGTGAACGTACCTTTCGTCGCGTCAGATCGGACAAAAGGTACGTTCACCCGTTCCTGATTCGCGCCCCTCCACCTGCAGGTGCTTGGATTGCGGCGTGACAGCCTCAGATCAGCAGACCAAACCAGACGACCACGCGACGTTCGCGCACGTCAGCCGCGGGTACTACCCCACGTTCGTCGCGCTCTTCACCGCGACGCTGCTGATCTCGAATATCTGCGCGACGAAAGGCGTCGCATTCTTCGCCGACTCGTCGCTGACGCTCGGGCCGCTGCAGATCCTGCCGGTCATCACGGACGGCGGGTTCTTCCTGTTCCCGCTGGCCTACATCCTCGGCGACGTCCTCAGCGAGGTGTACGGGTTCAAGTCGACGCGTCGCGCGATCTACCTGGGCTTCGGCGCCCTGATCCTGGCCGCGTTCTGCTTCTGGCTTCTCATCGAACTGCCGTCCGCCGACTTCTACGAGAACCAGGAAGCGCTGCGGACCGTCGTCGGCGTGTACCCGCGACTGCTGATCGCCGGGCTGTCCGGCTACCTCGTCGGGCAGATGCTGAACTCGGTGACGCTGGTCCTGATCAAGGAGCGCACCAAGGAGAAGCATCTGTGGGCGCGGCTCATCGGCTCGACCATCGTCGGTGAGTTCGCCGACACCCTGATCTTCTGCTCCATCGCCGCAGGCGCGATCGGCATCAGCACGTGGAGCGATTTCGTCAACTACGTGATCGTCGGATTCCTGTGGAAGACCCTGGTGGAGGTGCTGGTCATGCCGATCACGTACCGCGTCATCGCCTATGTGAAGAAGCGCGAGCCCACCTACCAGCTCTGACCCCCACGTGAGTGGGAATGTGTCCCCGAGGACGCATTCCCACTCACCTGCGGTAGAAGCGGCCCAGCGTGTCGGCCTTGAAGTCGTCGAAGTAGCCGCCGTCGATGCTGTCGCGGATCTGATCGACCAACCGCACGGTGAAGCGCTCGTTGTGGATGGTGCACAGCGTCGACGCCAGCATCTCCTTGGCCTTGAACAGATGGTGGATGTAGGCGCTGGTGTAATTCGCGCACGTGTAGCAGTCGCAGTTCTCGTCGATCGGTGTGAAATCACGACGGAAGCGGCTGGTGTTGATGTTGAACCGGCCGGCCGGGTGATAGATCGCCGCGTTGCGCGCCACCCGCGACGGATTGACGCAGTCGAACGTGTCGGCGCCGTTCTCGATGGCCACGAAGAAGTCGTCCGGCTCGCTGATGCCGAGCATGTGCCGCGGCTTGTGCTCGGGGAGTTCCTCGTTGCACCAGCGGACGATGGTGCCCAGGTTCTGCTTCTCCAGCGCCCCGCCGATGCCGTACCCGTCGAAGCCGCGGCCGCTCTCGCCCGTGATCGACTCCAGGCCCCGGCACGCCTGCCGCCGCAGGTCCTCGTACTGCGCGCCCTGGACCACCCCGAACAGCGCCTGATACGGGCGGTGGGCACGCTCCGCGGTGAGCTTCTCGTGCTCGGCAACGCAGCGCACCGCCCACGCCTGCGTCCGCTCCACCGACTGCTCCTGGTACCCGCGGGTGTTCAGCAGGGTGGTGAGCTCGTCGAACGCGAACATGATGTCGGCGCCGAGTTGGTGCTGGATCTGCATCGACACCTCCGGGGTGAACCGGTGCCGCGACCCGTCCAGGTGCGATTTGAAGGTGACGCCGTCGTCGTCGACGGTCGCCAGGCGTTCCTTGCCCTTGGCGATGACGTCGTCGGACCTCACCCCGACCGCTTCCATCGCCAGGACCTTCTTGAACCCGACACCCAGCGACATCACCTGGAATCCGCCGCTGTCGGTGAACGTCGGGCCGTCCCAGTTCATGAACTTGCCGAGGCCACCGGCCTCGTCCACGATGTCCGGACCGGGCTGCAGGTACAGGTGGTAGGCGTTGGCGAGCAGCGACTGCGCACCCAGTTCCTTCATGCTCTCCGGCAGCACCGCCTTGACGGTGGCCTTGGTACCGACGGCCACGAACGACGGCGTCGCGATGTCGCCGTGCGGGGTGTGAATGGTCCCGGTTCGGCCCAGCCTGCCGTCGAGTCGGGTGCCGACGGTGAAGAACGGATCGGGCGGGGTCGGGACTACGGCATTCACGGGTGTATCCAATCACGCGCGACATTTCCGCCGACACATCACTACTTCGTTCGAAAGTGGGTACAGACAGTGAGACGATCCCATCCCTTCGACCGGAGGAACCGCCATGACCGACGAGAAGTCAGGACATCGAATCGACCGGCGAACGTTTCTCTCGGGGGCAGCGGTCGCGGGTGGGGTGACCGTGATGTCGGGTCTCTTCGACCGCCGGGCGGACGCGTCGGAGACGCCGCTACGCCGCCAGCCGAACAATTACGTGCAGCCCAACATCGTGTTCATCGTCGTCGACGAGATGCGGTTTCCCCAGGTCTTTCCGGCCGGGATCACCACCGCGGACCAGTTCCTGCAGCGGTTCATGCCGAACCTCCACAAGCTGTGGGCGCCCGGGGTGAAATTCACGCAGCACTACACGGCCGGGGTGGCGTGCAGTCCGGGCCGCGCGTGCTTCGTCACCGGGCTCTACCCGCTGCAGAACTGGATGTTGCAGACGCGGACCGGAAATCGGGCCTCCCCCGTCCCGTCGCCCGCGATGGGACGCGACTTTCCGACGTACGGCAAGTTGCTGCGGCAGGCCGGGTACGTCACGCCGTACGTCGGCAAATGGCATCTGTCGCCGTCGCCCGACGAGGATTCGGGGCTCGCCCCCGGCTATCTGGAGGAGTACGGGTTCGACGGGCTGACCATGCCCGACATCATCGGATTGAACGGTGAGGGTTTCGAATTCGACGGGCACATCGCCGACCAGGCGGCGGCCTGGCTGTCGACGCGAAAACCCGGCGACGGGCCGTTCTGCCTCACGGCGAGCTTCGTCAACCCCCACGACCAGCAGTTCTTCTGGGCCGGAACGGAAGCCGAACGCTACCAGTCGCTGTACGCGAACAACGTTCCCCCGCTCAGCCCCGCCCGGGCCTGGTCGGTGACCACCGGCGAGAGCGATCCCCCGCGGCTGGGTTTTCCGTCCGTGCCACCGAACTGGGAACCCGAGAAGGCGCTGCAGTCGAAACCGAGCACCCAGGTTTTCGCGCGGGAGTTCCAGGCCCTGGTGTGGGGCGGCGTCACCGACGACGTCCAGAATCTGTCGAACTATTACCTCCAGCCCTACGGCCAGGGCACCGACCCCGACCGGCACATCGCCTTCGCGCCCTACACGTACTGGGAGCGGGCCCTGGACAGTTACACCAACGTGCTGTCGATGGTCGATCATCACATCGGCACGGTGATCAATTCGCTGCCGGCGGACGTCGCGGCGAACACAGTGTTCGTCATGACATCCGACCACGGCGAGTACGCGGGGGCGCACGGCTTCGTGGCGGGCAAGCTGTCCACCGCCTACGACGAGGCGTTTCACATCCCGCTGATCGTCGCCGACCCGACCGGACGATTCACCGGCGACACCGACACCCCGCGCGCCCAGCTCACGTCGAGCGTCGACGTGGTGCCGCTGCTCGCGACGCTCGGTCACGGCGACCGGAACTGGATGTCCGGGGACCTGTTCGCCACGTACGCCGAACGCGTCGATCTCCTGCCGCTGCTGCGGAGCAACGCCGCCGCGGGCCGCGACCACGTCGTCCTGGCCACCAACGAGCACGCGCCGCAGGGGGTCAACTGGAACAACTCCCCCACCCACATCTACGTGCTGCGCACCCCCGAGGCGAAGGTCGCGGTGTATTCGAAGTGGTTGGGGCCCACGTCCTTCGTCGACCCCGCGTCGTTCCAGTACGAGTTCTACGACTACGCCACCGAGCGCGGCCGGGCCGAACTCGACAACACCTTCGATCACGACCCGCGTGGCCCGGCGATGGCCGCCCAGCTGATGACCCAGTACCTGCCGACTCAGCTCGCCGCGCCGCTGCCCCCGGCGTTCGCCCAGCAGAGCGCCGACGCGATGGCGCGTTATCTCGCCTACATCCAGCTGATCAACCGCTACACTCCGGGCGAGATCGACCGTGAGGGCATCGAGAAGCTGACCGCGTTCGGGGAGGTGTTCTGACCACCATGGCAGGGAAGGTCGTTGCCGCCGTGTGTCTCCTGCTGCTGTGGACGGGCGCGGTGTCGGTCGCCTCGGCGGCACCCGCTCCGACGGCGCCGTGCGCGTGGCAGTTCATGTCCAACTCGACCGTGCTCAACGTGGCCTTCCCGGACGCCAACGCGACGTATTGGGTGCTGCCCTACGCGCTGGGGCCCGGCGACAGCATCGAACTGAACGGCACCTACCCGGCAGCCCGCTACTTCTCGCTCAACACGTACGGGACGAACTTCGACACCGTCGACACGTTGCGCGACAACCAGATCGGGCCCGACCCGGGCAGCGGAAACCCGTTCACCGACGCGGCCGCCGGTTCCCTGCCCACCCCGCAGAAGCGGTGGCACGCGACGGTCGTGACCGGACCGGCCGATCACTCGCGCAACCAGATTCAGGCCCTCCCGGCCGGAGTCGATGCGCAGTCGGTGCCCGTCGGCTTCCTCATCATCCGGGTCTACGTGCCCGACGACCCGGCATCGCCGTCGGGCGGCGTCCCACTGCCCGACGTGACACTGACGTCCGCGGGCCGAACGTCGCCGGTTCCGACCTGCGGCACCGAATTCGACCCCGCCGCCTACGACAACGGCCCCCTCGGGCAGATCGCGGAAGCCGGATTCGATCAGATCATCGCCGGCGCCGCGTCCGGCGCATTTCCCGGCAACGTCCCCGAGGCCACGTTCGTGAACCCCGCGAGCACGTCGGGACTGTTCCCCAACGGCGACAACAAGTACGTCGGGGCGGGGCTGACCTACCAGCCGGGACGCATCGTCGTGGTGCAGGGCCGGGCGCCCACCTTCCCCGACACCCGCGCCGGCCAACCCGTCACCGCACCCGACCGGCAGGTGCGGTACTGGTCGATGTGCCAGAACGACCAGGTGACGCCGTATCCCGTCGTCGCGTGCGCCGCCGACTTCCAGACCCGCACCGACAGCGACGGCAACTACACCTACGTCGTCGCCGCCCCGCAGGACGTCCCCGCCCGCGCCGCAGCCGACCCCACCGTCACCGTCATCCCCTGGGGTTCCACCGACGTCGCGAAGAAGGTGCTGTTCCTGCGGTACATGCTGCCGTCCGACGCCTTCTACCCGCAGTCGGTCCAGGCATCGCAGAACAACCACACCGACCCCGCCACCACCATGGGTCCGTACTATCCGCGCTCCGCCTACTGCGACACCGCCACCTTCGAGGCCGGGGGTAGCACTGCGTGCCTGTGAGTACTTGTTAACCGCGGGACGTTAATAAGTACTCACAGGTCACGCACTGACGAACTGGCTGTTGTACAGGCGGTAGTACGCGCCGCGGGTGAGGAGCAGGTCCTCGTGGCTGCCCTGCTCGACGATGCGGCCGTCTTCCATGACGACGATGAGGTCGGCGTCGCGAATGGTCGACAACCGGTGTGCGATCACGAAACTCGTGCGATCGCTGCGCAGGACCGCGGTCGCGTGCTGCACCAGCAACTCGGTGCGGGTGTCGACGGAACTGGTCGCCTCGTCGAGGATCAGGATCGACGGCTGCGAGATGAACGCGCGCGCAATGGTGATCAGCTGCTTCTCGCCGGCACTGATGTTGCTGCCCTCTTCGTCGATGACGGTGTCGTAACCGTCGGGCAGCGAGTGGACGAACCGGTCGACGTAGCTGATCCGGGCGGCCGCCTGGATCTCCTCCTCGGTGGCGTCAGGACGTCCGTACGCGATGTTGTCGCGGATGGTGCCGCCGAACAGCCACGCGTCCTGCAGCACCATGCCGATGCGGGACCGCAGGTCGTCGCGCGACATCTCGGCGATGTCGACGCCGTCGAGGAGGATCCGGCCGCCGTCGAGTTCGTAGAACCGCAGGATCAGGTTGACGAGGGTGGTCTTGCCTGCGCCGGTGGGTCCGACGATCGCGACCATCTGGCCGGGTTCCGCGACCAGCGACAGGTTCTCGATCAGCGGCGTCTCCGGCGAGTATCCGAACGACACATTCGAGAACTCCACCCGGCCGCGTGGCTCGGCGACCGTGGGAGCTTCCGTGAGGTCGGGCTCCTCCTCGTCCTCGTCGAGGACGGCGAACACCCGCTCGGCGGACGCCACGCCCGACTGCATGAGGTTGACCATGGCCCCGATCTGGGTGAGGGGCTGGGTGAACTGGCGTGAGTACTGGATGAACGCCTGCACGTCGCCGAGGCTCATGGTGCCGGACGCGACGCGCATGCCGCCGAGAACGGCGATGGCCACGAAGTTGAGGTTTCCGAGGAACATGATCGCCGGCATGATCAGGCCGGAGATGAACTGGGCCCGGTAGCTGGCCTGGTAGAGCGACTCGTTCTGCTCCTCGAACCGCTCCTCCACCTCGCGGCTGCGGCCGAACACGGTGACCAGTTCGTGGCCCGTGTACGCCTCTTCCACGTGCGAGTTGAGCGCCCCGGTCGACTTCCACTGCGACACGAAGTGGGTCTTGGACCGCTTCGCGATCTGCGCCGTCACCAGGATCGACAGCGGCACCGTCAGCACCGCGATCAACGCGAGCAGCGGCGAGATGACGATCATCATCACGAGGATGCCGATCACCGTCATCGCCGACACGATCAGCTGACTCATCGTCTGCTGCAGCGACTGCGACACGTTGTCGATGTCGTTGGTGACGCGGCTCAGCAGGTCGCCTCGGGAGTGGGAGTCGAAGTAGCGCAGCGGAAGCCGGTGGATCTTCCGTTCGACCTCGGCGCGCAGGTTCTTGACGACGCCCTGCACGATGATGTTCAGCAGGAAACCCGACATCCACATGAACACCGCCGACCCCAGGTACAGGGCCAGCACGATCGCCAGGACCCGGCCGAGCGCGCTGAAGTCGATGCCGACACCGGGGACGACGGCCATGCCGGACACCATGTCGGCGAACGTGTTCTGACCGTCGGCCCGCAACGCGGCGACGGCCTGGTCCTTCGACATCCCGGCGGGCAACTGGGCGCCGATGATGCCGTCGAAGATCAGGTTCGTGCCCTGACCGAGCATGCGCGGCGCGATGGAGGTGAGCACCACCGAGATGGCCGCGACGAGGAAGACGACGCCGACGGCGATGCGGTGGGGTCGGAGCCGCCGCAGCAGCCGCTTGGTGGACGGCCACAGGTCGTTCGGCTTCGTCCCCGGGGCACCCGGTGCGACCGGTCCCGGAATGCGCGGGCCGGCGGGCCTTTCGGCGGTGGTCGTAGTGGCGCGATCGCTCATAGTGCTTCCTGGACCGATCGTTGGGATTCGACGATCTCGACATAACACGGACACGTCTCGAGCAGTTGGTCGTGCGTTCCGATTCCGACGACCGCGCCGTCCTCGAGAACCACGATCTGCTCGGCCTCCACGATGGTCGAGACCCGCTGGGCGACGACGATGACGCACGCGTCCGACGTCTCGGGTTTGAGCGCCGCGCGCAGCCGGGCGTCGGTGGTGAGGTCGAGGGCGGAGAAGGAGTCGTCGAACAGGTAGATCGACGGCCGACGGACCAGCGCCCGCGCAATGGCGAGCCGCTGCCGCTGACCGCCGGACACGGTGGTGCCGCCCTGCGCGATCGGGGTGTCGAGACCCTCGGGCATGGCGCGGACGAAATCGGCGGCCTGCGCGATCTCCAGGGCCCGCCACAGTTCGTCGTCCGTGGCGTCGGGTTTGCCGTACCGGAGGTTGGTCGCGACGGTGCCCGAGAACAGGTACGGCCGCTGCGGAACGAGCCCGATACCGGCCCGCAGGACGTCCAGGTCGATACCGCGCACATCCGTGTCGGACACGGTGACCGCACCCGATGTCGCGTCGATGAGACGCGGGATCAGCGACAGCAGCGTCGTCTTGCCGGAACCGGTGCCGCCGATGATCGCGGTGGTCTTGCCCGGTTCGGCGCGGAAACTGATGTCGCGCAACACGGGTTCGTCGGCACCGGGGAATTTGAACTGGGCGTCGCGCAGTTCCACCACGCCGGGGTTGTCCAGCACGGTGATCGCGTCGGCCGGCGGGACGACGGTGGAATCGGTGTCGAGGACCTCGCCGATGCGTTCGGCGCAGACGGTGGCGCGGGGGGCCATCATCGCGATGAACGACGCCATCATCACCGACATCAGGATCTGCATGATGTAGCTGAGCATCGCGGTGAGCGAGCCGACCTGCATCGTGCCGCTGTTGATCTCGTGACCACCGAACCAGATGACGGCGACGCTGGTGATGTTCGCGATGACCATCACGAGGGGGAACATCACGGCGGTCAGCCTGCCGACCCGCAGGGCGGTCTGGGTGAGCTGCTCGTTCGCGTCGCCGAACCGCTGCATCTCGGAGCGCTCGCGGACGAACGCCCGCACCACCCGGATGCCGGTGATCTGCTCACGGAGCACCCGGTTGACGCCGTCGATGCGGGTCTGCATCTCCCGGAACGCGGGCACCATCCGCGAGATCACGAATCCCATGGACAGCGCGAGAACCGGCACGGTGACCGCCAGGATCCAGGCGAGCCCGGCGTCCTCCCGGATCGACATCACGACGCCGCCGACGCACATGATCGGCGCCATCACGAGGATCGTGCAGCTCATGACGACGAGCATCTGCACCTGCTGCACGTCGTTCGTGTTGCGGGTGATCAGGGACGGCGCGCCGAAGCGGCCGAACTCGCGGGACGAGAAGCTCCCGACCTGATGCATCACGGCGCGGCGCACGTCGCGCCCGAAACCCATTGCGGCGCGGGCGCCGAAGTACACCGATCCGATCGAGCAGACGATCTGCACGACGGTGACGAGCAGCATCATGAGTCCGGTCGACAGGATGTACGCGGTGTCGCCCTTCGTGACGCCGTTGTCGATGAGATCGGCGTTCAGGCTGGGCAGGTACAGGGCAGCGGCGGTGGCGACCAACTGGAACAGGACGACCGCGGTGAGTTCCCGCTTGTACGGGCGGAGGTACGTGGTGAGCAGGGCATTCAACATGGGCAGCGATCCTGGCGGGTCATCATTATGTGCGAAGGTTACCAACAGAAAGGACCGCAGGCCCGCGGATTTTGGGGGGCCTGCGGCCCTGTGCGCCTTTCTGGTAGCAGCCACTACCAAAAAGGCGCACGGGCGCGGAGCGCCTACCTGACGGGTTGCAGCGACTGGTCCGCGTCGTCCAGCACCTTCTTCAGCTTCTCGCCCTCGATGTCGACGTTGGGCAGGATCTTGTCCAGCCACGTCGGCAGCCACCAGGCCTTGTCGCCGAGCAGTGCCATCACGGACGGGATGATGACCATGCGGACGACGAAGGCGTCGAAGAACACGGCCGCTGCCAGGGCGAATCCGATCGACTTGATGAACGAGTTCGGTTCGGCGATGAAGGCCGCGAACACCGAGATCATGATGACGGCGGCGGCGCTGACCACCCGGGCACCGTGGTTGAAGCCGACGGTGACGGCCTGCTTCGCGGTGGCGCCGTGGACGTATTCCTCCCGCATCCGGGTCACCAGGAACACCTGGTAGTCCATCGCGAGACCGAACACGACACCGATCAGGAAGATCGGCATGAAGCTGACGATCGGCTGCGGGTTGGCGATGATGCCGCCCCAGCCTTCCTGGAACACCGCGACCGTGGCGCCGAAGGTGGCCGCGACGCTGAGGAGGAAGCCGAGCGTGGCGGTCAGCGGCACGAGCAGCGAGCGGAACACCAGCAGGAGCAGGAGGAACGCCAAGCCGACGACCACCGCGAGGTACGGGATCAGCGCGTCCTGCAGGGTCTCGGACACGTCGCCCTCGAGCGCGGTCTGCCCGGTGACGCCGTAGTTGACGCCGATCGAGTCGTGCAGCGCGCCCTCAGCCCCCCGGATGTTGTCGACGAGGTCCATGGTGGCGGGATCGCTCGGGGCACTGCTCGGCGTCACCAGGATCTGCGCGGTGTCGCCGGCCTTGTTCATGCCGACGACCTGGGCGTTGGCCACGTCGTCCTGCGCGGTGATGGTCTTCACGACCTCACCGAACGCCTCCGACGGCGTGCCGGTGGTGATGTCCTTGGCGTCGACGACGACGAGCAGCGGGCCGTTCTTGCCGGGGCCGAAGCCGTCGCTCACCAGGTCGTACGCCTGCCGGGAGCTGGTGGCGGGGTCGCCGGTGCCCTCGCTCGGCAGGGCCAGGCTCAGGCCGGTGGCGGGGATGGCGAGCGCCCCGAGCACCACGACTCCGGCGACCAACGGGATCGCGGGCCTGCGGACCACGGCGCTGATGAAGCGCAGCGCGAGGCTCGGCTTGCCCTCGTCGTCCTCGAGGTCACGACTGCTGAGGAACGGGATCTTGCCGGCGAACGCCTTCTTCCCGAACAGCCCGAGGATCGCGGGCAGCAGGGTCAGCGCGATGGACACGGCGATGAACACCGTGAACGCGGCGGCCGCACCCATGTCGGACAGGAACGGGATCCCGACGACGCGCAGGGCGATCAGCGCGATGATGACGGTGAGTCCGGCGAACACCACGGCGGAGCCTGCGGTTCCGACGGCACGTCCGGCCGCTTCGGAGCGGTCGTCCGTGAGGGTGAGTTCGTGCCGGAACCGGGAGACGATGAACAGCGAGTAGTCGATGGCGACGGCCAGGCCGATCATGATGGCCAGCGTGGGTGTCATCGAGCTGAGATCGGTGAATCCGGTGGCGACGGTGATGCCGAGGCTGCCGATCATGATGCCGATGATCGCGGTGATCAGGGGCAGACCCGCGGCGACGAGCGAACCGAACGTCAGCGCGAGGACGACGGCGGCCACGCCGATGCCGACGAGTTCGGTGGCGCCGCCCGGCGGCGCGGCTTCGTTGACGACGGAACCGCTGATCTCGACGGTGAGACCCGCGTTGCGGCCGGCGTCGGCCGCGGAGTCGATCTGGTCGCGCAGCGCCTGGTCGACGTCAGCCACGGTGCCCGTGAACGGCACCTCGACGTAGCCGACGGTCTTGTCCGCGTTGAGCGGAGACAGTGCCTGCGCGTTCGCGACGGCCGTCTGCTCGCTGATGCCCTTGTCGGCCGCGGTGGACTTCGCCATCTCGACGAGCTGGTCGTTCGCGGTGACGGGGTTGACCAGCGCCTTCGCGGCGTCGGCACCCGACGCGGCGGCGGGATCCACTTTGGCCGCGTCCTGGACCTGCTCGATGCCGCGAACCTTGGCGAGGACGGCGTCCATCGCCTGCTGACTCTGCTCGCTCTCGAGGGTCTGCCCCTCGGGTGCGGCGAACACGTAGCGCGCGCTGACCGCGTTCATCGGATCGCTGCCCGCGGCTTCGGGGAAGCGTTCGGCCATGAGGTCCTGCGCTTGCTGCGCGGGGGTGCCCGGGATGGAGAACGAGTCCTTGGTGGGTCCGGACAGCGTGGCCGCCCCGACGCCCATGAGGACAAGGATCACCAGCCAGACGCTGAGGACCGCGCCTTTTCGCCGGTAGGCGAATCTGCCGATCCGATAGAGATAGGTGGCCACGGGAGGCTCCTTGCGAGTCGGTGGAACGAGGGGTGGTTCGGGGGCGGCCGGTTACGGCTGCGGGATTCCTTGCCGGAGTTGGCGCATGGCGTCACGGACCAGTTCTTCGGGTCCGCTCGCGCCGGTCTTGCCGCTGCGCCACAGGTCGATAGACGCCTTGCACGCCGATCCGACCGCCATGTGCAGCAGGTTGGGGTAAAGGTCGGTGTCGATGTTCGTGCCGGTGCGTTCGGCGATCACTTCGCCGATGAGGCGCGTGACCCGGAGGTGCACTTCGAGCTTCTTCGCGAGCAGCGCGGGGCTGGACTCGACGAGGTCCATCATCGCGGCGGTCTCTTCGAGCGGCTTCCCGGGAGCGGTGACGATCTGGACCACCACGTGCTCGAGGGAATCCCAGATCGGCTCGTCCTCGGGGCGCGCGCGCAGGAGGTTCACCCAGTCGTGGACGGACTCCTCGAAGTGGGCAAGTACCGCCTCCTCCTTGCTGGAGAAGTAGTTGTGGAACGTCCGGGTGGAGACCCCCGCCTCGGATGCGATGGCGTCGGCGGTGACGCATTCGATGCCCAGCGCCCGGGCCAGGCGTGCGGCGGCACCGCTGAGGGCCGCGCGCGTGGCGGCTTTCTTGCGGTCCCGCAATCCGATTTCCGAAATCACTACACCGACGGTACAGAACTTGCGCAGCTCTGCAAATTTGCGCGAGTGTGCAATTTCTATGCCCTTGCCCACAGTTCTCGCGGCACTGTGGCAGAAGTCACCGGGCGGCTACGGTGGAAACATGTCCGATCCGACGGCGCCGCTGTCGTTCCGGGCGGACGAGATCGACCGCGCCGCACTGGACCGACTCGCCTCCGTTCTCGACCTGCAGGCCGCGCGCCCGGGTATCCGGCGACTGCGCGAGTGGTCGCACGCCGCGCTGCAGGTGCAGCCGGGCGAGAGCGCCCTCGACATCGGTTCGGGCACCGGATCGGAGACGCGGGCCCTCGCGGCGGCGGTCACCGCGTCGGGTCGCGCGATCGGACTCGACCCGAACCCCGGGATGGTGCTCCTCGCCCGTGAGCGCACCGAGGAGGAGGGATCGACCGCGCGGTTCGTCGTCGGCGACGCCTACTCGCTGCCCTTCCCCGACGAGCGCCTCGACGTGGTCCGGAGCGAGCGCGTCTTCCAGCACCTGAGCGAACCGGAGCGTGCAGCGGCGGAAGTGGCGCGGGTCCTCCGGCGGGGCGGCCGGGCCGTCATCGTCGACAGCGACTGGGGCACGGCGATCGTGCACCCCGGCGAACCGGAGATGCTGCACCGGATCATGGGCGTGATGCTCTCGCACACCGCGAACCCGCACTCCGGACGCCGGCTCCCGGGGCAGCTCACCGCCGCCGGACTCGTCGTCGAGGACATCGGCACGGAGGCGCTGATCCAGGACCCGGACGACGCGACCGGCCCGCTCGCCCAGATGATGACCGTCGCCGCCGTCGCGGAGGGTGCGATCACCGAGGCGGAGCGCGTCGAGTTGCTCGAGCGGCTGACCGCCGCCGCCCGCGTCGGCGACTTCCACATGTCGGTGACGATGTTCGCCTACCTCGTCCGCAAGCCCTGACGAAACCCTTCCGGCATTCGGAAACCGGGTGCGGTGGATCACCTCCGGTGGCGCACAGTGGTGGAGACGACGCCGATGCCCCACCGCGTCCCGCGTCACGAATTCCGCCGCAGCCCAGCATCTTCCGGAGGCCTCATGTCCACGATCGCCCGCAACCAGTGGTACGTCGCAGCGTACGGCCGCGAGGTCGGACGCGACCTGCTCTCGCGCACCATCTGCGAGGAGCCGATCCTGTTCTGGCGCACCGAGGCCGGCGAGGCCGTCGCGATGAGCGACCGGTGCGTGCACCGCCGCTACCCGCTGTCCGAGGCGCCGAGCCGACTCGACGGCGACACCGTGGTCTGCGGCTATCACGGGTTCACCTACGGCAGCGACGGCGGCTGCGTGTTCGTCCCCGGTCAGAAACGCGTCCCCCGCACCGCCCGGCTGAAGCAGTACCAGGTGGTCGAGCAGGATTCGTTCGTGTGGGTCTGGATCGCCGACCCGGCGAACCCCGAACAGGGCGACCCCACCCGCATCCCCCGCGCACCGTGGATGGACTCCCCCGACTACACCGTCGTGTCCGGGATGGAACCGATCGACTGCAACTACGGCCTGCTCGTCGACAACCTGATGGACCTCTCGCACGAGACGTACCTGCACGGCGGCTACATCGGCACCCCCGAGGTGGCCGAAACCCCGATCACCACCGAGGTCGACGAGGACCGGAACGTCATCTACGTGTCCCGGCACATGGACGACGCCGAGTGCCCGCCGTTCTACTCGACGTCCACCGGCATCGAGGGACGCATCACCCGCTGGCAGGACATCGAGTACACGCCGCCGTGCCTGTATCTGCTGCACAGCCGCATCGCCCCGATCGGCGCACCGCTGCCCGGCGAAAACGGCAGTGACCCGCACGCCTTCCACAGCGAGATCGTCTACGCGATCACCCCCTCCACCGAGAATTCCACCCTCGACTTCTGGGCCGTGGCCCGCGACTTCGCGCTCGGCGACGACGACGTCACCACGTTCCTCGCCGAGAACAACCGGACCGTCGTGATGCAGGACGTGGTGGCACTGAACGTTCTGCAGCGGGCACTCGACACCGAGCAGGCCGGCTACCAGGAGTTGTCGATCAACATCGACGCCGGCGGCCTCGGCGCCCGCCGGCTGCTGAAGAAGCTGGTGGACAACTCCCGCACCGCGGTGCCCACGTCATGAACATCGAACCGACCCGGATGCTCCGCGGCGCGAACGTCCTGCGGATCGTCTGGCTGCCGGGCACCGACCGGCTGCGCGGCGTCTGCCACTGCGGAGCGGCACACGAAGCCGACGACCCCGCCGCCCTGTGGGAGTGGCTCCTCGCCCACCCGGTCGGACATCGCGCCGTCGACTCACCCGCACCCGACGACGCCGCCTCACCCCTCGCCGCCGTTCCCGTCTGATCCGGAGAGACCGTCATGCCACCCGAACCGATACTCGACCTGCAACTCACCGCCAGAACCACCGGCGCCGACGGCGTCGTCGTCCTCGACTTCCGCGACCCGTCCGGCGCCGACCTGCCTGCGTGGACGCCCGGCGCGCACATCGATCTGCTGCTCACCCCGGAGCTCACCCGTCAGTACTCGCTGTGCGGCGACCCGGCCGACACCGGCACGTGGCGGGTCGCGGTGCTGCGGGAGGCGATGGGCCGCGGCGGTTCCCAGTTCGTGCACGACAAGCTGAGCGTGGGCGACACGGTCACCGTCCGCGGGCCGCGCAATCATTTCGAACTCGAACCGTCACCGCGGTACCTGTTCATCGCCGGCGGCATCGGGATCACGCCGATCCTCACCATGGCGCAGGCGGCGGAGGACGCCGGCGCCGACTGGACCCTCGTCTACGGCGGACGCAGTCGCAGTTCGATGGCGTTCGCCGACACGCTCGCCGCGCGCTTCGGCGACCGACTCGTCGTCCACCCCGCGGACGAACACGGCCTGATCGACCTGCCCGGGCTGCTCGGCGAGGTCCGTGAGAACACGCTCGTGTACTGCTGCGGGCCCGCACCGCTGCTCGACGCCATCACCGGTCACTGCGACGGCTGGCCGTCCGGCGCCCTGCACCTCGAGCGCTTCGCCGCCAGGGACCTCGACGCCCCGGTTCGGGCGGAGGGGTTCGAGGTGGAGTTGACGCTCAGCGGCAAGACGGTCGCGGTCGCCCCCGATCAAACGATCCTGCAGGCCGTCACGGCCGCCGGCGTCCAGGTGCTCTCGTCCTGCGAGGAAGGGACCTGCGGAACCTGCGAGACGGCCGTCCTCGGCGGCACCGTCGAGCACCGGGATTCCCTGCTCACCGCGGACGAGCAGGCCGCCGACGACACTATGATGATCTGCGTCTCGCGTGCGACCTGCCCACGCCTGATCCTGGAACTGTGAGATGGAGAACGAGCCATGGCGATCACCGGTTCGGTGACCATCCGCTCGCTGCGTCTCCTCGAACTGTTCACCCCGTCGGCTCCGCGGCTCACCCTCAGCGACCTGTCGCGGAAGTCCGGGTATCCGCTGAGCACGGTGCACCGGCTGACCAGCGACCTCATCGAATGGGGCGCCCTCGAGCGGGACAGCAGCGGGCGCTTCACCGTCGGGCTCAAGCTGTGGGAGATCGCCTCGCTCGCGCCGCGCGGCACGATGCTCCGCGAACTGGCGATGCCGGTCATGGAGGACCTCTCGCAGATCACCCGGGAGAATGTGCAACTCGGAATCTGTGAGGGCACCGAGGTCGTGTTCGTCGAGCGCATCGCCGGCAAGAAGGCCGTCCCCGTGCACACCCGCGTCGGCGGCAGGTTCCCGCTGACGGCGTCCGGCATCGGCCTGGCCCTGCTCGCGTACATGCCCGCCGACGTGCAGGAGCAGGTGCTGGCCGGCCCGATCGAGAAGTTCACCGACCGGACCGTCACCGACCCCGCCGTCCTGCGGCGGACGCTCGCCGAGATCCGGCGGTCCGAGGTCGCGATCAGCGATCGTCAGGTGACCCTGGACGCCGTCTCGGTCGCCGCACCGATCTTCGAACGCCCCGGAACGGCCGTCGCGGCCGTGTCGCTGGTGGTGTCGGCGGAGACCGCGTCGGTGAACGCACTGGTTCCGCTGGTGCGCGCCGCGGGCCGGACCATCAGCCGCGCGCTGCGGCCTCGTCCGCCGTCGTAGCCGACGGGGTACGACGCTCCCAGGCGCCCGGGTCGGACGTCAGCGTGGACAGGAAGTCCGGCAGCTGCTCGTTCGCCACATCCGCCAGGCTCACGTTCTCGAGCACGGCACGCAGGTTCACCCGCACCGCGATCCACACGTCCTGCAGTCTGGCGGCCGGACCGCTGTAGTCGACGTCCTCGGGCCGCTCACCCCGGACCGACGCCAGCGGACCCTCGACGGTCCGGATCACGTCGGCGATCGTGATGTCCTCGGCGGGACGGGCGAGCCAGTAGCCGCCGTCGGGTCCGCGCCTGCTGTTCACCAGTCCCCCACGCCGGAGGTCGGCGAGCACGGCCTCGAGGAACTTGTGCGGGATGGTCTGCGACTGCGCCAGGAACTCGGCCTTGGACGGGGACGGCCCGGCAGCGGCCAGTTCGATCAGCGTCCGCACGGCGTAGTCCACCTTGGCGGTGATGTGCACACCGAATTCCTATCACCCGAGTATGAAAACAGGCAACTCAGTGATACCCGTCACGTCGAGGTACATTGACCTGGACGCTCGTCTTGCCCGTGGAGGACGCAATGTGGGACACCGTGACGTCGGCCTGGAACTCGGCGCTTCTGACTCCCCTGCACGAACCGGTGACGCTGGCCATCCCGGCGTTCGTACTGTTCCTGGTCATCGAATGGTGCGCGGCCCGGCACCTCGAAGATGCAGCCATCGACCCCGACGGCCGGTCCCGCCCGGTCCGGGGCGGCTACGAACGTCGCGACGCGCGAGCCAGCGTCGCGATGGGGGCAGTCTCGATCCTCACGACCACGTTCTGGAAACTCCTCGCCCTGATCGGATACTCCGCCATCTGGGTGTACGTCGCGCCGTGGCATCTGCCTGCCGACGCCTGGTACACGTGGGTGCTCCTCATCCTCGGCGTCGATCTGCTGTTCTACACCTACCACCGGATGTCGCACCGTATCCGGCTGATCTGGGCCACCCACCAGGCGCATCACTCGAGCGAGTACTTCAACTTCTCCACCGCGCTGCGGCAGAAGTGGAACAACAGCGCCGAGATCCTGATGTGGATTCCCCTGCCGCTGATCGGCATTCCGCCATGGATGGTGTTCATCGGGTTCTCCGTGAACCTCGTCTACCAGTTCTTCGTCCACACCGAGCGCATCGGCAAGCTGCCCCGGCCCGTCGAGTTCGTGTTCAACACGCCCTCCCACCACCGCGTCCACCACGGCTGTGACCCCGAATACCTCGACCGCAACTACGCGGGCATCCTCATCGTGTGGGACCGGATGTTCGGCACGTTCCAACCCGAAACCCACCGCCCCACCTACGGACTCACGACACCGGTGGGCACCTACAACATCTGGAGACTGCAAACCCACGAATACACCGCCATCGCACGGGACTGGCGCCGGGCATCGTCGTGGCGCGACAAGCTGGGGTACGTCTTCGGGCCGCCCGGGTGGGCGCCGTCAGGACCGCGAAAGGCTGACCAGGAAGTCGACCGTGCCGTTGCCGTCCACGGTCACGAAGCCCAGTGACGGCGGCGTCACGCCGAAGTCCGTCCAGGTGACCGGGACACTGCCCGACGCGATGAGGTCGTCGCCGGAGCGCAGCACGTCGATATCGACGGACACCGGACGCGACTGCCCCTTGAGGGTCAGCGTGCCCTGCGCGGTGACCGTTCCCACCGAACCGTCCGCCGGCAGCGCCGACAGGTCGACCGGGGCGTCGACGGTGAACGTGGCGGTCGGGAACGTGGCGGTGTCCATGACGTTGCCGCGGAACTGGCCGTCGCGGCGGGACTGATCGGTCGCGATGGTCGCCACCTGCACCGTCACCTCACCGGCGGTGAGTTTCTCGCCCTCGACGGTCGCGGTGCCGGTGACGTCGCCGGTCGACCCGACCACGGTGACGCTCGCGCCGTTGAGGATCTCGTGGACGGTGTACCCCGCCGCGGTCTGGTTGGGCCCCTCACCCGGCGTGACGGTCCACTGACCGTCGACCGATCCGGTGGCCGCCTGCGCCCCCTCGGTGGACACCGAGGCCGCCGGAGCGTCGTCCTCTGCGATGAACTGGCCGTAGAACCACGGTCCCACCAGCACCGCGACAACCATAACGACAACTGCGCCGACCAACCACCACAGTTTCTTCATGAGCTCAGGCTAGTTGCAGCTTCAATTGCTGTCACTCACTACGACCTGGGAGTGCGCTGGGAACAAAAAACTCCCCACCTGCATGTGCAGGTGGGGAGTTTTGGCGGTGGCGGAGGGATTTGAACCCTCGGACGGGGGTTACCCGTCACACGCTTTCGAGGCGTGCTCCTTAGGCCGCTCGGACACGCCACCGCCGGTGACTTTACCGGATGGTGCGCCCGAGCCCGAAATCGCCAGGTGAACCCGCGTTATGTGAGCTTGTCCTTGAGGTTCTTGGCGGCGTCCTTGACCTTCTCGCCGGCATCCTTCACCGCCGACGACGCCTGATCGGCCTTGCCTTCGTCGCGCAGGTCCGGATCGCCCGTCGCCTTGCCCGTGGCCTCCTTGGCCTGGCCCTTCAGATCCTCTGCCTTGTTCGAAGCTTTGTCTGCGATTCCCACGAGATACCTCCGTGAATCCGTTTTCGGACCCGGCCTCGGGTCCGGCGGCGCCTCTTCGGCACCTTTCTCCAGAGAAGCACGGGTCATGCGGACCCGGCCACACACTGTCGAGTACCCCACGAAAGCGTTTGAAACCGGTCAGCGGCGTTCACGGAAGAAATCTTCGAGGATCCCGGCGCATTCGTCCTCGAGAACACCGCCCCTGACCTGCGGGCGGTGCGTGAGCCGGCGATCGCGGACCACGTCCCACAGCGAGCCAACGGCACCCGTCTTCGGCTCCCACGCCCCGAACACCACCCGGGAGATCCGGGCCAGGACGAGCGCGCCCGCGCACATCGTGCACGGCTCCAGCGTCACCGCCAGCGTCGCCCCCTCGAGGCGCCAGCCGTCGCCGTACACCCGCGCGGCCGCCCGCAACGCGATGATCTCCGCGTGCGCCGTCGGATCCGACATCGCCTCGCGCGAATTCACGGCCCGCGACACCTCGACCCCGTCGGCGTCGAACACCACCGCACCCACCGGCACGTCCGCGTCGGTGGCGGCGCGGGCGGCCTCGATCGCCGAGCGGATCATCCGCTCGTCGTCCTGCAGTGTCACGGCGCGCGAAGCTACCGGGGAAGCTTGTCGAGGACGCCGGCCAGCTCCGAGGTGAACCCGAGCCGCTGCGCGATCATCCCGAGCTGCTCGTCCGGGTACAGGTCCGTCTCCGACGTGATGACGGCCAGAACGGGTTCGGGCAGACCGAGGTCGGACAGCAGCGACAGGTCGCCCTCCTCCCAGGGGTCGATGTCGTCGAGTTCGTCCGGATCGATGTCCGGGACCTCGACGTTGAGCGCCTCGAGGACGTCGGCGGCGATGTCGTAGTCGATGGCGGCGGTGGCGTCGGACAGCAGCAGACGCGTTCCCGACGGTGCCGGCCGGAGCACGACGAAGAATTCGTCGTCCACGTCCAGCAGACCGAAGAACGCGCCCGCGCTACGGAGGGCCCGAAGCTCCTCCTCCGCGACGCTCAGACTGGTCAGAGCAGCCGACGTGAGGGCCTTGACCTTCCATCGGCCGTCCTCGTGTACTACCGCGACACCGAAGCCCTCCAGATCCTCTGCCCGATCCGAGGAGGCGCTGTTGTTTTCCGCGCGCTGTGCACCCATGAGCGCAACGGTAGCCCGCGGGGTGCCGGTAAATGAAGTCCGCACGCGAATGTGCCAACCTGTTCGGGTGTCTGATACCGCTTCCGCACCTCCGGTGTGCGTGCTCGGCCTGGGTTTGATCGGCGGTTCACTGCTGCGTGCGGCGGTCCGGGCGGGCCGCGAAGCGTGGGGCCACAATCGATCCGCGCCGTCCGTCGACGCCGCCCGCGCCGACGGCTTCGACGCCGACACGGACCTCGTCGCGGTGCTCCAGCGCGCGTCTGCGGAGTCGGCGCTGATCGTGATCGCCGTTCCCGTCCCCGCAGTCGCCGCGACCCTCACCGCGATCGCCCTGTACGCACCGAACTGTTCGATCACCGACGTCGTCAGCGTCAAGGCGGAGGTCGCCGCGGCGGCGGCCCGTCAGGGGCTCGCCGACCGCTACGTGGGTGGGCACCCGATGGCCGGAACGTCGGCGTCGGGGTGGAGCGTCGGCAGCGCCGACCTGTTCCGGGAGGCCGTATGGGTGGTCGGCACCGACGACGGCGTCGACCCCGGCATCTGGACGCAGGTCGCGCAGCTCGCGTTGGACTGCGGTTCCGTCGTCGTGCCCGCCGAGTCCGGCGAACACGACCGGGCCGTCGCGCGCATCTCGCACCTGCCGCACCTGCTCGCCGAGACCCTCGCGATCACGGGCGCCCGGGGCGGACCGCTGGCGCTGGGTCTGGCAGCGGGATCGTTCCGCGACGGCACCCGGGTCGCAGGCAGCGCGCCCGGACTCGTCCGGGCCATGTGCGAAGGCAACCGGGACGCCCTGCTGATCGCCCTCGACGAGGCGCTGGTGCTGCTGCAGGATGCGCGGACCGAACTGTCGGAGCAGGCGTCGACGGCGACCCTCGTCGAGGACGGTCACGCCGCCCGCATGACGTACGACAACCAGGAGACGTGGGAGATCACCGGCATCGTCCCCGGCCGCGACGGCTGGATCGACGAGATGCGCGATGCGGGTCGGCGGGGAGGGCGGCTCCGCCGCCTGTGAGCCTTTCTGGTTGCGGGAGCTACCAAAAAGGCGCACGAGCGCGCAGCGCCTAGATCCGTTCGGCCAGGCCCGGGTAGTCGACGATGAACCCGTCCCCGTCGACGGTCACCGAGGAACTCGACACCGGCGACAGCACGTGAATGCCGTCCGGACCGCTGCTGTAGGTGAGGATCGCTCCCTCGACCCGAAGGTCCAGGAGGTTCACGTACACGACGGGGACCTCGACGTCCTCCGACCCGAGGTGCAGGCCGTACCGCCGGATGGGCAGGGCGTTGAAGAAGGGGCTGAGCACCATGTCGACGTCGAGGGCACCGTCGAACGTGGACCGCTGGTGGTTGGCGCCGTGTTCCACCATCCACGTGCCCTCTTCGTCCCGGCTGATCGACATCTGCCGTTCACCGGACGCGACGGACGTCCGCAGCGACAGCCGGCGGGTGACACCGCTCTCGTCGGTGACGAGGTCGTAGGACGCGCTGAACGCCGGATGCTCGGCGCACTCGCCGCCGATGATCCGCCCTGCGGCCTTGATGCGGTCGCCGCTCAGCTGGACGCGCACCGATTCCATTCGGGGTGCGTTGTCCGCCCGCCACGTCAGTACTGCGGGCCAGGTCGAGGCACCGGAGGCTTGGATGCTCACCTGTCTACGGTAAGCGACGACGGCGCCCGGGGTGGCAACGGGCCGAGTTTCGTTGCAGCAGAGTTGTCGAGAGCCAGTGCGCGCGCGCGTTCCGTGACCGCGATGCGCGACGAGAAGACGACGAGGGCGCCGAGTCCGACGGCCACGTTCAGCAGCGCCCCGAATTCCTGGGCGACGAAGTCGAACACCTCGGTGAGAAGGACCGTGACGAGCGCGGCGGCCCGCAGGAACTGCAGCGGCCACAGCTTGCCGTTCCGCAGTCGCACGATGCCCGCCCAGCACAGCACGAAGGCGATGGCGGATCCGGTGAGCTGGCCGATGGTGGTGATGTCGGTTCCCTCGTCGCCGCGAAGGTCGTCGCCGAGCGTGACCACGGCACTGAGCAGCCCCAGAGTGGAGAACAGGGTGAGCAGCACGGCCGCGGTCCAGAGCATGCCGGGACCTTTGGCGAAGTCGGGGGTCGCGCGCCGGGCTAGCTCCCGGGCCGTAGGCAGGGTCCGGCCGGCGCGGTCCGGGCAGCGGGCGAGCAGATCCCGGACGGGCGTGAGCGTCGCCTCGTCGGCGCCGGCCGCGGCTGCCCTGCGCAGTTGGGCCAGCGCCTGCTCCCGCCGCCCGCGGTCCAGTCCGCGGTCGAGTCCGCCGAGCGCGATCGCGGCGGCATTGGCGACGTCTTCCGTCGGGGTCGGCGGGCGCACGTCGTGTAGCGACCGGTTGACCAGCAGCAACACGACGATCACCACATACATGATCGCGATGGACGGCCGGTAGAAGTAGTCGTTGGTCTTGGTGACGAACTTGCCGATCTCGTCGAGGAACAACCCGAACCCGATGCCGCCGACCACGACGCCCAGGACCCGCGGTTTCATCCCGAGGAACGAGAACACGGTGACGAGGGCCACGACCATGCCGAGTCCGCCCCACAGGACGTGCGCGATGTGCAGCGAGGAACCCCCGACCTGCGGATATCCGGTGAGGTGGAGGTAGGCGCGGGTGAGCAGGATCGTGACGATCCCGATGATGACGAACGCTTCGACGAGGCCGCTGCCCTGAGCGTCGCGCAGGAGGTGCGACCGGTGCCGGAAACCCGAGATCATGGCGCCTCCCTGTGTTCCCACCCACGAAAAGTCTAGATGCCTCCGGGCCGTGAGTACTTGTTAACCGCGGGCGGTTAAGAAGTACTCACGGGTGGTTGGTCATGACAGGCTCAGATCTCGAGTAACGTTCTCGGGTGACTGGTTCGTGAGGAAGGGTGCCGTGACGTCAACCGGGAGCATGGTGGGCCTGTTCGCCGGTATCGGCGGGCTCGAGTTGGGTCTGAGGGAGCACGGCTGGAACACCGAACTGCTCTGTGAGATCGACCCGGGCGCCCAGGCGGTTCTGCGTACCCGATTCACGGACGTCCCAGTGCATTCCGACGTCACCAAGTTGCGTTCCCTCCCCCAGGACATCGAATTGGTGGCCGCCGGTTTCCCCTGCCAGGACCTCTCCCAGGCCGGCCGGACCGCCGGCATCACGGGCTCGCGGTCCGGGCTCGTCGACGAGGTGTTCCGGTTGGTGAAGCGAAAGAGGGGTCCGCGCTGGCTGCTGATCGAGAACGTTCCGTTCATGCTGCAGCTGGGCCGGGGGGCTGCTATGAGGCACATCACGGACGCTCTGGAGGACCTCGGCTACACGTGGGCGTACCGGGTGGTGGATGCGCGCGCGTTCGGCCTCCCCCAGCGCCGGCAGCGGGTCCTGATGCTCGCCTCGCGGACGGAGGATCCGCGCGCGGTGCTGTTCGGTGAGGACGCCGGGGAGCGTCCCGTCGACGATCCCGCCGACTTCCCGTGCGGCTTCTACTGGACCGAGGGCACCCGCGGCCTCGGGTGGGCCGTCAACGCGGTCCCGACGCTCAAGGGTGGTTCGTCCGTCGGCATCGCAAGCCCGCCCGCGGTGCGGCTGCCGTCGGGCGAGATCGTGACCCCCGGACTGGTGGATGCCGAACGGTTGCAGGGTTTCGACCCCGACTGGACGGCGCCGGCCGCGCTGGTGCCCGGTCTGCGGAACAGTCATCGGTGGAAGCTCGTCGGCAACGCGGTGAGTGTGCGGATGGCGTCGTGGGTCGGCAGGCGACTGCTCGAGCCGGTGGACTACGAGCGCGGTGTCGAGACGCCGATGAAGCCCGGCGACGCGTGGCCCGCGGCGGCGTGGGGCAGCAACCGTCAGGCGTTCCGGGTGCACACGTCGACGTGGCCCGTGCAGGAACCGTACGAGGATCTCAGCGGATTCCTCGAGGACACCCGACTGCTGTCGGCACGCGCGACCGCGGGGTTCCTGAAGCGGGCGCGGATGGGGAATCTGCGGTTCGTTCCCGGGTTCATCGACGACGTCGAGAGCCACCTCGACCGCATGGGCGGCTTTCCCGAGGCCGCCGCGTAGGCGGACGGACCCGCGATGCCCGCCACCGATCCCGCGACCAGTGCCCGGATGCGGGCGCAGCGGCGGCGCGACACCGCACCCGAGCTCGCACTGCGCCGCGAACTACATCGGCGTGGGGTCCGGTACTTCGTGGACCGGGCCCCGATGAAGGGCGTTCGACGCCGCGCCGACCTGGTGTTTCCGCGGCGGAAGGTGGCCGTGTACGTGGACGGCTGCTTCTGGCACAGCTGCCCGCAGCACGCCACGTTCCCGAAGAACAATGCCGAATGGTGGGCGGAGAAACTCGCCGGGAACGTCACCCGCGACCGCGACACCGACACGAGGCTCGCGGACGCAGGCTGGACGGTGGTGCGAATCTGGGAGCACGAGAATCCGGTGGCCGCCGCAGACAGGGTCGAGCACGTTCTGGACGACGGGGACGCCCGGCCGCGCTGACGGCGACAGAGGAGGTGTCGTATTTTCCACCCCTAGGGGTATGGTCGCGCGCCCCGGATCGGTGCAGGATGGTGTCACACCCACTACTCGAACCACCTTCGGAGGAGCATGATGATCCGCCGTATCGTCGCGGCGGCCTCCATTGCGATTGCAGCAGCGGCCGTCCCACTCGTGCCTGCCCTTGCCGCGGCTGCACCCGGCGACACCTACATCAGCAATCCCCCGGCCAACCCGACCGACCAGAGTTTTTGCGACGATCAGGCCGCCCTCGCCAACAACCTCGCCGCCAAGGGCGACTACATGCGGGCCGACGGCGTCGTATCGGCGGCGAACATGAGTGGTTGCCGGATCTTCACGTTCCACAGCCCGTAGACCGGTCGGCGTCGCCGTCCCGTGTGGCCCGATCAGTTCCCAGTGCCGAGACGAGGGCGCCGTGACCGACCTGTTCGTGAAAGCTCTTCAGCTCCATCAGTTCGTGTACGAGCGCAGCGGCGGATGGGTGGGGCACCGGTTGCTGTTCGGAATGCCGACCCTGCTGTTGCACAGCGTCGGCCGGAAGTCCGGGCAACCGCGCACGTCCGCCCTGACGTACGGCCGGGACGGCGCCGCGTTCCTGGTGGTCGCGTCGAAGGGCGGCGCGCCCACGTCGCCGGCGTGGATGCACAACGTGCTGGCCGCACCCACCTGTGAGATCCAGGTGGGCCGCGAGCACATCACCGTCAAGGCGCGAAAAGTGCTTCCGGGCGACCCGGACTACGACCGGATGTGGGCCACGATGAACGAGGTCAACGGCGGCCGGTATCGCGAGTACCAGGAGAAGACGGACCGGCCGATCCCGGTCGTCGCGCTCACCCCGAACCGCTGAGACTTCCCGGACCCTCGCTGCAGGTGAGTGGCAAAGTGTGCGGGGGCACGCAATGCCACTCACGTGGGGGTCAGCTGGTCGGCGGGGCGGAGGTCGTCGTTGTCGCCGGTGTCTCCGAAGGTGTCGGTGTCGCTGGGGTGGACGCGTCGGGATTCTGCGCTCCGGGGCGCAGGTGATACACGTGCTCCGGGGAGATGATCTCGGTGACGGCCCCCGCCAGCGCCGTACTCGGTTCGCTGTCCTGATACGCGACGTCGGTGTTGATCATGATCGCGAGGGTCGTCTGCTTCTCGGGGAGGTAGACGCAGACCGTTTGATAGCCGGGCAGGCTGCCGTTGTGCCCGATCCAGCCGGCGACGTCGAAGATGCCCAGCCCGTAACCGACGTCGGGCGCCAGCCCCGGGGCGTTCACCGTCTCGAGCCGCTGGGCCTGCGTGGCCGGCTGCAGCAGAGTTCCGGTGGCCAGCGCGGGAGCCCAGATGTGCAGATCGTCGAGGGTCGAGATCATGGCGCCCGCCGACCATCCCCAGGACGGATTCCAGTCGGTGGCCGTGGCTTCCTTGCCGTCCACGGTCTGCTCCGTGTAGCCCTGCGCGTGCGGTTCGGGGAAGGCGTTGGTGGTCGGAAAGCTCGTGTCCGCCATCTTCAGCGGCTGGATGATCTTCTGCGTCACGTACTCCGGGAGCGGCATGCCGCTGACCTTCTCGATGACGAGCCCCAGCAGGATCGTGTTCGTGTTGGAGTATTCGAATCCCTGCCCGGGCGGGAAGGACGCCGGCTGCGCGAACGCGTAGTCCAGCAACTGTTGCGGGGTGAAGTCCGCCTGCGGATTGGCGAGCAGGGCCTTCTGGAAGTCCTCGTTGGCCGAATAGTTGGCCAGCCCGCTCTGCATCCGGGCGAGTTCGCGCAGGGTGATCTGATCACCCAGCGGCACACCCTCGACGTACTTGGAGATCGGATCGTCGAGCGCGACCTTGTCCTCGTCGACCAACTGCAGAACCCCGGTGACCGTGAACGTCTTTGTCACACTGCCGATTCGGTGGAAGAAGTCGGTCTCCATCGGCGCCCCCGACGTCTTGTCGGAAACACCGAAGGCCTTGACGTAGTTGCCGTCGGGCCCCCACACGCCCACGATCGCGCCGGGGATCGACGCCATCGACATCGCCTTCTGGATCGCCTCGTCCAGCCGGGCCGCGACACCGGAGTCGATCTGCGCGTCCGCCCCGGTGCTCGGCGACCCCGACTGTTCCGTCGTCGAGGTGGCGGAGGCGCCCGTGGAAGACGAGTCGTCCGAGCACGCCACCGGCGCCACCAGCAGCAATGTTGCCGCCGCCGCCCCGAGGAGTCGTCGCCGATTCGTCTTGGTCACGACCTGAGCTGTCATCGTGCGGTCCCGTCGTCGAGGTGCCCCTGCCGGAAATTTACTCCGGCACCGATGGGCGAATGTGCCTTTCGACGCTTCCGCCGCGGCGAGCGGTACATTCGCCCTACTCCGTTCTCTCGGTCGCGTAGTCGGCCAGCAACTGCTTCTCCTCGTCCCGGCGCGGGAAGAAGAAGAACACCACCACGGCGCCGACGCAGACCACGAGGATCGCCGCGAGGTAGGCCTTGTCGTCGCCGTCGAGGAAGGCATTGCGGGCGGCGGTGATGATCTGTTCCGCGTACTGCGGATACCGCTCGGCGAGCACCTCGGCACTGGAGAACGACTTGGTCAGTGCCGCTTGGGTTTCCGGCGACACCTGGTCGGCGGCGGACGACGCCGCGATCGTCGCCGACAGCGACTTCGCGTAGCCGGCGGTAAGCACGGCGCCGAGGATCGACTGCATGATCGCACCACCGAGGTCGCGTTGCAGGTCGGACGTGCCGGACGCCATGCCTGCGCGGGACACCGGCACCGACCCCGTCAGCGAACGGGACGCGGGGGTGCCCGCGAACCCGACGCCGATGCCGACGAACGCGTAGGCGAGCGCCACCCACCAGAACGTCGCATCCTCGTCCCACCACACAAGCGCGACCACCAGTCCGATGACGACGAACAGGTACCCGAGCAGCAGGGTGAACCGGGCACCGTGCGATTCGACGAGTTTCGCGGAGCGGGGCGCGACGACGACCATCGCGACGGCGGCCGGGATGATCGCGGATCCGGCGGCGAGCGTGGAGTACCCGAGCACGTTCTGCAGGAACTGCTGCCCGATGAACATCGCTCCCATCAGCGCGCCGAACACGATCACCCCGCCGACCGCGGCCACCCAGAACGTCGGCCGGGCGGCGACGTGCAGATCGAACAGCGGGTGCGCCGCCCGGCGTTGCTGCAGGAAGAATGCGGCACCCGACGCGAGGGCGATCACCCCGAGCCCGAGGGCGGTCGCTCCCGCGCCGTCGACGGGTGCGAAATTGATCGCGAGGATGAGCGAGGCGACGAAGACGACGGAAATGATGCCGCCGAGATTGTCGACGGGATCGGTCGTTTCGTTGACGTGGGCGGGCACCCACAGGATGGCGGCGACGAGGGCGAGGCCGGCGAGCGGGAGGGTCACGAAGAACACCGAGCCCCAGTGGAACTGCTCGAGCAGCGCACCCGACACGATGGGTCCGAGCGAGGAGATGGCGCCACCGAGCGCCGACCACAGGGCGATGGCCCGAGTCCGCGGCGGCCCCGCCCACAGTGCGGTGATGATCGCGAGGGTGGTGGGGTACGCGAGTCCGGCCGAGATTCCACCGAGAACGCGTGCGAGGAACAGTATTTCGAAGTTTCCGGCGAAACCCGCGATCGCCGACGCGGGCAGCGACAGCGCCATGCCGAGCACCAGCATCTGCTTGCGTCCGTAGCGGTCGCCGAGCGCCCCGAGATACAGGACGGACGCGGCGAGTCCGAGGGAGTACGCCACCGCAATGAGGTTGAGTTGCGTCTGACTCGCGTCGAACGCGCGTCCGATGTCGGGCAGTGCGACGTTGGCGACCGACAGGTTCAGGTTGGCGACGGCGGCCACGAGGATGAGGGTCGCGAGGATGATCGTCGACCGAGCCGGGGCCTGTGTCGCTTCGGTGCGGGTCATGGTCTGCTCCCGGGAGTCGTGTCGCCGCCCTGCGCCTGGCCGGCCGTGTCTCCCGCCGGTTCGGGGGTCGACGCGAGCAGGGTCGCCCCGAGCGGGAAGAGGAGGATGAACGCGATCAGAACGCCGGGCGCGGAGGCCACCACCGCGCATGCCACGATCCAGAACAGCGAGGCTCCCACGGAAGGCATGCGTCACCCCGTCTCTCGATCCACCGGAAACAGCACTGGGCTCGAGCCTCACAGAGCCCGGATCACGAGACATCATCCGTAGCGGATGAACGCCACCACCGGAATCACCCGTCGTGGATGATGCGGGGCTCCCGGCCGGCGGCGATCATCGACACCAGGACACGCCAGCGCAGGGAGAAAAGATGTCGAGTTCAGCTGAAGATGTCGGTCCGGTCGCGTTCCTCTTTCTCACCTTCCCGGGTGAGCAGGCCGACCCCGAGGTGGTCGAGACCTTCCGGGACGCAGTCGAACAGGGGCTGGTCACGATCCTCGACCTCGTGTTCATCTCGAAGGGAACGGACGGAACGATGCGTCAGGTCGAGGTGGACGAGGACCTCGACAGCATCGGTCTCGCCGCCCTGTCGCTCGAGGCCAAGGAACTGATCAGCGACGAGGACCTCGAGGTGGTGCGGGAATCACTGGAGCCGGGCTCGTCCGCCGTCGCGATCGTCTACGAGCAGACGTGGGCGCGCAAGGTCGCGGCCGCCTCCCGCAAGGCCGGGGGCGAGGTGGCCCTCCACCTGCACATCCCGCGCGAGGTGGTCGAGGCGGCCATCGCCGCGGCAACCTGACCTGCACGCACAGAAACGGAGAACGACATGGTTTTCAGAGGTCCACGCCGCGTAGGACGTCCGGGACTGCTCGGCACGGTAGCCCGGACCGCGGTGATCACCGGCACCGCACGGGCAACGTCCAACGCGATGAACAGGCGCGCCGCCGACAAGCAGGCGGACGAACAAGAGCGGATCGACCAAGCGGCCCAGCAGCAGTACGCGGAACAGCAGGCAGCGCAACAGCAGGCCGCCCCGCCACCACCCGCACCCGCCGGGGGCGACGACCTGGTGTCCCGACTCCAGGAACTCGCCCGCCTGAAGGAGGCGGGCGTGCTCACGGACGACGAGTTCGCGGCGGCGAAGGCGAAGCTGCTCGGATCCTGAGCGGCCTCCGAATCCTCAGTAGAACTCGACGGTGTCGACGCGGTTGATCAGCTCCGCGCCGTCGAGGAAGCGAGTGGCGTTGCGCGCGAACAGTTCCGCGATCAGCCGATCCTCTGCGGGGTTCAGGGCCGCGGTGTGGGGGCTGACCAGCACGTTCGGGTGAGTCCACAGCGGGCTGTCCGACACCAGCGGCTCAGACGCGAACACGTCCAGGGCGGCGAACCCGACCCGTCCGTCCTCGATCGCCGCGGTCATGGCCACCTCGTCGACGACGGTGCCGCGGCCGACGCTGACCACCGTGACCCCGGGCTTCACCGCGCCGAAGACCTTTGCGCTGACGAGACCTTCGGTGGCGGTGGTTCCGGGCAGTGTCACGACGATGCCGTCGGCGTCCCCGACCACGTCGGCCAGGCGGTCGGGGTGCACGATCTCGTCGACGCCCTCGACCGCGGTGTCGCGTCTGCTCGTTCCGACGACGGTGGCGCCGAGCGCCTTCAGCTTGAGGGCCGTCGCGCGGCCGATGCTGCCCAGCCCGACGACGACGATGCGCTGCCCGGACACGGTGCCCATGGCCCACCGCCCACTCCACGCCTTGTCGCGCTGCTGGGCGAGCAGACGCGGGAGGGTCTTGGCACCGGCCAGCAGACCGAAGACGGCGAACTCGGCGAGCGGTTCCGCGTGCACGCCGGCGGACGTACTGAAGGCGATGCGCCCGAGTTGCTCGTCGGTGAGTCCGGCCGCTTTCACCTGCGCGCCGCCACCCGCGGGCATGGTGTGCACCCAGCGGAGCCCCGGGTTGACGCGCGCCGTCCTCGTCAGTGCCGCCGGATTCTCGTCCGGCACGCCGTACAGGGCCTGCGCCGAATCGACGAGGTCCTCGAACGCCTTCTGCTGCTCGGCGGTCCGGGAGAACGCCGGATCGCCGGAGTGATCACCGGGGAACCGGGAGGGTGGCAGCAGATCCTGCACGCGGATGAAGTCGATGCGCGGTTCCGCGCGGACGACGAGATCGATGAGTTCCTCGCTCACGGGGGTCGCGGCGACGACGCGGAGTCGGTCGAGTGGCTTCGGGTCGTGTGCGCTCACTGCAGATTCCTTCGCTACGGGCCGGTGCTGACCATATGTTCAGATCAAAAACTCTGCACTAATAATGTGATTTGGTCAACACTTTCAATTATGTATGACAAATAGCTCGATCCGCTGTATCGTCCTCCGCATGCCAGTGACCTGGGTCACTAGACCGACCTGTTTGTGACCGCGCTCGACGTGGTCCCGTCCCGCAACGGAGCAGAAGATGTCCCCAGACTCCAAGAAGACAGCCTCCAAGAACACAGACTCGACGACGCCCGTGCGCGCCTCGGACGACCCGGAGTACGCCGCCAACCTCAAACGCGCGACGCTCGCCAGTTCCATCGGTAGCGCGCTCGAGTACTACGACTTCGCCCTGTACGGGCTGGCGTCGGCGCTGATCTTCGGCCAGCTCTTCTTCCCCGCGATGGGTGCGTCGGCCGCGCTGATGGCCAGTTTCGGCACCTACGCCGTCGGCTTCCTCGCCCGTCCCGTCGGCGGCCTGTTCTTCGGCGCCCTCGGGGACCGCCTCGGACGCAAGGCCGTCCTGATGATCACCATCGCCATCATGGGCGGTGCGAGCACCCTGATCGGCGTCCTGCCCACCGGCGCGCAGGTCGGCATCTGGGCTCCGATCCTGCTGGTCGCGCTGCGACTGCTGCAGGGATTCGGCGCCGGCGCCGAACAGGCCGGGGCCACCACGCTGATGGCCGAGTACTCCCCCACCGCGCGCCGCGGATTCTTCTCCGCCCTCCCGTTCGTCGGGATCATGGTGGGCACACTCATGGCGTCGGGAGTCTTCGCGATCCTCGGTCAAATCGATCGGGAACTCCTCCTCGCGTGGGTGTGGCGGGTGCCGTTCCTGGCCTCCGTCTTCCTCATCGCCGTCGCCGTGTTCATCCGGCTCCGCATGCAGGAGAGCCCCACGTTCGTCAAGCTGGAGAAGCAGGATCAGATCAGCGAGAGCCCGTTCCGGGAACTGGTCGGCAGTTCGATGCCCAGCGTGCTCCGCGGCATCGGCCTGCGGATGGCCGAGAACGGTGGCTCGTACATCTTCCAGACCCTCGGCATCAGCTACGTGACCACGGTGGTGGGTGTCAGCAAGTCGATCGGACCACTCGCCATCGCTTGCGGCGCCGCCATCGGCATGCTCGTCATCCCGTTCTCGGGCGCACTGTCGGACCGCTTCGGCCGGATGCGGGTGTACCGGTTCGGTGCGGCCCTGCAACTCGTCCTCGCCGTCCCGTCGTGGTGGCTGCTCTCGCTCGGCAACCCGTACCTCGTGGTGGCGACCCTCGCGGTCAGCTACGGGATCGGCGTCAACGTCATGCTCGGCGCACAGTGCGCCGCGCTGCCCGAGCTGTTCGGGAACCGTCACCGCTACATCGGCGTCGCGGTCGCCCGGGAGACGAGCGCGATCCTCGCCGGCGGCATCGCCCCGTTCGTCGGCGCCCTGCTGCTGTCGCTGCTGAACAACTCGTGGGTGCCGCTCGCGATCTACGTTCTCGTCCTCAGCGTCATCACGTTCGCCACGACGTTCGTGACACCCGAGACCCGCGGCCGCGACCTCGGGCTCGCGTGGGACGCGATGGCCGATCCGCTTCACGGACCGGACGCCGTGGCCGCCGAGTCGAAGGATCGGGTGCACGTATGAGACTGGCCCGCATCGCCACGCCTTCGGGACCGCGGCCGGTGTGCCTGCGCGACGGTCGCTGGCACGAGGTGACGGATCTCTACGCGGACACCCTGACGTTCACCGGACCCACGCACGACGTCGACGACGCCCGCCTGCTGGCGCCCGCCGAACCGCGGGTCCTGCTCGGGATGGCGCACAACGGCGCACCCGGCGATCGCGACCTGCCGTTGCAGGCATTCATGAAGTCGACGCGGACGGTGGTCGGTCCCGAGGATCCGATCGTCGCCGACGAGGGGCTGGGGCAGGTCGTCGTGGAGGGCGAACTGGCCGTTGTCATCCGCCGCACGTGCCGCAGGCTGCGTCCCGAGGACGTCCCGTCGGCGATCCTCGGATACACGATCGGCAACGACGTCACCGCCGTCGAACAGATAGCGCTGGACGACAAACTCACCCAGGCCAAGCACGGCGATGGTTTCACCCCGCTGGGACCGTCGATCGAGACGGACCTCGACCCCGGCGACGTGCCGATCGCCGTGCGCGTGAACGGGGTGACCGTGGCGGAGGCGTCCACCCGGCAGCTCGCCTGGAACGTCTCCGAGCAACTGGTCCATCTCACCCGGTATCTGACCCTCGGCCCGGGCGACGTCGTGCTCACGGGGTGTCCGTTCACGTCCGGCCCGGTCAAACCGGGCGACCGCGCCGAGATCACGCTCGACGGAATCGGCACGCTCGGCAACCCGGTGCGTGCCCTGTGAACCTCTTCGATCTGTCCGGGCGCATCGCCCTGATCACCGGTTCCAGCCGGGGAATCGGCTTCGCACTCGCGCGGGGCCTGGCCGAGGCGGGCGCCACGATCGTCCTCAATGGGGTGTCACAAGCGCGTCTCGCACAGGCCCGGGACGAACTCTGCGAGCAGTTCGGCGAGAACCGGATCCACGCGCGCGCGTTCGACGTCACCGATGCCGATCGGGTGGACGAATCCGTCGCGCGGATCGAGTCGGAGGTCGGGCCGATCGAGATCCTGGTCAACAACGCTGCGCTGCAACACCGTCAACCGCTGCTCGACGTCACCGTCGAGGACTGGAAGCGGGTGATCGACACCGACCTCACCAGCGCCTTCCTTGTCGGGCGGGCGGTGGCCCGGTTCCAGATCGGGCGCGGCAGCGGGAAGATCGTCAACGTCTGCTCGGTGCAGAGCGACCTGGCCCGGCCCACGATTGCGCCGTACACCGCCGCGAAGGGCGGATTGCGGAATCTGACGCGAGCGATGACGGCGGAATGGGCGGCGTCCGGGTTGCAGATCAACGGTCTCGCGCCCGGCTACATCCACACCGAGATGACGCAGGCCCTCGTCGACGACGCCGAGTTCGACTCCTGGCTCCGCGGCCGGGCGCCCGCGGGCCGGTGGGGCACACCGGACGATCTCGTGGGTCCCGCCGTCTGGCTGGCGTCCGATGCCTCCCGGTACGTCAACGGTCAGGTCATCTTCGTCGACGGCGGGATGACGTCGGTGGTGTGAGGAACTACCGGGCCGGGTCGGTCTGCAGTTCCCCGAAGGAGCGGCGGGTGTGCCGGACGAGTTCGCGCAGCGCGGGGCCGCCGCGACCCCTCCAGACCAGCGCGAGCACGGCCGGGATGTCGACGTCGTCGAGCGCGACCGCCGTCAGCCGGCCCCGGTAGTCGGTCGCCATCGATTCGCTGAGGATCGCGACCCCCAGTCCGCGGATCGCGAGGTCGGCGACCGCATCCGGTGCACTCGCCTGCAGGGCGATCTCGGGGCGGAGGCCCGCGGCCGCACACGCCTGGTCGAACACCGTCCGGATGCCCGTCCCGGTCGGCATACAGACGATCGTATGGTCGACGAGTTCGGCCAGAGCGACGCGGGAACGCCGCGCCAGCGGATGACCGGGGGTCACCGCAGCGACCAGCCCCTCGCTGATGATCGGGAAGGCGTCCAGCCCGTCCGGTGGTGCGGACGCGGTGGCGACGAGAGCCAGATCGGTCGCGCCGGAACGGACACGGTCGATCAGGCGGTCCGAATTGTCCTCGGTCAGCGTGATCTCGATGCCCGGGTGCGCGAGATGGAACGCGGACAGCGCGTCGAACAGAGGTTTCACCGTGCAGGCGGTGACCATCCCGACGACGAGGCGGCCGCGGACCAACTGGTTCTCGTCGTCCACCGCCTGGCGCACCGCCTCCGCCGAGGCGAGGGCCGCGCGGGCGTGCACGAGCGCCGCCTCCCCCGCGGACGTGAGTGTCGCGGTCCGGCTCGACCGGTCGATCAGCGTCGCGCCGAGGTCGTGTTCGAGCTGCCGGATCTGCGCGCTGATCCCCGACTGGCTGATGTGGACGCGTTCGGCGGCGCGGGTGAAGTTCGCTTCCTCGGCGACCGCGACGAAGTACTCGAGCTGCCGAAGTTCCATAACCATAGATTCTAGTACTCAGCACAACTATCTGTTGGACTTCCGGTTGTGCAGGCGCCACCCTGGGAGATGGCAACAGATCACCTACGAGAGGATGCGCAATGTCGGACCACGAGAAGGCCCTGAAGCCCGAAGACCTCACCCGCCTGTTCGTCGAGCGGAGCAACGCAGGCGACGCCGCCGGGGTCGCCGCGCTGTACGAGGAGAACGCCGTCATGGCCTATCCGCCCGGCAGCCGGACGGTCGGCCGGGAGGCCATCCGGAAGCTGTGGGAATCGGTGCTCGCGAACGCCCCGCACTTCGAACTCGAGACCCCGCTCCCCACACTGATCAGTGACGACATCGCCCTCACCTCCACCCCGCCCAAGGACGGATCCGGCGCGCGGGCGCAGGTGGTGCGCAGGCAACCGGACGGAACGTGGCTGCGCCTCCTCGACCAACCGGAGTTCGTCCCGCCCACCCGCTGAGATCACGGCTGCGCCCGCTCCTACACGGCATGAACTGCGTTGTCCACCATTGCATCTGCATTCGGATCGGTGGGAACATAGGAGTATGCGCAGACCGCGTTGGCCGGCAGTAGCGCCACCCACCACCGGGGGACATCAAGTCCACGGCCCGCTACTTCTCACGACCGAAGAACACCTCACCCTCGAACTGTTCGAGATCGTGGCGTTCCCGGACGGCCTCCACCTCCGGATGGCCCTGACGGCCACGGGCAGGCCCGCAGAACTGGCGCAGTACGAAACACGGTCGCTGTCCGATCCCGACGATCCGTCGACCCGATGGTCCTATCTGTCCGTGCGCGCCCGCGTCGACGACGTCGAGGGCGAGGCCGACCCCTACCATCCGGCGTCGGCGTCCAAGTCGGCGCAGAGCGGGCCGCCCGAATACCGGACCGAACCGCACTACTGGCTGGACGCGATACCCATCTCCGGGTTCATCGCGGTCACCGCCGGCTGGCCACGAATCGGTCTCGGTTCGACCACCACGACGATCGGTCTCGAATCGAGCACGCGAACGTCGTGACCGCCCGGCCGACCACAACGAGAAGCCCCCGCCACTGCATCACTGCAGTTGACGGGGGCTTCGTGGTGCGCCCGAAGGGATTCGAACCCCTAACCTCTTGATCCGTAGTCAAGTGCTCTATCCGTTGAGCTACGGGCGCATGTTCTTCAGTTGTCTAACTTGCACCGGCCGTCTAGGCCCGGTGTGGCGGAGGCGAGAGGATTTGAACCTCCGGTCCCTCGTAAAAGGGACAACTCATTAGCAGTGAGTCCCATTCGGCCGCTCTGGCACGCCTCCCTGGGGTGGTTCCGATCCCTTCGGACCGCCGGTGCGAAAGATTACACACCTTTCCACCACAAAGGCAAAACGGCTGGTCAGAGCGCAAGGATGGCCGCTCTACCGCAGGTAGCCGTCGAACCAGTCGAAGATCCGCCTCTGCGCGTCGACGATGGCCTCCACCCCCGGGTCGTCGTCGCGGCCGTCGGGGACCTGAGGCGGTTCGTCGGCCCGGTGCGCGAGCCCGGCATAACTCACTACGAGCCCCGCGACGTCGGATCGGGCGGTGGCGTCGCGCAGCAGCTCGACCTGATCGGGCGGCGTCGACGGATCGTCCTCCCCGTACAGACCGAGCCACGGCGCCTTCAGGTCGGGGGCGGCGTGCACCAGCGCGGGCGCGTCCTCCGACAGCGGCTCGACGATTCCGCGGGCGGCGACGCTCACGGCGGCACCGACGGGACGCGTCGTCGCGACGAGCAGGGCCGCGGTCCCGGCGTCGTCGAATCCCAGTACCCCCACGCAGTCGGCGTAGATGCCCCGCGCGAGGAGCCAGTCGAACGTGGCGTCGAAGTCTGCGAACAGCGTTTCGCCGAACACCTCGATGTCGCTGGGCGCCGGTTCCCGGTGGAAGAGGTGCGGCGCGACCGTCACCCACCCCTCCATCGCGAGCGCGCGCATCAGATCGAGGAGAGCTTCACTGAACGTTCGTGACTCGTGCAGGACCACGATGCCGCCCCGCGCCGGACCGTCCGGTTCCACCGCGGTGAGCGGAACTCGCAGCTGAGGACCTTCCGGCGCGTCTCCGGACGTCCGCAGGGCTGCACTGTCCCTGAAGAATCCCGACATGTCCCTACCTTGGCACGAAGGGGGCGTCGGCGCAGAGGATCGGGAGGCGCATAATCGCCTGGTGACTCCGCGAACCAGGGCAGACCTCGACACGATTCCGGCCTACGTCCCCGGCAAGAATTTTCCGGGCGCGATCAAGCTGGCGAGCAACGAGACCACGCTGGGCCCGTTGCCGAGTGTGCGGGACGCCATCGCCGACGCCGTCGGGAACGCCAACCGGTACCCCGACAACGGTCACGTCGCTCTGATCGCGGCGCTCGCCGACCACCTCGGGGTGGCCACCGAGAACATCGCCGCGGGCTGCGGTTCGGTCAGCCTGTGCCAGGAGCTGGTGCAGGCCACGTGCAACGACGGCGACGAGGTCGTCTTCGCGTGGCGGTCGTTCGAGGCCTACCCCGTGGTCACCCAGGTGGGCGGGGCGACGCCGGTCAAGGTTCCGCTCACCGCGGACCACGGTCACGACCTCGACGCCATGGCCGCCGCGGTCACCGACCGCACCCGGCTGATCTTCGTCTGCAACCCGAACAACCCCACCGGCAACGCCCTCACCAAGGCCGAACTCGAACGTTTCCTCGACGCCGTTCCCGCGCACGTCCTGGTCGCCCTGGACGAGGCCTACTTCGAATACAACCGGTCCGACGCCGACGGCATCGAACTGTTCCGCGGACGCCCCAACGTGGTGGTGCTGCGCACCTTCTCCAAGGCCTACGGTCTCGCGGGCATCCGGGTGGGGTACGCGGTCGCCGACCCCGCCGTCGTCACCGCCCTGAGCAAGGTGCACATCGCGTTCGCGGTCAATGCCGTCGCGCAGGCCGCCGCCATCGCGTCGCTGGCCGCGTCCGCCGAACTGCTCGCGCGCACGGACGGTGTCATCGCCGAGCGGAACCGGGTGCGCGACGCCCTGATCGCCGCCGGCTACGAGGTGCCCGAATCGGCCGCCAACTTCGTCTACCTGCCGCTGGGAACGCACTCCGGACCGTTCGCGGCCGCCAGCGCCGAGGCCGGTGTGCTGCTGCGCCCGTACGGCGACGACGGGGTGCGGATCACGATCGGCGATCCGGCGGAGAACGACGCGTTCCTCGCCTTCGCCACGGGCGCCGAGGCCCGAGCGGTCGCGAACGTGGCGGTCCGGGCGTAACGCTCGAGACGTAAACGTTACCCACGGGTATAACGCCCGTGACTCCTTGTTGGCAGACTCAGTGAGGTTTTGCCGAAGGGAGCCCCCACATGCGTCGCCGTGCCGCGCTCCGCACCGCCGCGCTGGCGGCCGGACTGTCGACGGCGCTCACGGTGTCGGTGACGTCGGGGCTGTCCGCGGCGCAGGCGCAGGACACGACCGTGTCGGTCCGGCTGCTCGCGTTCAACGACCTCCACGGCAGCCTCGAACCACCGCCGGGCGTCCGCAGTCAGGTGAAGCACGCCGACGGTTCGCTGGCCCCGGCCGGCGGCGCCGCCTACCTGGCCGCCTACGTCGACCAGTTGCGCGGCCAGGCGACGCATTCGCTGCTGTACTCGGTGGGTGACAACTGGGGGTCGTCGGCACTCGAATCCGCGATGTTCCACGACGAACCGACCGTGCAACTCCTCAACCGGATGGGCGTCGACGCGTCCGCGATCGGCAATCACGAACTCGACGAGGGGTACGCGGAATTCCGGCGGATGCAGACCGGCGGTTGCCATCCCGTCGACGGCTGCCGCTTCGGGGACACGTTCGAGGGCGCCCGGTTCCCGCTCCTCGCCGCGAATATGGAGTTCGAGAACGGCGCGCCGGCAACGCTTCCCTTCACCGTCGACTACGTGGAGGGAATCCCGGTCGGGGTGATCGCGACCATGCCCGCCGACACCGCGCGGATGGTGACGTCCGAGGGCGTGGGTGGGCTGCGGTTCACGGACGAACTCGCGGCCGTCGACCGGACGGCGGATCTCCTCGACTTCTTCGGGGTGCGGGCCATCGCCCTGCTGATGCACAGGGGCGCCGAACCCGTCGCCGACAACGGCCCCAACTCGTGCGAGGTGACGTCCGGACCCGCGCGCGACCTCGCGCTGCGGGCGTCCCCGAAGGTCGACGTCATCTTCACCGCCGACAGCCATCAGCAGTACAACTGCTCGTTCCCCGACCCGATGGGGAACCCGCGGGTGATGATGCAGGGCGCGTCGCACGGCCGGATCATCTCGGTGGTCGACGTGACGATCGACCGCACCACCCGCGACATCCTGCGCGACCGCGCGTCCTCGTTCAATCAGGTGGTCACCCACGACATCCCGCCCGATCCCGGCATCCAGGCGCTCGCCGACGACGCCGCCCGCCGGGCCTCCGAGGTCGGCGGGGCGCGGGTCGCGTCGCTTGTGGGTGACCTCACCCGCGACGCGAACGGCAGCGGCGAGTCCACCCTCGGCAACGTTGTCGCCGACGCCCAGCTGGCCGCGGGTTCCGGGCACGGCGCCCAGGTGGCGCTCACCAACCCCGGCGGGCTCCGGGACGACCTGCTGCCGGGCCCGGACGGCGCCGTCACCTATGGACAGGCCTACGCCGCTCAGCCGTTCGGCAACACCCTCGAAGTTCTCACGGTCACCGGCGCGACGCTGAAGTCCGCGTTGGAGCAGCAGTTCCAGCCGCGCGGCGACGGCACGATCTCCGAGCGCATCCTCGCCCCGTCGAGTTCACTGACGTACACGATGAACCGCTCGGCGATTGTCGGCGAACGCATCTCGGACCTGCGGGTGAACGGCGCAGCGGTCACTCCCGAGAACATCTACCGGGTGGCGGTCAACAAGTTCCTCGCCGACGGCGGCGACGGCTTCGACGCGTTCCGCAGCCGCACCGAGGCCGTGCACGCGGGCTGCGACCTGGACGCCTTCACGGCGTATCTGGGAGCGCGATCACCCGTGGCGCCGCCGACCACCGACCGGATCACGGTGATCGGCTGACAGTGAGCGCGGTCAGACGCCGAGCGCGTTCTTCAGGACCGGCCACGACGTCCGCAGCTCGTCCTGCCAGTACGGCCACGAATGCGTGCCGAAGTTCCGGTAGGTGAACGTCGCCGGAATCGCGAGCTGGGTCAGTCGCTGCTGGAACGTCTGTGTGCACAGGTTCGCGGCCGCCTCGAGCGGACCACCCACCGCGATCGTCGACGCGATATCTCCCCCGATCTCGTACGGTCCGGGGAGCCCGTTGCCCGTGGAGATGTAGATCTGCTTGCCGCGCAAGGCTTCGGCATTCACCGACGGATCGTGAGCGGTCCAGGCCGGATCGGTGTCGGGCCCCCACATGTTGGCCGGGTTTCCGCCCTTGAACGCCACCGTGCCGCGGACCGAGTCGCGCGAGCTGGGATTCGAGTTGTCGAGGCATCCGCTGTAGGCGGCCAGTCCGCGGTAGAGCTGGGGGTGCCGGGTGATGAGGTTGGCGGCGCCCATCGCGCCCATCGACACACCCGCGACGGCGTTGACGCCGTTTCCGCTGAAGTTCCGGTCGATGATCGGCGGGAGTTCGTTGGCCAGGAACGTCTCCCACTTGTTGACTCCCAGCGTGGGGTCGGGCTGCAGCCAGTCGGTGTAGTAGCTGGCGGTGCCCCCCACCGGGAGCACCACGTTGACCTTCTTGTCGGCGAAGAACTGGACGACGTCCGTCTTCTGCGTCCAGGTGCTCTCCTGGAAGTTCGACTCGGCGCCCGCGCTGACGCCGTCCAGCAGATACAGCGACGGCCTCGATCCGCCCCCGGCGGGATGCAGGACCTGCACCTGCACGACCCTGCCCATGGCGGGGGAATTGATGAAGACGGCACTGCGGGTGTCGGTGAGCGGAACGATCTTGTCGACGCTGGCGACCCTGTTGTTCTGCGGCGCGGCCGGAGCAGGCGCCGGGTCGGCGACTGCAGTGAACGCCGGCCCCAGAAGGGCCAGTGACACTGCCATACCGGCAGCAGCCAATGCTTCGCGACGCATACAGAAATCCCTCTTCCCCGGACTGTGTGGACCCCGATTGCACAGTACAAAATGCGTCCGGTCAACAAGAGCTTAGAGGGTTTGTGACAGCTGTGTGCCCCAGCCCGATCACGTTGTAGTCACTGCAGTCCGCACCTCGATAAACGCATCCGTTTCCCGCGGCCGCACCCCTTCTGGGCCAGAATTCGGGTGCGGCTACGCAGAAAGGGTGCGGCGGCGGATGCCGGACCGTTACTTCGCGAGGGCGGACTTCAGCTGGTCGAGACCGACGCCGCCGAGTTCGCCGAGGGCGGCGCTGCGACCCGTCATCGCCAGCACCAGCGCGAGCATCGGACCGGAGACCTCCGGGCCCGATCCGGTGGTCCAGTCGGTGTCGGTGGCCCGCAGCGTCAGGCCCGCGACCCGGGACTTCGAGCCGATGAGCAGGTTGGAATTCTTGTAGAAGTCGGCGACGCGGACGACGGCGTCCATCGGGTAGTCGTGCGTGATGCCGAGCGGGCGGCGGATGTCCTCGCCGTGGACGATCATCTCGCCGAGCATGGCGTCGATGGGGCCGGGCGGATGCGTGGAGTCGCCCATGTGCGCCCGGAATTCGTCGAGCGCCTCGGCCGGTGTTCCTTCCTCTTCGTGGGCGATGTCCTTCTCGAACATGGTGTTGATGCGGAATCCCGATCCGACGAATTTTCCGACGAACTTCGGCGGCGTCATCTTCTCCGTCGCCGTCATGTGCGCGAACACGTCCCGCACTGTCCACCGCTCGCAGAGAGACGGCGTCGACCACTGCTCTTCGGTCAGCGGTTCGAGGTCGTCCACCAGGGCGCGGCGTTCGTCGTGAATCGTGGGCCAGGGGCTTGACGTTGTCATTTTTCACTCCCTCGTCGCTTACGAATTCTCCCACCTCTCCGGCCCGTCGGCGAGACCCATTGCACAACGCGTTAGTCACGACTAACGTATTGGTCGTGCTCGATCAGTTGGAAGTCGCAGCTGAGCCCACCCGGAGACGCCTCATGCAACTGCTGACATCTGGTGAACAGACCGTCAACAACCTCGCCGCACACTTCCCCGCGAGCCGGTCGGCGATATCGCAACATCTCAGGGTGCTCACCGAGGCGGGACTGGTCACTGCACGCAAGGACGGACGCTTCAGGTACTACCGGCTCGACCCGCAGGGACTCGTGCAACTCCGCACGTTGTTCGACTCCTTCTGGATCGACGAACTCGACCGGCTCGTCGCGGACGCCACCGAGGAAGCAGCTTCCAAAGGAGACAGTTGATGCCTTTCGACAAGACCGTCGTCGTCCCCCTGGACCCGGACGCGACATTCGACCTCGTCACCCGACCGGAACGATTGCGGCGGTGGCAGACCGTCGCCGCCCGCGTCGACCTGCAGGCGGGCGGCGAGTACCGATGGACCGTCGTCCCCGGACATTCCGCCACCGGCACGTTCTCCGAGATCGTCCCCGGCAAGCGGGTGGTGTTCACCTGGGGATGGGAAGGCGACGACGAACTCCCGCCGGGCACGTCCACCGTGACGGTGACACTCACCCCCACCGCAGGCGGAACCGAGGTGCGCCTCGTGCACGACGGACTCACCGACGCCCAGGCCGTACGCCATGCGGAAGGTTGGAACCATTACCTGGATCGTCTCGTCGTCGCCGCGCAGAACAGCGACGCCGGCCCCGACGAGTGGGCGGCCGCACCCGATCCGCTCGACGAACTGTCCAGCGCCGAGGCCACATTGGCGGTCGTCCAACGGGTCCTGCGGGACGTCACTGCGGACGACATGTCGGCGCAGACGGCCTGCACCGAGTTCACCGTCGCCCAGCTCGCCGATCACCTCGTCGGCTCGATCACCACCCTCGGCGGCGCGGCCGGAGCGCAGTTCGACGACGACCCCGGAAAACCCGTCGAAATCAGAATCGCCGACCTCGCCCAGCCCGCACTGGAGGCGTGGCGCGGTCGCGGCCTGGACGGCACGGTGACCGTCGGCCCGAACGACATCCCCGCCACCGTCGCCGCAGGGATCCTCTCGATCGAATTCCTGGTCCACGCCTGGGATTTCGCGGCCGCGACCGGGCGGCCGGCGGCCATCCCCGAAGCTCTCGCCGAATACGTGCTGACGTTGACGCACAAGATCATCTCGCCCGAGGGCAGGAAAGCCGTCGGCTTCGACGACCCCGTACCCGCCCCGCATGCCAGCGACGCGGTGACCCGGCTCGTCGCGTACACCGGCCGTCGTCCCGTCCCGGCAGCCTGACACACAACGGAAAGGAACCGTCATGCCCATCAAATCGGAATACGCCCAGGGGACACCGAGCTGGGTCGACCTCCAGGCCCGCGATCAGGACGCGGCCAAGAAGTTCTATTCCGAACTGTTCGGCTGGGAGTACGACGACCGGCCGATGCCCGAAGGACCCGTCTACTCCATGGCCACCGTGCGCGGCGGAACGTCGCCGCCATCGCGCCGCTGCAACCCGACGCAGCCGGGGCCGGGGCCCCCGCGAATTGGAACACCTACATCGCGGTCGACGACGTCGATGCGACCGTCGGAAAGGTCCCCGCCGCCGGCGGCCAGGTTCTGATGCCTGCGTTCGACGTGGGGGAAGCGGGCCGCATGACCTTCGTCACCGACCCCACCGGGGCGGCCGTCGGACTGTGGCAGGCGAACAAGCACATCGGCGCCTCCCTCGTCGGCGATCCCGGCGCCTGCGTCTGGAACGAACTGAACACCGGCGACGTCGACACGGCAGTTGCGTTCTACACCAGCGTCTTCGGGATCACGACGTCGCAGATGTCCATGGGCCCGGAATACACCTACACGCTGTTCGAGGTGGGCGGAGACCAGGTGTGTGGGTGCGGGCAGCCGCTGACGGCCGGCACACCGAACCACTGGCGCGTCTACTTCGCGGTCGAGGACGTCGACGCCAGCGCAGCGAAGGTCGTGGCACTCGGCGGCAAGATCGTCGAAGAGGCGATGGACATCCCCACCGTCGGCCGGATGGCCGGCGTCGCCGACCCGCAGGGCGCGACCTTCAGCATCATGACGCCCGCGGAACGTCAGGATTCCTGAAACCGTGAAGATGCCCAAACCCTCCGAGGAGGACAAACAGTTCTTCCGGTCACTGATCCCCGACACCCCCGGCGTCGAGGTGAAACCGATGTTCGGCAACCTCGGCGCCTTCGTCAACGGGAACATGTTCGCCGGACTCCTCGGGCCGAGCGTCGGGGTCCGGCTCCTCACCGAGCAGGCGAAGGACGAACTGGCGTCCGCCGACGGCGCCGGTCCGTTCGGGCCGGGAGAGAAGCCGATGCGCGAATACCTGGCCCTGCCGGACCAGTGGCGGAACACCCCGGGCCTCGCCACACCGTGGGTCGAACGCGCGCTCGCCGAGATCGCCGCACTGCCGCCGAAACAACCGAAGTCCCGCAAGAAGTAGAAACGACGGCAGCCCTGATCTGGCGAGATACCAGATCAGGGCTGCCGGTCGTTGGCGGAAGCGGAGGGATTTGAACCCCCGGTCGCTTTCACGACGCTCGCTTTCAAGGCGAGTGCATTCGGCCGCTCTGCCACGCTTCCGTGGGCGATCTTATCGGTACGGAGTCGGCATCGGGCAACCGGTCAGCGGTCGCCGATGGCCTTGTCTACGCGTTCGAACACCTCGGCGAGAACCTTCAGCTGCGACTTGGTGAGCAGATCGACGAGGTTGCTGCGCACCCCGGCCACATGAGTGGGCGCCGCCGCGGCGAGCCGGGCGCGACCTTCGTCGGTGATGACGGCGAGCACGCCACGGCCGTCCTCGACGCACGTGTCGCGGCCGACCATGCCCTGCGCCTCCATCCGCCGGATCTGGTGGGTGAGGCGGCTGCGGGAGGAGAGGACGCCGTCCGCCAGATCGCTCATGCGCAGGGAACCGTCCGGAGACTCGGACAGCAGTACCAGAATCCGGTAGTCCGCCAGGGAGAGATCGTGTTTCTCCTGCAGATCCCGGTTGAGGATGTCCATCAGCCGCTGGTTGCCGTCCATGTACCCGCGCCACGCGCGCATCTCGGCAGGGGTCAACCAGTTGGTCGCCGCTGCGGCGTCGGAGGTTTCTGCTGTCACAGGTTCACATTCTAGTAGTGCGACATTACTTTCCAGTAGCCTGCGGTACCGGACGAGGCCGAGTGGTCGCTCGGATCGGTCGCGGGCACCGGACGCCGCCGCATTTCGCTAGCGTCGTCCCCATGTATGCGATCACGATCGACCAGCCGGGCGGCCCCGAAGTCATGACGTGGGCCGAGCAGCCGGACCCGGAAATCCCACCCGGACACGTCCTCCTCGACGTCGCCGCGACAGCCGTGAACCGCGCCGACCTGCTGCAGCGGCAGGGGTTCTACCCGCCGCCGCCCGGAGCCAGCGACATCCTCGGGCTCGAATGTTCCGGCACGGTCGCCGAACTGGGCGAGGGCGTGTCGGGGTGGTCCGTCGGCGACCAGGTGTGCGCGCTGCTGTCCGGCGGCGGCTACGCGGAGAAGGTCGCCGTCCCGGCGTCGCAGCTGCTCCCGCTGCCCGAGGGCGTGGACCTGCGCGTCGCCGCGTCGCTGCCGGAGGTCGCATGCACGGTGTGGTCGAACGTCGTGATGGGCGCCGGATTGTCCCGCGGCGACGTGCTGCTGGTGCACGGCGGTGGTGGCGGCATCGGCACCCACGCCATCCAGGTGGGCGTTGCGCTGGGGGCCCGCGTGGCCGTCACCGCCGGGTCCGAGGAGAAGCTGGCGCGCTGCCGCGAACTCGGCGCCGACATCCTCGTCAACTACCGCGAGGCCGACTTCGTCGACGAGATCCGCAAGGCGACCGACGGTCACGGCGCCGACGTCATCCTCGACAACATGGGCGGCGCCTACCTCGACCGCAACGTGGACGTGCTCGCCGCCGACGGCCGGCTCGTCGTCATCGGCATGCAGGGCGGGCGCAAGGGCGAACTCGACCTGGGCAAGCTGCTCGGCAAACGCGGGCACGTGACGGCCGCCGGACTCCGGGGACGCCCCGAGGCGGGACGCGAGGGCAAGGCCGACATCGTCGCCGACGTCCGGAAGCGGCTGTGGCCGCTGATCGCGGAGGGCGCGGTGCACCCCATCGTGTCGGCCGAACTGCCCATCACCGAGGCGCCGCGCGGGCACGAGCTGCTCGATTCGGCGGACACCGTCGGCAAGGTGATCCTCACGATCCCGCGGAACTGACGCTCCCCGTCGTCGCCCGGTGTGACATTCGTCCAGTCCCACGGAACGAATGTCACATTGGGCGCGGCGGCGGTGGACCGGGCGCGGCACGGGGCCAAGGGCGTACTCAGCCCAGGGTGGCGAGCTCGTTGACGAGCTGGTCGATCTCGTAGCGGGTGGTGTACGGCGCGAGACCGATGGTGACGGCGCCGCCCTCGTCGTTGACGCCGAGTGCGTCGAGCAGCCGGGAGCCGCCGTGGACGCCGCTGACGGTGGCGATGCGCTTGTCGGCGAGGTGCGAGGCAACCTTGTCGGCCGAGACGCCCGCGACGGTGAAGCTGAGCGTCGGAACCCGGCTGGGCGAGCGCCCGATGACCATCACCTGCGGTAGTCGCTTCAGCGACGCCATGAGGTGGTCGAACAGGGTGTCCTGGTAGTTCTGCAGCGAGCTGATGGACGCTTCGAGCTTCTCGCGCCGGGAGCCGGTGGCCGACTCGTCGAGGTTCGCGAGGAAGTCGATGGAGGTGGTGAGACCGGCGAGGAGCGCGAACTGGTGCCCCCCGACCTCGAGACGTTCGACACCCCGCGCGTAGGGGTTGAGCGACACGGCGGGGATGCGGTCGAGGAGGCTCGGGTCGCGGAAGACGAGGGCACCGACCTGCGGTCCACCCCAGGACGTGGCACCGACGGCGACGATGTCGGCGCCGAGTTCGTTGATGTCGACGTGCGCGTAGGGGGCGGCGCCGATCGCGTCGACGACCATCAGCCCACCGACCTCGTGCACGCGGTCCGACGCGACGCGGACGTCGGGCGCCGAGCCGACGATCGGGGAGGCGGCGGTGAGTGCGACGAGACGCGTCGTGGTGGTGATGAGGTCCTGGAACTGCCAGCTGGGGAGCTCGCAGGTCTCGATCTCGACTTCCGCCCACCGCACCTGGGCGCCGTAGCGGCTGGCGACGCGCAACCAGGGCGCGACGTTCGCTTCTTCGTCGAGGCGGGAGAGCACCAGGCCGGTTCCGAGGCCGAGGCGGGTGCTGAGCGATTCCGCGAGCCAGGCGAGGAGAACGGATCGGTCGGGGCCGAGGACGACCCCGGCGGGATCGCCTCCGACCAGGTCGGCGACGGCTGCTCGGGCCGCATCGAGTACCGCCGCACTGCGCCGGCTGGACACATGTCGTCCGGTCGACGAAGAGGCAGAGGCCCGGAAGGCTGTCGAGACAGTGCGTGACACCGCATCCGGAATCTGCATGCCGGCCTGCGGATCGAGATGGATCCAACCGTCGCCGAGTGAGGGGATGAGTCCCCGAACGCGGGCAACGTCGTAAGCCATGCCCGACACTCTAAGACCCCAAGTCAATACGGTCGAAGCCAGCCATCAATTGTTGCGATGAGCAACAAAATGGAATGGCCCCAAATCGGACGCACCTTCGCGCCGCCGAGCAGGAACAGACAAGATGGAGGCATGACGAACTCGGAGAATGAACACGTCGTCGTGATCGGCCCCGACGGTCAACCCATGGCGATCCCCGTCGCCGAGGCCGCGAGCAAATCCGAAGACCCCGAACCCGCCGGAGACGCGAACGGCAACGGCGCCGAATCGGTGGCCGACATGGTGGAGCAGCCGGCCAAGGTCATGCGCATCGGCACCATGATCAAGCAGCTTCTCGAAGAAGTGCGCGCCGCGCCGCTCGACGACGCCAGCCGCAACCGGTTGCGGCAGATCCACGAGTCGTCGATCCACGAGCTCGAGCAGGGCCTCGCCCCCGAACTGCGCGACGAACTCGAACGCCTCACGCTTCCCTTCACCGACGACACCGTCCCGACCGACGCCGAACTCCGCATCGCACAGGCGCAGCTGGTGGGGTGGCTAGAGGGACTGTTCCACGGCATCCAGACGGCCCTGTTCGCCCAGCAGATGGCGGCCCGCTCCCAGCTCGAGCAGATGCGTCAGGGCGCGCTGCCTCCGGGCCTCAGCATGGGCAACCCGCACGGGCCGCACAACAACGATTCGGGGTCGCAGTCGAGCGGTACGGGCCAGTACCTGTAGCAACGGGCAATCAGCATGGAACTCGACTCCCGGTAGGCTCGGTGCCCGTGTCAGCATCCGCTATCGAAACCGAGGCCGCAGGCGGCCCGCTCCCGGCGTCCGATTCGCAGACCTTCCGTCGCGCGTTCAGGGACCTCGGGGACGGCTTCGCTCAGCGCGAGCTGTGGCTGAGCCTCGGCTGGCAGGACATCAAGCAGCGCTACCGCCGGTCGGTGATCGGTCCGTTCTGGATCACGATCGCGACCGGCGTGCAGGCCGCGGCGATGGGCATCCTGTACTCCGCGCTGCTGGACATCCCGCTGGACGAGTTCCTGCCGTACGTCACCGTGGGTCTGATCGTCTGGAACCTGATCAGCGCGAGCATCCTCGAGGGGTCCGAGGTGTTCATCGCCAACGAGGGGCTGATCAAACAGCTGCCGTCGGCGCTGAGCGTGCACGTGTACCGGCTCGTGTGGCGGCAACTGCTGCTGTTCGCCCACAACCTCGTGATCTACGTGATCATGCTGTTCGTGTTCGGGGTGTGGCGGCACCTGACCTGGATGTCGCTGGCCGCGATTCCGGCGATCGGGCTGATCGTCGTCAACGCCGCGTGGGTGTCGATCATGTTCGGCATCTTCTCCACCCGGTACCGGGACATCGCGCCGATCCTCGGCAGCATGACGCTGCTGCTGTTCGTGCTGACGCCGATCATGTGGACCACGCAGAGCCTCGAGGCGCAGGGCGGTCAGGCCGCCGAGCGCGCCAAGCTCGCCGAGCTGAACCCGCTGTTCCACTACCTCGACATCGTGCGCGCACCGATGATCGGGCAGGACCAGCAGGCGTACCACTGGTACATCGTGCTGGCCATCACCGCCGTCGGGTGGACCGCCGCCATCCTCGCGCTTCGCAAGTACCGGGCCCGCGTGCCCTACTGGGTTTAGGGGTCACCATGACAACGGTTGAGCGGAGCGAGGGGCAAATGGCGGAGCATGTGAGCATCGAGACGCGGGACGCCTGCGTCGACTTCCCCATCTTCGACGCCAAGTCCCGGTCGCTGAAGAAGGCGTTCCTCGGCAAGGCCGGCGGTTCCATCGGGCGAAACAATTCGGACGTCGTGGTGGTCGAGGCCCTGCGCGACATCAACCTGTCGCTGAAGGAAGGCGACCGGATCGGCCTGGTCGGCCACAACGGCGCGGGCAAGTCGACGTTGCTGCGGCTGCTGTCGGGCATCTACGAGCCCACCCGCGGCAGCGCGAGCATCCGCGGCCGGGTGGCCCCGGTCTTCGACCTCGGCGTGGGCATGGACCCCGAGATCTCCGGCTACGAGAACATCATCATCCGCGGCCTGTTCCTGGGGCAGACCCGCAAGCAGATGCTCGCGAAGATGGACGAGATCGCCGAGTTCACCGAGCTGGGCGAATACCTGTCGATGCCGCTGCGCACGTATTCCACCGGTATGCGGGTGCGCGTCGCAATGGGCGTGGTCACCAGCATCGACCCGGAGATCCTGCTGCTCGACGAGGGCATCGGCGCCGTCGACGCGGAGTTCATGAAAAAGGCGCGGGTGCGTCTGCAGGCCCTCGTGGAACGCTCCGGCATCCTGGTGTTCGCCAGCCACTCCAACGAGTTCCTCGCCCAGCTCTGCGACACGGCCATGTGGATCGATCACGGCCGGATCCGGCAGCAGGGCGGCATCGAGGACGTCGTCCGCGCGTACGAGGGTGACGACGCCGCCGATCACGTCCGGCACGTCATCTACGAGATGGACCGGGAGAAGTCCGGGCTCGGCGCCTCGGCCGAACGGGACGCCCGTAGCGTCGGATCGAACGACCGTCCCGTTCGCACGGCCGCGGAGGCCGAGGCGGAGTCCGCGTGAGCGCTCCTGCCGAGCGGATCGTCGGCGTCGTCGTCACCCACAAGCGCCGCGAACTGCTGGCGGAATCGCTGAAGGTGCTCGGTTCGCAGTCGCGTCCGCTGGACCATCTGGTGGTCGTCGACAACGCCGCCGAGGACGACGTGCGAGCGCTCGTCGAATCGTCCGGCATTCCCGTCAGCTATCTCGGGTCGCAGCACAACCTCGGCGGGGCGGGCGGCTTCGCGCTCGGCATCCTCTACGCGCTCTCGCTCGGCGCCGACTGGGTGTGGCTCGCCGACGACGACGGCAGACCCGAGGGCCCGAAGGTCCTGGAGACGCTGCTCGACTGCGCGCAGCGGCACGGGCTGGCGGAGGTCTCCCCCGTGGTCTGTGACATCGACGACCCCGACCGTCTCGCGTTCCCGCTGCGCCGCGGTGTGGAGTGGCGACGGCTGCGCTCCGAACTGTTCGCCGACGGCGACGACTCCGCCGACCTGCTCCCGGGCATCGCGTCCCTGTTCAACGGCGCCCTGTTCCGGGCGTCGGCGATCGACACGGTCGGCGTCCCCGACCTGCGGCTGTTCGTCCGCGGCGACGAGGTGGAGGTGCATCGCCGGCTGGTGCGGTCGGGGCTGCCGTTCGGCACCTGCCTGCAGACGGCGTACGTGCACCCGAACGGCGCGGAGGAGTTCAAGCCGATCCTCGGTGGCCGCATGCATACGCAGTACCCGGACAACGAGACGAAACGCTTCTTCACCTACCGCAACCGGGGTTATCTGCTGTCCCAGCCGGGCATGCGGAAGCTGCTGCCGCAGGAATGGGTGCGGTTCGGGTGGTATTTCCTCGTCACGCGGCGTGATCCGCAGGGTCTGCGGGAGTGGATGCGACTGCGCAAGCTGGGCCGCCGGGAGCGGTTCGAGCGGCCGTAATTCGGTTGCGCCCGGGTCCGGCCCGGTGGGAGCATCGGGGGGTTCCGGTCGAAAGATCCTGATGTTTCGATCCCGATGTGCGTGAAGGAGTGAGTGTCCGATGACGGTCTCGTCGGCCGACGCCGTGTGCGTCCGCTCCCCCTTCCCCCTCGCCTGACCGAACCCGCGCAGTGGTCCGGTCGGCGCTCATCGACCCGAGGATCACATCACCATGTTCGACCCTGGACCACTCCTGCCCTACGGCTGGAACGACACGATTTCCGACGCCTTCGACAGTTACCCGACCGACGGTCGCGAACCCGGGCGGGTGCTCCGGGTGGACCGCGGCCGGTGCGACGTCGCCGCCACCAGCGGTCTCGTCCGCGCGCTCGCCGGCGAGCACACCCTGTGTACCGGCGACTGGGTGACGCTCCACCGTCTCGGCGACGAGATCGCCGTCGCCGATCTGCTCCCCCGGCGCGGCGCGATCGTTCGGTCCTCCGCGTCGGGGCGGTCCGAGGGCCAGGTGCTCGCGGCCAACGTCGACACGGTGGTGATCGCCGCGGCACTGGACACGGCCCTCGATCTCGGGCGCATCGAACGCCTGCTGGCGCTGGCCTGGGAGAGCGGCGCGCAGCCGGTGGTCGCGCTCACCAAATCCGATACCGTGCACGACGATTCCCTCGCGACCGCGGAGGTGGCAGCGGTGGCGCCGGGCGCGACCGTGCTCGCGGTGAGCGCCGAAACCGGGGACGGCGTCGACGTCCTCACCGCCGTGATCGACGGGACGGTCGCCCTCATCGGACCGTCGGGTGCGGGCAAGTCGACGCTCGCGAACGCGTTGCTCGGCGAAGACCGGCTGGCCACCGGACGCGTCCGCGACGGCGACCACAAGGGGCGTCACACGACGGCGCATCGTGAACTGCTGCCGCTGCCCGGCGGCGGCGCCCTGATCGACACACCGGGGCTGCGGGGTGTCGGCATGTGGGACGCGGCCGACGGGATCGACAAGACGTTCCCCGAGATCGACGAGTTCGCGAGGCAGTGCCGGTTCGCGGATTGCTCGCACGACACCGAACCCGGGTGCGCGGTGCTCGGCGCGGTGGAGCGCGGCGAACTGCCCGAGCGCAGGCTTGCCAGCTACCGCAAGCTGATCCGCGAGAACGGGTGGATCGCGTCGCGTTCCGACGCGAGGCTGAGGGCCGAACGCGAGCGGGAATGGAAGACCATCGCCCGCTGGCAACGGCAGATGTACCGCAGCCGCGGCCACTGACCGGACGGCCTGCCCGCATCCCGGTTCACTCCCTGAGCCGGGATGCGGCTGGCACGATGGAATCATGTTCGATCTTCGGAGAAAGGCCCGTCTCAAGCTGCAACGTGCCATGTCCGAGGTGGTAGCCGAGTCGGATCGGCGGTCCCGCGAACTCACCGAGAACCAGCACGACCAGACGCTGGCCGAGCTGAGTGCGACCAATCAGGAACTCGCGCGGGTGCTGTCCGAACTGTCGGATGCGCGCATGGAGATCTCCGACGTCCAGCAGCGGCTCGGCGAACTCGAGCAGCAGGCCCGCCGCGACATCACCCAGGCGCTGGACGTGCGGGCCACCAATCAGGCCGCCGCGTTCGTGCTCGAGCACATGCCGAAGGCGCCCGTGTTCTGGCATCCGCAGGACACGCTGCGGTACGGCCTGTCCCAGGTGGAGGTCGACGGGCCGGCCCTCGAATTCGGCGTGGCGGCGGGCACGACACTCCGCATCATCGTCGAGGAGTTGAAGGACGCCGGGCACGAGGTGTTCGGATTCGACGTGTTCTCCGGTCTGCCGCAGACGTGGCGCACCGGATTCCCGGCCGGCGAGTTCGCGCAGGACAACCTGCCGCAGGTGCGCGGCGCCCAACTGGTCCCCGGACTGTTCGAGGACACGCTGTCGGGTTTCCTCGACGAGCACCCGGGACCGGTGTCGTTCGTGCACCTCGACGCCGACCTGTACTCGTCCACGAAAGCGGTGCTCGATCGGATCGGGCACCGGCTGGTCGCGGGCACGGTGATCGTGTTCGACGAGTTCTTCAACTTCCCCGGGTGGCAGGAGCACGAGTACCGGGCGTGGACGGAATTCGTCGACCGCACCGGCGTCGGGTACGAGTACCTGAGCTACACGGCCAACCACGAACAGGTGGTGGTCCGGATCACCGCACCAGCTTCACGGCCTGCGTGACGTTGAACGTGCGGCGTTCGTCGACCCGCAGCCCCGACCGGGTGAGCGCCGCGAACGCGTCGGTGTCCTCGAAGTGGTACGGCGGCAGCGTCCAGACCTCGTTGGACGTGTGCCGGATGATCCGCTCGGTGTCGCGCTCGTAGTCGGTGAAATACCAGACCACCGAGCACGAGCCGAGCGTGCCCTCGACGTCCGGGACGGCGAGTTGGTCGTCCCACAGCGACCCCCGGCTCGCCGCCGTGGTGCCGAGTCCGATGTCGCGGGTGCCGTCGAAGGCCGCCGGCCGGACGTTCTTCACCAGCCGCAGCGATGTGGGGTTCCAGGCCGGTGTGTCGAACAGCACGCAGTCGCCGGGGCGGAGATGCTCGGCGGCGAAACCGTTGACGGTGCTGAAGTCCATGCCGCTGGGCTTCGCCCACTGCTCACGCTGCGCGACGTAGGCCGGTGACGCCACTACGGCGAACACCGCCAGCACCGCGGCGGATTGCCACCACTTCCGGGTCAGGGCGACCAGGCACAGTCCGCCGATGAGGGCGACCGCGGGCGTGGTGAACGTGAAATACCGCGGGAGGTACACCGGGCTGCGCAGGATCGAGTACGCGAGCAGCGCCGCCATCGGCACCGCGACCCATGGCAGCGCGACGGACAGCGCCGACGGCAGTCGGCGGCTGCGCACCAGCGCCACCGAGCCGGCCACGACGAGCACGGCGAACAGCACCGCGAACCATGGTGCGCCGACGAACCACTGGTACTCGGCCACGGCCCGCGGCAGGTGGTCGTCGAGCGGCGGGATCCACGACACCTGGACGGATTCCCGGCGCACCAGCGCCACGAACGGCGCCGCGGCCACCACACCCGCGGCCGTGGCCGACGTCCAGCCGAGCCACGACCGCCGGGCCTCGCGCAGCAGCAGAATCGTCAGCAGGTGCGCGGGAGCGAGGGTGATCAGGTAGACGAACAACACGATCGACACGGCCAGGCCGACGGCGTACAGCGTCCACAGCCACCACCGCCGGAACCGCAGAGCGGCAAGGAGAATCACGGTCAGCCAGAGCGCGGCCGCCGCGGTGGCCGCGTATCCGCGGGCCTCCACCGCCGCCCACGTGACGCTGGGCAGCAGCACGAACAAGATGCCCGACAGCACCGCCACGCGCCGGGTGGCGATCATCGCACCGAGCACCACCACCCCGGCGCCCGCCGCGCCCGTGGCCAGGGCGCTCGGGAACCGCGCCGAGAACTCCGAGGCCCCGAACAACTCGAACCAGTACCGCATCCCGACGTAATACATGCCGTGCACGGCATCGATGTGGCCGAGCAGATTCGACAGGTCCGGCCGGGACCGCTGACTCGAATACAGCGTCGCGACCTCGTCGTACCAGAACGACGGCCGCCAGCTCCACGCCGCGCCGAGCACCACACCGAGCGCGAAGACGAGGAACGAATCCCGGAGCAGCCCACGCGCATCGCGCACAGGAAGCGGTCCGGTCACCGTCACTTACCGTAGAGGCGGGCCCAGTTCTCTCGACTGGTGAGCTGCGGCAACGCGTCCCGATACCGGCGCTGCGTCGACGCCGCGTCTTCGCGGAACCGCTTCATCAGCTTGGCCGTCCGGGCCGTGAGTTCGCGGGCGGTCTCCTTGTCGCGGCGGCGCACCCGCACTCCCGACTGGGAGGCATCGGTGATGACCGCGGTGTCGAACAGCGACACGTGCCACCAGTGCGCTTCGGCCACAGGGATACTCGCCACACCGTGCTGGGTGCGGCCGAGCCACTGATAGGCCGCGCGCTTGGCGAGGACCAGATCGATCTTGCTCTTGTCCGGCTGGAAACCCGCGTGCCGGGTGACGAGGTCGGAGTTCCGGACACCGGGGATGTTCGTCGCTGGGTGCTTGACGGTTTCCGGGAACCGCTTGCGCTCCTCCCGGATCGACGCGAGCACCGCCTGACCGCCGTCCTCGAGCACCTCCGGCCCCTCGAGGAAGTCCTCGATGCCGCGAATCATGGTGTACGCCAACCCGTACTGCATCGACACCAGGTACTGGGTGATCTCCCGCGTCATCAACTTGCTCAGCGACTTGGCGTCGAATTCGCTGTGCAGCGCGGCCGCGATCAGCGAGTTGCGGATGCTGAAGTACTTGGCCCAGTCGTCGCGGTCCTTCCAGTGGAAGTCCGCGTGCCACACACCGGCATTGGGGAGGGTGACCGTGACGAATCCGGCCGCGCGGGCTCGGATGCCGTACTCGATGTCGTCCCACTGGAAGAACATCGGCAGCGGGAGCCCGATCTGCGCGACCACCTCGGCGGGGATCAGGCACGACCACCACGCGTTGTAGCCGGCGTCGACCCGCTTGTGCTGCTTCTTCTTGAGCAGGTTGATGTCGTGCCGAGATCCGGCCGCCCAGCGGCCCGCCTTCAGCTTCGACAGGTCCGCTTCCTCGGCGCTGACGTGCAGGTGCTCCGGGTTCATCAGGTACAGCATCTGCGCGCCCACGAGCGTCGGCTCGGAGGTGACATTGGCGAACGCGTTCATCCGCAGGATCGACTCCGGCTCGCACAGGATGTCGTCGTCCATCAGGATCAGGTTGGCGTGCTCGTTGATACCCGACACCTCGTACATGCCGCGGGTGAACCCGCCGGCACCGCCGAGATTCGGCTGTCGCAGGTACACCAGCTTGTCGCCCAGGATCTCGGCGACGTCGGTGAACCGCTCCCGCTCGGATACGTGGTCGCTGCCCTGGTCGACGACGTACACGGCGTCGATGCCCGCGGCCATCGTCGGGTCGTTCGCGATGGCGGCGACGGTCTCGGCGCAGTCGTCGGCGCGGTTGAACGTGCAGATCGCGATGGCTGCGGGACGGATCACCGACGGTGCGGCGACGGTCCACTCCAGTTCACTCACGTCGAGGGGGCCGTCGACGGCGGTGAACTCGACCCACAGGGAGCCGCCGTCGAGGTAGGCGTCGAGCTTCGCGGACAGCGTCGCCGTGCCGGAGCCGTCGATCTCCGCCGTGCTCAGGATGCGGGAGTTGCCGCCCGAATCCGAGCCGCGAAGCGCCACCACGGCGCGACCGTCGGCCTCGTGGCGGAACGCGACCGTCACGTCGGTGACCGTCGTCCACCGCTGGTAGTAGCTGGCGGCGAACCGGCCGAAGTAGGTGTCGGTGTCGACCGTCGCACCCTTCTCGAGGTGCACGACGTAGCGTTCGCGGTGCGCGCGACCCTTGACGATCCTGGCGTACAGATCGTCCTTGACCCGGGTGGTCGGTCCCGTGAAGAGACCCCGCGCCACCACCAGGCGGTCGGGTGCGCGATGCTCGGTGAGAGCACTCCGGACCGCGGCCGTGCTCCCGTCCACAGGTGCTACCGACGCAGACTCGTTCATAGTGCTCCTACTAGTTCCCCGCGAGAGGTGGGCTGGACCGCGCCACGGCGACGGCACGATCCTCTTCTCGGTTCGCAGGGTATCAACCTCGCGACGCGCTCCCCGACCATGCGAGGCGACCCCCGTCCCGGTGACGGGCCCGCAACCGGAACAGCCCCACCCCCATCGCCAGCACATCGGCCCTGGATATGCGGGTTTCGTGACTGTCGTGGTCGTCGCTCAGGCGCACCGGAACCTCCACCGGCACGATGCCGGACCGCTCCGCGAGGTAGACGAGTTCGGTGGTGAACAGGAATCCGGGCTCGACGAGGCCGGGAACCAGTTCGCGGATCAGGTCGCCGTCCATCAGGACGGTGCCCTGCGGGTCGCCGGTGCGCATCCCCAGGACCACCCGACGCATCGCGGCGAACCCCCAGGTCAGGGTTCCCCGGAGGGCACCGCGCCGCACCTGGGAGTCGGGGTGGGCCTTGGACCCGATCACGACCCGGGGCAGCCGGCCGTCGGCGGCGAGACGCTCGGCGCCGTCGAGGTCGTCGAATCCGAACGGCAGGTCGTCGGCGGTGAGCAGCACGTGCGCGCCGCGGCTCGCCTCCGCCCCGGCACGCAACGCGTTGCCCATGCCCTTCTCGCTCTGCAGGACCGTGAGCGTGACCGGCCCGGCCGCCCACCCGGCGGCGAGGCGGGCGCAGAGTTCCGCGGTGCCGTCGGTGGAGCCGTTCTCCACGACGATGATCTCGACGTCGTCTCCGGCGAGGCGGTCGGCCACCCGGCGGACGGTCTGCTCGATGACCGCGGCGGAGTTGTAGGCGGGGATGACCACGGAGAGCGCCTTCGGCGCCCGTGCGCCGTTCTGGTCGTGGGAACAACCGAAAAGGCGCACGGGCGCAGCCTAACTCGTAGGCTCGGAACCCGTGGCACCCTCCGCATCCGTGTCCTCGACCGTCACCCGATCGATACGCGGCGTTCCGGAGTGGACGGTGGCACTGGCCGTGGCTGTGGCCGCCGCGGCCATGGCGACGATTCCCCGGATCGTGGACGACCGCTTCTATTACGCGGGCGACATGCTGGAGTCGTTCGTGCCATCGTGGCACCGGATCGGTACGGAACTCCTGGCCGGGCGGTGGCTCACCGTCAATCCCGATGCCTGGATCGGCGGCAACTACGCCGGCGAGGCGGCCTACGGCCTCTACAACCCCGTCAACCTGGCCAATTACGCGCTGACCGCGAAATTCGAGGACCTGTCCGTCGCCGCGTTCGTGATCATGACCGAATTCCTCGCCCTGTTCGCCCTCGCGACGTATCTGCTGTGCCGTGAATACGGTGCCCGCCGCGGTCCCGCGGTCCTCGCCGGACTGACGATCCCGTTCAGCGGTTTCACCCTGTTCTACGAGGCCGGCGGCTGGCCGTCCGGGATGATGGCGGTCGCGTGGGTGACGCTGTTCTGGTGGTCCGCGCTGCGCCTGTCCCGCGGTCGGACGCCCGCGCTGGTCACGTTCCTGATCGGCGCGCTGACGGTGAGCATGGGCAACCCGTACGCGGCGCTCGGCGCCGTGGTGGTGCTGCTGGGACTCGGGATCGGTCTCCTCGTCCAACGCGAATACTTCCGCCTGCTCGTGCTGGTGATCACCGGCGCGTGCGCGGGCACCGCCGCGCTCGTGACGTATCTGCCGCTGTTCCTCAGCGTCGACGTGACCACCCGCGCCGGCAGCACCGGCATCTTCAACGACACGTTCCTGCAGCCGCAACTCGGCGGACTCGCGGCGATGAGCAGCCCGTCCTACTTCCCGGTGATCATGACGTTCGGCGGCCCCGTCGAGGTCATCCCGTCGCTGTACCTCGGGTGGTTCGTGCTGCCGCTGCTGCCGTGGCTGCCGTGGAGGCGGATCCGCGCCCTGTTCGCGTCGCCGGGGTTTCGCCGCACGCACGGGCGACAGCTGATCAGCCTGGGCGTGATCACCGTCGTCTACTTCCTCTTCACGTTCGGACCGTCGAACGTCGGGATGTTCCGGTGGCCGATCCGGTTGGTCGAGTACCTGTACCTCTGCATGCTGATCGGCCTGTCCCTGGCGCTGTCGCTGGGAATGGCCCGCGACCGGGTGCGTCTCCGCGCGACGGCGTCGGCGGTGCTGATCGCGCTGGGCTTCTATCTGGCGTTCTCGTCCTCGCCGGCGCTGACCGGCCGACACGCGCTGTTCGCGCTCCTCGTCGTGGCGCTGTGTGGAATCGCGTACGCGGTGGGGCGACGCCGCGCCGCGTCCGGTCTCGTCGTCGCCCTGGTCCTCGGCACCGCGGTGGTGACCGCCGCGCAGGTGTGGTCGCTCACCCACGACGTCGAGACCGGCAGCCGCGCCGACCCGTCGAGCACCACCGTCCTGTCCGCGCAGACGGACCGCTATCAGGGCACCGTCCTGCAACTCGCCGCGCTGGACGCCACCCCGGCGGGCGACATCACGGCCGGCCGGATCCTGTTCGGCAACGAGATCATGGCGTCAACCGTGACGGGCAGCGTCAATGCGTACACCGGCATCGGGTTCACCGAATTCCAGGAAGCACTGTGCATGGACTACCGCGGCGCCGTCTGCCCGGGTGTCTACGGGGCGTTGTGGCAGCCGGTGAACGCGGACATCCCGATCCCGCTGATCGACTACCTGCGGGTGTCGACGCTGGTGGTGCAGCGTGCGCTGCTGCCCGAGGTCGAGACGGCACCGCCCCCGCCCGGCTGGCACGTCACCGAGCGCGGCGATACCCGGACGGTGCTGCAACGCGACCGGCCGCTGACCCTGCCCGGGCGGGTGTCGTTCGCCTCCGACGGCGTCCGGGTGGTCTCGTCCGAGTCGAGCGCGGCCACGGAGACGGTGCGGGTGACGGGCAGCGGCGGCACCGTCTCGTTCGCCCGGCTCGCGTGGCCCGGCTACTCGGCCACCGTCGACGGCGAATCGGTGGCCGCGACCGCGGGATGGCACGGCCTGCTCGAGGTGACGGTGCCGCCGGGTGACCACGAGGTGGTCGTGACGTTCCGGCCGCCCCGGCAGAATCTGTCGGTCGCCGCGTTCGGCGCCGCGACGGTCATGGTGCTGATCCTCACCGTCACCGATGTGGTGGTACGCAGGCGAAAGCTCAGCGCGGCGACCACTCGGAGGACGTGAACGCCGACGCCTCGGAAGACCCGGACTGCCCGACCGCCGCGGACGACAACGCGTCCGCGATCAGTTGGTGCCCGCTCTGGTTCGGGTGATCGCCGTCGTCCGCCAGCAGTCCGGTGGGGTCGCCGTCGCCCCACGCCCCCTTGAACGCTCCGAACAGGTCGACGTAGGTGGCTCCCTCCGCGCCCGCGACCTCCGAGATGACGTCGTTGGCGCGCAACGTCAGCGCGGAACTGTCCCGGAGGAACTGCGGGCCGAACAGCTCGCGGGCCACGTCGCCGTCCGGGAAGACGTCCCAGTACCCGGTGACGAGCACCGCGGTCGGCTGGCCGTCACGGAGTTCGGTGATGCGGTCGAGCACGGACGTCAGCGTGGTCTGCAGCTCCGGGAGCACCGGCGCGAAGCAGCCGAGCCCGCCGTCTCCGCCGCAGTCGCCGTCCAGGTAGTCGTCGAGTTCGGCGTAGAAGTCGTTGGCGCCGATCGTGACGGTCACGACGTCGGCGTCCCGGACGGCGTCGGCGTCGTATTCGCCGGGTTCGAGGGAGTCCAGCAGGTCGGTGCTGGTCCAGCCCCCGACCCCCAGATTCGCCACCTGCACGGGCAGGGCGTCACCGCCGGAGAGTTCGTCGCCGAACAGTTCGACGAACGGGGTGCATCCGGGACAGCCGTCACCGGCGGGGATCGAATCCCCCAAACCCACCAGGGTCGCGACCGTCGGCGGGGAAGGCTGCTCGGCTTGCGGCTGCGCCGCGGGCGACGTCGTGGTGGTGGAGCAGCCGGCGACGAGCGGGAGTACGACCACTGCGGGAACAGCGAGAATCCAGCGTCTCACGGGGCCTCCCCATCACGTCCTGCGCCTCGGAGGAGCGCTGGTCACCGGTCCGCACGAATTCTACCGACGGTGGTCGCCGGCCGCCGCTGCCCGAGGAACGGTGCGCACGTGCGCCCGCTCACCCTGGGGCCCGAACAGGCTGAGGATCTCGACCGGCTGCGATCCGGGGTTGCCGAACCAGTGCGGGACGTGGGTGTCGAACTCGGCGACCTCACCCGCGGTCAGGATCACGTCGTGCTCGCCGAGCAGCAGCCGCAACCGGCCGGACAGCACGTACAGCCATTCGTACCCCTCGTGAACCTGCAGTTGCGGTTCGACGTTCGGGTCGCCCGGCGGGATCACGTGCTTGAACGCCTGGATCCCGCCCGGTCTGCGGGTGAGCGGGATGATGGTCGTCCCGTTGCGCTCGAGGGGTCGCAGGTGTACGCGTGGGTCGCCGGTGGCGGGCGCGTCGACGAGTTCGTCGAGGGGCAACTGGTGGGCGCGGGCCAGCAGCAGCATCAGTTCGAGCGTGGGCTTGCGCTGACCGGATTCGAGCCGCGACAGGGTGCTCACCGAGATCCCGGTGGATTCGGAGAGCTGGGCGAGTGTCGCGCCGCGTTGCTGGCGGAGCGCTTTGAGCCGCGGTCCCACGGCATCGAGGACGCCGTCGAGATCGGGTACGTCATCGTTCACACCCCCATATTGCCACAGCAGCAAATGCACTTGCCAGATTTGCGGGATGGGACGGACAGTGTCACCACGAGGTCGACGAACGAAGGAGAACGCGATGGAAGACAAATATGACGTGGTGGTCGTCGGTGGCGGCGCGGCCGGGCTCAGCGGGGCACTGGCACTGTCCCGGGCCCGCCGCTCGGTGCTCGTGATCGATGCGGGCGAACCACGCAACGCACCGGCCGGGCACATCCACAACTATCTGGGCCGCGAGGGCACCCCGCCCGGCGAACTGCTGGCCGCCGGACGCGCGGAGGTCGCCGGGTACGGCGGGGAGATCGTCACCGACATCGTCACGTCGGCCGACAAGACCGGCGACGGGGACTTCCGGGTGACGCTCGCCGACGGCCGGACCGTCGGGGCGCGGCGACTGCTCGTGACCACCGGCCTCGTCGACGTCCTCCCCGACGTTCCGGGGGTGGCCGAGCGGTGGGGTCGCGACGTTCTGCACTGCCCGTACTGCCACGGCTGGGAGGTGCGCGACCAGCCGATCGGCGTCCTGGCGGGCAGCCCGCTGGCGGTGCACCAGGCGCTGATGTGGCGGCAGTGGACCGGGAACGTGACGCTGTTCCTCAACGACGCGAACGAGCCCACCGGCGAGGAGTACGAGCAACTCGCCGCACGGGGTGTCGCCGTGATCGACGGCGCGGTCGCGGGACTCGACGTCCGGGACGACCGGCTGACGGGCGTCCGGCTGCACACGGGCCAGGTGTTCCCCCTCGCCGCCGTGGTGGTTCCCCCGCTGTTCCGGGCGCGCGCCGGCTTCCTCGACAGCCTCGGTCTGGCCACCACCGAGATGGAAATGGGCGGGCACGTGATCGGCACGGCCGTCGCCGCCGATCAGACGGGCGCCACCGCGGTGCCGGGGGTGTGGGTCGCCGGCAACGTCGCCGACCCGAAGGCGCAGGTGATCGTCGCCGCCGGAGCCGGTCTGAACGCCGCCGCGGCCCTCAACGCCGACCTCATCGCGGAAGACACCCGGCTGGCGGTCGCCGGAGCGCTCAGCCGGTAGCCGACACGGTCGCCTCGTGGACCACGCGATGGGCGGGCAGGATCGAGTCGCGTTCCGCGTCGGCGTCCCCCTCGCCGCCGATCAGTCCGATGTAATGGGCGAGCTGGGCGGCGAGGGGTTCCTCGCTGTAGCGGAGGGTGGGGATCTCGATCACCGTCTGCTGCTTGTAGCCGTCCCGGTCGGGGGGCAGGTCGTCGTCGATGTGCTTGTGGATGGTGATGTCGCGGCGCAGGAGGTCGATCTCGATCAGGCGGTCCGGCTCCAGCAACGACAGCTGCCGGACCTTCCGGTGGCTCACCCGGCTGGCCGAGATGGTGGCCACCGCACCGGATTCGAAACGCAGCACGGCCTCCGCGCAGTCCTCGGCCTCGTTGCGGCGCGAACTGTCGTGGAAGTAGCCGAATTCGGCCTTCACCCCGACGGGCGGCGATCCGACGAATCCGATCGCGAGGTCGACGTCGTGGATCAGCAGGTCGGTCGCGACGCCGGTGGGGATGCGGGAGACGAACGGCGAGTGCCGGATTCCGTTGACCTGCCACACGTCGCCGGCGAACTCGCGGGCCGTGCGGACCGCCGGGTTGAACCGTTCGAGCAGGCCGCACATCAGCGGCACCCCCGTCGCGGCGGCGCGTTTGACCAGATCGGTGCTCTCGTCGTACGTTGCGGCGAGCGGCTTTTCGACGAGCAGCGGCTTGCCGAGGTCGAGGACGCGGCCCGCCAATTCGTAGTGGGCTGGTGTCGCCGCCGCGACGACCACGGCGTCGATGCCGTCCAGGTCGTCGAAATCCGGAGCCCAGCCGGTGTCGAACCGCGCGGCGACCTCCCGGCCGTGTTCCGCACGCGGTTCCACGAGCAGGGCCAGTTCGCACAGCGGCGACTGCGCGAGGACGCGGGCGTGCAGCGAACCCATCTTGCCGGATCCGATCAGCGCGATCCGCGGTCGCGTCGCCGTCATCACATCTCCATCGCCTCGCGGACCGCGGCGACGATCCGGTCGACCTCGTCCGTGGAGAGCGCGGCGTGGACGGGGATGCTGAGGCACCGGCGGGCAACGGAAGTCGCGACCGGCGTGGGCGATGTGATCACCCGGGGGTGCTCGCGGTAGCAGTCGTAGTCGTAGACGGTTCGCGGGTAGTAGACGCCGCTGCCGACTCCCCGCTCGCCCAGTCGCTGCGCGAGGGTGTCGCGGTCGATCGGCGCGTCGGGCGCGAGGATCACGGTGAACTGGTGCCACACGTGCCCACGACCCGCGAGTTCGGCGGGCAGCACGAGTCCTTCGACGTCCTTCAGTCCGGTCCGCAGGGCCTCGGCGTTGCGCCGGCGCGACTCCACCTGCTGCAGATAGGAACCCAGTTGCGGCAACCCGAGACTGGCCTGCAGGTCGGTCATCCGGAAGTTCTGGCCCGCCATCTCGTACTCGTACCGGCGACGCATGCCCTGGTTGCGCAGCACCCGCAACCGGTCGGCCACCGCGTCGTCGTCGGTGGTGATCATGCCGCCCTCGGCGGTGGTGAGATTCTTCGTGGCGTAGAAGGAGAAGCAGCCGAGCCCGAGACTGCCCGCGCCCTTGCCGTCGAACGTGGCGCCGTGCGCCTGGGCGGCGTCCTCGACCACGGCGAGTCCCCGGGACTCGGCCAACGGCATCAGCGCGCCCATGTCGGCGGTCTGCCCGTACAGGTGCACCGGCATCAGCACCCGGGTGCGGTCGTTGACGCTCTGCGCCACGACGTCGGGGTCGAGCGCGAAATCGGACTCCCCGATGTCGGCGAACCGCGCGGTCGCGCCGGCGTCGAGAATCGCGTTGAGCGTGGCCACGAACGTGAACGGGGTGGTGAGCACCTCGTCGCCGGGCTCGAGATCCAGCACCCGCAGCGCCGCGATCAGTGCGGTGGTGCCGCTGTTGACGGCCACCGCGTGCCGGGTGCCGACGAGGTCGGCGAACCCCTCCTCGAACCTCGCGACCTTCGGCCCCTGGGCGACCATCCCGGATCGCAGGGTGTCGAGAACCTCGCGCTCGACATCCTCTCCGAAGGAGATACTCGAGATCGCGATCACGGTTCCTCCGATAGATTGACGTGCAATTCACACCGTCTTCACAGATTGCAACCCCTTGAAGGTTCCCACGGTCTGCACGGCTCCTGGAAGGAATCGGCAACTTTCATGACCATCGGTGAAAACTGCGAGATCCACCCGACCGTCGTGATAGGCGACGGCGTCACCGTCGGCGCCGGGGTGAGCATCGGCCCGTACGCCGTCCTCACCGGGCCCCTCGACATCGGCGACGACTGCTGGATCGGTGCCCACGTCACGCTCGGGGCGCCGCCGGAGTGGATCGGCAAGGTGCACCCCCGCACGTGGACGGAGGTGAGCCCGCATCGGGGGGTCGTGATCGGCGCGGGCACCGTGATCCGGGAGATGAGCGCCGTGCAGCAGGGCGCCGAGCGGCCGACGACCGTCGGCCGCGGCGGGTTCGTCATGAACCACACGTCCGTCGAGCACGACGTGCAGGTCGGCGAGAACTGCGTCCTCTCGCCGTCCTGCACCCTCGGCGGTCACGTGACCCTCGGCGACGGTGTCAACATCGGCATGAGCGCCGTCGTGCATCAGCGCCGGGTGATCGGTGCGCGCGCGATGGTCGGCATGGGATCGGTCGTCGCCAAGGACATTCCGCCGTTCGCCACGGTGTTCGGCAACCCCGCCGCCCTGCGCGGCACCAACCGGGTGGGCATGGACCGCGCCGGAATTGCCGAACAGGACATCGCCACCGTCGAGGCCCTGTACGCGTCGGGGCGACTCGACACCGCGGAACTCCCCCGTTCGCTCGCCGACGCGTTCGCCTGGTGGCGGGAACTGGCGGTGAAACCGCTCGTTTCCTGATCCGGCGGGCTCCGATTGCTATCGTCGGAACCGAACGCTGCACTGCCGCAGCGCACTGCCTGTGAGGGGGTGGTTCTCGTGGACGCCGATCCCGAGATCGTCCCGGACCGCGGCGGTCGCGCCGTCCTGATGACCGCGCTGCGGATTCTCGTCACCCTCGCGATCGTCGTGGCCATCGCGTTCGCCGTGAAATCGCAGTGGGCCGAGGTCCGGGACACCATCACCCAACTCGACTGGTGGGCGCTCGCCCTCTCCGCGGTGTTCGTCTTCCTCGGCATGGCCGCCGCGGTCCGTGCGTGGCAGCACGCCCTCGGCGCCCTCGAGCATCCGATTCCCGCGTTCGACGCCGCCCGCTGCTACCTCGTCGGTCAGCTCGGCAAGTACCTTCCGGGCAGTGTGTGGGCGTTCGTCCTGCAGACCGAACTCGTCCGCCGGGCCGGGGTGTCGCGGGCCAACGGGTTCGTCGCCGTCCTCGTCACCGTCGGCCTGAGCATCACATCGGCGCTGGTCGTCGGGCTGCTGGCGCTGCCCGCCCTGTTCCACATCAGCACCGTCGCGGCGGTCGCGGTGATCGCACTGGTCCCCGTCGCGCTCGTCTGCTGCTACCCGCCGGTCCTGACCCGGCTGGTGAACCTGGCCCTGCGGATCCTGCGCCGCGCCCCGCTGCAGCGGCAGCTGACGATGCACAAGATCGGACGGGCCCTCGGCTGGTGCGCCGTCAGCTGGGTCCTCTACGGCGTGCACCTCTGGCTCCTCGCGTCGAGCACTGCGGGATTCTCGGCAGGCACCCTGGTGCAGTGCATCGGCGCGATCGCCCTCGGCATGTGCGCGGGCGTGCTCGTCGTCGTCGCGCCGTCCGGGATCGGGGTGCGGGAGGCCGTCGTCGTCGCCGCGCTGTCCCCGTTCATGGACAGCGGGGTCGCGCTCGGGCTGGCCCTCGCGTCCCGACTGGTGTTCACGCTCTGCGAGGTGCTCGCCGGTTTCGTCGCCGCGATCGCCGGGTCGCGGTCGCTCCGCAACGCACTCGTCCACGAGGATTCGCGGGTACCGCAACCGTCGTGAGGAGACCGCGATGACGGACGCGTGGGAGGTCGATCCCGCCTACGAGGCGTACATCGGTCGCTGGAGCAGGCTGGTCGCGCCGCGGTTCCTGCGGTGGCTGGCACCGGGTCCAGGCGGCGCCTGGTGCGACGTCGGGTGCGGCACCGGCGCTCTCGCCCACACCGTTCTCCGGGCGGCGGATCCGGCCACGGTGGTCGGCGTCGAGCCGTCGGAACGGTTCGCCGCGGCGGCGCTGGCCGCGACGGACGACCCCCGCCTCGACGTTCGGCCGGGCACCGCCGAATCGATCCCCGCCGCGGACAGCGAATTCGACCGGGTGGTCTCCGGGCTGGTCCTCAACTTCGTTCCCCACCCGGTCGAGGGGCTCGCCGAGATGCGCCGGGTGACCCGGGCGGGCGGCACGGTCGCCGGGTACGTGTGGGACTACGCCGACGGGATGCAGATGATCCGCGTGTTCTGGGACGCCGCCCGCGCACTCGACGCCGCGGCCGCCGACCTGGACGAGGGCGTCCGCTTCCCGCTCTGCCGGCCGCAGCCTCTCCGCGACGCGCTGTCCACCGCGGGGCTGGGCCTAGTGGAGGTGCACCCTCTCGACATCCGCACCGTGTTCACCGACTTCGACGACTTCTGGCGGCCGTTTCTGGGCGGCCAGGGACCGGCGCCCGGGTACTGCCTCGCCCTGCCCGCCGGGCGCCGAGCCGAACTCCGCGACCTGCTCGATGCCCGGCTGCGGCGCGACGAGTCGGGCCGCATCGCGCTGACCGCGCGAGCGTGGGCGTTCCGCGGAACCGTCAGCCGATGACGGACTCGGTGGCCGCGTACGCCTTCTCCGCCGACGCCTTCCGCGCCCGCCACCACGACTCGTTGTCGCGGTACCACCGCACGGTCGCCTCGAGGCCGCTGCGGAAATCCTCGTACCGCGGCGTCCAGCCCAGTTCGCTGCGCAGCCGCGTCGAATCGATCGCGTAGCGCAGGTCGTGGCCGGGGCGGTCGGTGACGAAGTCGAGGTCGTTCGTGTCGCGGCCGAACAGTTCGAGCAGCGTTCCGACGACGGTCCGGTTGTCGACCTCGCCGTCCGCACCGATCAGGTACGTCTGGCCGAGAGTCCCCTTCTCCAGGATCGTCCACACGGCGGAGTTGTGATCGTCGACATGGATCCAGTCGCGCACGTTCTTCCCGCTGCCGTACAGGCGGGGGCGAACCCCGTCGATCAGATTGGTGATCTGCCGCGGAATGAACTTCTCGACGTGCTGGTACGGGCCGTAATTGTTGGAACAGTTCGACAGGGTGGCCCGCACCCCGAACGACCGCGCCCACGCCCGCACCAGCAGATCGCTCGACGCCTTGGTCGCCGAATACGGACTCGACGGGTTGTAGGGGGTGGACTCGGTGAAGCGCTCGGGGTCGTCCAGCTCGAGGTCGCCGTACACCTCGTCGGTGGAGATGTGGTGGTAGCGGACGTCGTGGGTGCGGACGGCCTGCAACAGCGAGAACGTGCCGATCACGTTCGTCTGGACGAACGGTGTCGGATCGGCGAGCGAGTTGTCGTTGTGCGATTCCGCGGCGAAGTGGACCACCGCGTCCGCATCCGCGACCAACCGGTCGACCAGCGCGAAATCCGCCACATCGCCGTGCACGAACTCGATGCGGTCGGCCACCGCGTCGAGGGACCGCCGGTTGCCGGCATACGTCAGCGCGTCGAGCACCGTCACCTGCACGTCCGGCCGCTCGGCGACGGTCTGGTGCACGAAGTTCGCACCGATGAACCCGGCGCCGCCGGTCACGAGAAGCCTCATGTGCACCCACCCTAGTGTCGAGCCCGAGTTTCTATCCGACGCGAACACTGGAACACTGCGCACATGCGCGGAATCATCCTGGCAGGGGGCACGGGGTCCCGGTTGCACCCGATCACTCTCGGAGTGAGCAAGCAACTGGTCCCGGTCTACGACAAGCCGATGATCTACTACCCGCTCTCCACCCTGATGCTGGCCAACATCCGGGACATCCTCGTCATCACGACCCCGCACGACGCCGAGCAGTTCCGCCGGCTTCTCGGCGACGGCTCCCAGTTCGGGGTGAACCTCACGTACAAGGTGCAGGCGGAACCGAACGGCCTCGCGCAGGCGTTCGTCCTCGGCGCCGATCACATCGGCACCGAGGCCGTGTCCCTGGTGCTCGGCGACAACATCTTCTACGGCCCCGGTCTCGGTTCCCGCCTGAACCGGTTCGAGAACATCGACGGCGGCGCCGTGTTCGCCTACTGGGTGTCCGATCCCAGCTCCTACGGTGTGGTCGAATTCGACGACCGGGGCAGGGCTATCTCGATCGAGGAGAAACCCGCCACCCCGAAGTCGAACTTCTCGATCCCCGGGCTCTACTTCTACGACAACGACGTCGTGTCGATCGCGCGCGACCTGAAGCCCTCCGACCGCGGCGAATACGAGATCACCGACGTCAACCAGGCGTACCTGCAGGCCGGACGGCTGCAGGTCGAGGTGCTGCCCCGCGGAACCGCCTGGCTCGACACGGGCACCGTCGACTCGCTGCTCGAGGCGGCGAACTTCGTGCGCACCCTCGAGCACCGGCAGGGCCTGAAGATCGGCGTCCCCGAGGAGGTCGCGTGGCGCCGCGGGTTCATCACCGACGACGAATTGTCCGCCCGCGCCGACACTCTCGGCAAGTCGGGGTACGGCGACTATCTCCTCGAACTTCTCGAGCGCGGCAAGGACTGGTGACGTGGAATATTGCGAACTGAAGGTCCCGGGCGCCTGGGAGATCACCCCGCGACAGTTCGGCGACGACCGCGGCGTGTTCCTCGAATGGTTCAAGGGCTCGGAGTTCGAGGCCGCCGTCGGGCACCCTCTCGAACTCGCGCAGGCCAACTGCTCGGTGTCCGCCGCCGGTGTGCTGCGCGGCATCCACTACACCGACAACCCGCCCGGGCAGGCGAAATACGTCACCTGCGTCAAGGGCGCGTTCCTGGACGTCATCGTCGACCTGCGGGTCGGGTCGCCGATGTTCGGGCAGTGGGATTCGGTGCTCATCGACGACGTCGACCGCCGCGCCGTGTACCTGCCTGCCGGAGTCGGTCACGCGATCCTGTCCCTCGAGGACGCGTCCACGGTGATGTACCTGTGCTCGATCGAATACACCCCGGCGCTCGACCACGACCTCCATCCGCTCGATCCCGATTTGGGAATCGACTGGCCCACGACCGGCCGGGACGGCAGCCCGCTCACGTTCCAGCTGTCCGAGAAGGATTCGGCCGCGCCGTCGCTGCAGCAGGCCATCGACGCCGGAGCGCTCCCCCCCATGTGAGTGTTTTCGTGTGCCCGGGTACACGAAAACACTCACATGGGGGTAGGTCACGAGAACGTGTTCTAGTATCGAGACGTGACCTTCGTCGTCGTCGACCACCCCCGGCCGGGTATCGCCCTGGTAACGCTCAACCGCCCGGAACGCATGAACGCGATGGCGTTCGACGTGATGATCCCGTTCCGCGACGCGCTCGAGGAGATCAGCAACGACAACTCGGTGCGGGCGGTCGTGATCACCGGGGCAGGCCGCGGCTTCTGCTCCGGCGCCGACCGACGGTCCGCGGGCACGCTCCCCCACGTCGACGGACTCACCCCGCCGACCGTCGCCCTGCGCGCCATGGAGATGCTCGACAACGTGGTGCTGTCGCTGCGCCGGATGCATCAACCGGTGATCAGCGCGGTCAACGGCGCCGCCATCGGCGGCGGACTGTGCCTGGCACTCGCCTCCGACATCCGGATCGCGGCGGACGACGCCTACTTCCGCGCGGTGGGCATCAACAACGGACTGACCGCCAGTGAGCTGGGCCTGAGCTACCTGCTGCCGCGGGCGATCGGTTCGTCCCGGGCGTTCGAGATCATGCTGTCCGGGCGGGACGTCCACGCCGACGAGGCCGAGCGGATCGGACTCGTGTCGCGGTGCGTGCCCGGCGAGGACCTGCTGGACGAATGCTTCGACCTCGCCGAACGCATGTCGCGGTTCTCCCGGCCGGGCCTGGAGTTGACGAAGCGGACCCTGTGGTCCGGGCTCGACGCCGCCTCACTCGAGGCCCACATCCATCAGGAGGGTCTCGGACAGCTGCTGGTGCGGCTGCTCACCGACAATTTCGAGGAGGCCACCGCCGCGCGGAAGGACAAGCGCGAACCGCAGTTCCGGGACCGACGCTAGGGAGTATCTTTCGGACATGTCGAAGCCACCTCTGACACCGAAGGCCGCCGAGATGTTCGCTCGGCCCAATTACGCCACCATCGCCTGCGTCCGACCCGACGGGCAGCCCGTGTCCGTGGCCACCTGGTATCTGTACGAGGACGGCAGGGTGCTGGTCAACATGGACGCCGAGCGCAAGCGCCTGGACTACCTGCGGAACGATCCCCGGGTCAGCCTCACCGCGATGGATCCCGCCGACTGGATCACCCACGTCAGCGTCCAGGGCCGGGTGACGGAGTTCGTCGACGACGAAGATCTCGCCGACATCGACCGCCTCGCGGCGCATTACGGCGGTGACCCCTACCCCGTGCGCGACCGGAAAAGGATCAGCGCGTGGATCGAGATCGACACGTGGCACGGCTGGGGGTCGCTGAAACAGTCCTGACCGAATCCGCGCCGACGACGACACCCGGACATGACGACGCCCCGCGCCGCAGCGGTCCTCGCCGTGGCCGCGGCGGTGATCGGCAGTCTGCTGCTGAGCGCAGCGCCGGTCCGTGAGGCGGGACCGCCCGCGGTGACGGTGGCCCAGCCCGCCGCACCGCCCCCACCGCCCCCACCGCCCCCACCGCCGGTCGTTCTCACCCCGGAGGAGGTCGAGGCCCGGGTGATCCCGGCGATCGTCACCCTCGTCTCGGATTCGGGTCTCGCCCAGACCGCGGGAACGGGGATCGTGCTCACCCCCGACGGCGTCGTCCTCACCAACCATCACGTGATCGACGGCGCCCTCGACATCAGCGCGGTGAGCCTCGGCAACGGCGCCGAGTACGACGCGGACGTCCTCGGTTACGACAGTTCCCGCGACATCGCCGTACTCCGGTTGCAGGGGGCCGCCGACCTTCCCGCGGCGACCCTCGCGAAAGACGGGACCGCCGGGGTCGGAGACCCGGTGACCGCGGTGGGCAACGCGGAGGGTGGCGGAGTCCCGGTGGCGGCCCGGGGTTTCGTGACCGATCTCGGGCAGACGATCACCGCCCGCAGTTCCACCGACGGTTCCCGGAACCGGCTGAACGGGTTGATCCAGGTGGACGCGGCGGTCCGCCCCGGCGATTCCGGTGGCCCCCTCGTCGATGCCGCGGCCGCGGTGATCGGCGTCAACACCGCGGGCAACGCCGACTCCGACCCGTCGAAACCCGCTCCTGCACAACCGCGGTCGTACGCGGTCCCCATCGACACCGCCATGGCGGTCGTCGATCAGGTGCGCGCCGGACGAACGTCCGCGACCGTGCACATCGGCGACACCGCCCTGCTCGGCCTCAGCGTCACCGACGACGACCGCGGCGCGGAGGTGTTGTGGGTGAGCATCGGCACCCCCGCCGACGAGGCCGGCATCGACATCGGCGACGTGGTCACCGAATTCGACGGAACCGCCGTCCGGTCGTCGGCCGATCTCAGCGAACAGATGATCGCGCGGCACCCCGGCGACGCGGTCGCGCTGCGCTGGTTCGACGACAGCGGACAGCAGCGCACGGCGACGATCGTGCTCGACAAGGGACCGCCACGGTAGGGCGTCAGGCCGACTTGTCCCGGGCCACACCGTCGTCGGGTCGCACCCGCGTCGCCACGAAACGGGCGATACGGCGCAGCACCACTCGGCTTTCCGGCAGACCCGGCCACAGCGCCGGGAACGCATGCACCTGACCGTCCCAGATCTGCAACGTCGTCGGCACACCCGCAGCGCTCAGCCGATGGGCCATCAACTCCGAATCCGATCGCAGCACCTCACCTTCCGCGGCGATCAGCAACGACGGCGACAGACCCTCGAGGACGCCGTTCACCGGTGACAGCGCCGGGTCGAGCACACCGTCCACCTCACCACCGAGCCTGCCGATGGTGACGAGCGCCTCCACGGGGGCGAAGACGTCGCGGGCGGCGTTGGCGTGCACCAGTTTGTCGGCGCAATCCAGGTCCAGCAGTGGCGACAGTCCGACCAGACCCGCCGGCAGGTCGACACCTTCCTCCCGCGCCTTCAACGCCGTCGCGAACACGAGGAATCCGCCCGCGGAATCACCGGCGAACACCGTCCCGCCCGCGCGGGCCCCGTTCTCCACCAACCACTTGTACGCCGTCAGACAGTCGTCGACCGAACCGCTGATGTTCGTGTCTGGCAGTTGGCGGTAGCCCACGTGCATCACCGGCAATTGGGTCAGTTTCGCGATCGTCGCGACCACCGGCCGGTGCGTGTTCAGTCCGCAGCACAGGAATCCGCCGCCGTGCAGATAGAGAACGACGCCGTCCCCCAGATCCGGTGACACCCCCGGTGCGCGCACTATCTCCGCGTCGAATCCCGGCAGCCGGACCTTCTGTCGGCGAATACCGGAGGCGGGACGAAATCCCGCCGCCAGGTCCAGCAGCGCCGCCCGGCGGATGGCCGACTCGTTGAGCGGCGCCATCCGCACGACGGGCCGGAGGAACCACCTGCACGCCTGGTAGAGAACCTGGGATTCGATGCTCGGGCCCGCGAGCCGTGCCCCGGAACGGTATTGGACAGTCGGATTGCCGGTCCGCTGCTGCGCAGCCGGATTGCGGTCGTTCGGCACAGATTTCATGCCTTCTCCCCTGGTCGCCGATACCCGTCGCCGTTGACGGATACGTAACTTCAACCTTGGAGTACCCGCTGCGGTCGTGTGTCACTCATGGGCTCATCGGCTCCAAGTCGTTATGACGACTGCCCGAATCGTTATCGGCGTCGGCTCACCCGAAATCGAGGTCGTCGAGCTCCTCGACCACCGTGACCTTCCGCTTGCGGCCCCCCATCATCCGGCCGAGACCGCGGCGTCCGCCCGTGTCCGCATTGGCCGACGGCAGGATGCGCTGCGGCGCCACCCGGGGCTTCGCCACGTGCACGGAAGGCGGCGACGCGGCCGGGGGTTCCACGGGGTCGGGAGCCGCGACGGGTGCGCGGGGCGGAAGTGGGGCCGGCATGGCGCGTACCGGCCGCGGGGCGACGGACCGGACGGTCCGGTCGAGGCGGGGACCGACCGATTCCCCCAGCTCGACGTCGTCGAGGTCGACGACCCAGCGCACCCGGTGCCCCAGCCCCCGCTCCTGCAGCTCGGCCCAGATCTCGTCGTGCCACGCCGAGGGCTCGCCGCTACCGAACGCCCGCGAGTTGGCGCTGACCCACACCACGTCCTCGGACGGGCGGCGGTCGGCGATGTCGAGGACCGTCAGCCAGTTCACGGTGGCGAGGTAGCCGTGCCTCTTCCTGCCCACGTAGGGGCGTCGGCGCTGCAATTCGCGCCCGGCGACCTCGAGGTGGGAGGCATGCGCCGGTTCGATCACGTCGCAGCCCATCGCCTCCAGCTGCCGGGCCAGCGAATCGACGTACCCGTCGGCCTTGGCCCGCGCGGCGTCGACGAACACCGACAGGTCGTCGCGGAGACCGAGCCGGTCGTACATTCGCGCCTGCACCGTGAGGGCGTCGATCATCGCGACCGATTCCCGTTGGTACCGGTGTGCGACCTCGACGAGGACGAGGCGGGGGATCAGCACCCGGCTGCCCCGGTCCAGTGCGTCGCGGACGAACGTCTCGAAGCGCGCGTCCCTGGAGACGGCCGAGGTGTCGAGAACAATCAGCATTGATCGATTCTCACCGAACGCGCCTGCCGCGCCAGAGAAGTTGCTGAGTCGTTACCGAAACACCGCCGTCGGGCGTATCGCACCACCGGCCGCGGCGTTGCCGCGCGGTTGCCTAGGGCCGCCTCAGTGGATCTTGAAGATCACCGCGCGCTGCACGACGAAGTTGATGACCGTCGCCGTGCCCTGCGCGATGACGAACGCGAGCGGCAGACGCCACCATGTGTCGGGGAATGCGTGGTACATCACCCAGTTGAGGCCCACCTGGACCGCGAACGTGACCGCGTAGAGGATCACGACGGCGACGAAGCGGGCCCGGCTCGGTTCGGCCCTGAACGTCCACCGGCGGTTGATCAGATAGGCGGTGGTGGTGCCCGCGATGAAACTGATCGACTTCGCCACGTTCACGGGCAGGCCGACCACCTCGAACAGCAGGAAGTACAGGCCGAAGTCGACGATCGCGGACAGTCCACCGGTCAGGACGAAACGGACGATCTGCGTCTTCAGGTCCAGGGCGTCGTCCGCGATGTTCTCGGTGACGGGGATCTCGACGGGGAGCGGAACGTGAGGTTCGTGCTCGTGACTCGGCTGGGTATCAGACACGACGACGAGGCTAGCGCCCTGTGAGTACTTCTTAACCGCCCGCGGTTAAGAAGTACTCACAGGCGGTAGCCTCTACGTCGATGTCCACGACAGCAGAAGAGCAGCCCACCCAGGCGCTCCCCACACAGACCCGCACCCTCACCGGCTGGGGACGCACCGCGCCCACCACCGCGCAGGTGCTGTCCACTCCCGACGTGGAAGTGATCGCGCGTGCGGTCGCCCAGGTCGCGGAGCAGAACGAGTCGAAGCCCTCTCACCTGCAGCGCGGGGTGATTGCCCGCGGCCTCGGCCGCTCCTACGGCGACCCGGCGCAGAACGCCGGTGGCCTGGTCGTCGACATGAATGCGCTGAGCAAGATCCACCGCATCGACCGCGACACCCACCTCGTGGAGGTCGACGCCGGCGTCAACCTGGACCAGCTGATGAAGGCGGCCCTGCCGTTCGGACTGTGGGTCCCGGTGCTGCCGGGCACACGGCAGGTCACCATCGGCGGCGCCATCGGCTCCGACATCCACGGCAAGAACCATCACAGTGCCGGCAGCTTCGGCAACCACGTCGTCTCGCTGGACCTGCTCACCGCGGACGGCAAGGTGCGGACGCTGACGCCGAAGGGCGGCCGCAACGACCCCAAGGGCGCACTGTTCTGGGCGACGATCGGCGGCATGGGGCTGACGGGCATCATCCTCAAGGCCACGATCAAGATGACGCCGACCGAGACGGCGTACTTCATCGCCGACGGCGACGTCACGGGCAGCCTCGACGAGACGATCGCGTTCCACAGCGACGGCTCCGAGGCGAACTACGAGTACTCGAGCGCCTGGTTCGACGCCATCGCCGCACCGCCGAAGCTGGGCCGTGCCGCGATCTCCCGTGGATCGCTGGCCAAGCTCGACCAGTTGCCGCCCAAGCTGCAGAAGAACCCGCTGGCGTTCGACGCGCCGCAGCTGCTGACGTTCCCGGACGTCTTCCCGAACGGCCTGGCCAACAAGTACACGTTCGGTCCGATCGGTGAACTCTGGTACCGCAAGTCCGGCACGTACCGCGACAAGGTCCAGAACTTGACGCAGTTCTACCACCCGCTCGACATGTTCGGGGAGTGGAACCGCGCCTACGGCTCGAACGGCTTCCTGCAGTACCAGTTCGTGGTGCCGACGAACGCCGTCGACGAGTTCAAGGCCATCATCCGCGACATCCAGAAGTCGGGGCACTACTCGTTCCTCAACGTGTTCAAGCTGTTCGGCGAGGGCAACCAGGCGCCGCTGAGCTTCCCGATCCCGGGCTGGAACGTGTGCGTCGACTTCCCGATCAAGGCCGGCCTGAACGAGTTCGTCACCGAACTCGACCAGCGGGTGCTGAAGTTCGGCGGCCGCCTCTACACGGCCAAGGATTCGCGGACCACCGCCGAGACGTTCCACGCGATGTACCCGCGGATCGACGAGTGGATCGCCACCCGCCGCAAGTACGACCCCACCAATGTCTTCGCCTCCGATATGTCCAGAAGGTTGGAACTCTAGTGATCAACGCTGTCGGGAACCCCCAGACCCTCCTGCTGCTCGGTGGCACCTCCGAGATCGGTCTCGCCATCTGCGAGGAGTACCTGAAGAAGGCGCCGATGCGGGTGATCCTCGCCGCGCTGCCCGGCGACCCGGGCCGGGACGCCGCAGTCGCACAGCTGAAGTCGGCCGGCGCCGGCGCCGTCGACGTCATCGACTTCGACGCCGTCGACACCGAGAGCCACCCGAAGGTCATCGACGACGCCTGGGCGAAGGGCGACGTCGATGTCGCGATCGTCGCGTTCGGTCTCCTCGGCGACGCCGAAGAACTGTGGCAGAACCAGCGCAAGGCCGTCCAGATCGCCGAGGTCAACTACACGGCCGCGGTGTCGGTCGGGGTACTGGTGGGCGAGAAGATGAAGGCGCAGGGCTATGGCCAGATCATCGCCATGTCGTCCGCCGCCGGCGAGCGCGTCCGCCGCTCCAATTTCGTGTACGGCTCCACCAAGGCCGGCCTCGACGGCTTCTACCTCGGACTCGGTGAGGCGCTGCGTGAGTTCGGCCCGCGCGTCCTCGTCATCCGTCCCGGCCAGGTCCGCACCCGGATGTCCGCGGACGTGAAGGAAGCCCCGCTCACCGTGAACAAGGAGGACGTGGCCAAGCTCGCGGTCACCTCCGCGGAGAAGGGCAAGGACCTCGTCTGGGCGCCCGGCGCGTTCCGGTACGTGATGATGATCCTGCGCCACATCCCGCGACCGATCTTCAAGAAGCTGCCCATCTAAGCTTCCCCCTCGTGACGGAAGCAGACGTAGCACCGGCCCGACGGTCCCTGTCGACAGCTGTCGAAATGCTGCTGGGGGCCGTCGTGGCCGCGGTGGTGGCGGCGGTCGGGCTGTTCGCGTTCGCGCGCGTGCAGTGGCCGGCGTTCAACTCGTCCAACGTGACCCAGGCCGTCACGACGGTCGGGCAGGTGGCGGCCATCGCGGGTATCGCGGTGTCCGTCCTGCTCGTCGGACTGCACCGGGCCCCGCGGTTCGCCCGGCTGCTGTCGTGGGCGAGCCTGTCCGGGTTCGTGACCGTCACCCTGGGCCTGCCCCTCGCCGCGACCAAGCTCTACCTGCACGGCGTCTCCGTCGACCAGGAATTCCGCACCGAATACCTCACGCGGCTGACCGACTCGGCGGCGCTGCACGACATGACGTACGCCGACCTGCCGCCCTACTACCCGGCGGGCTGGTTCTGGGTGGGCGGCCGCGTCGCGAACCTCCTCGGCATGGACGGCTGGGAAGCGTTCAAGCCGTACGCCATCGGATCGCTCGCCGTCGCGGCAGTCGTCGCACTCGTGCTGTGGAGCAACCTGATCCGGCACGACCTGGCGATCGTCGTGTCCCTCGCGACGTCGGCACTCGTCCTGGCCTACGGATCACCCGAGCCGTACGGCGCCGTCATCACCCTCCTGATCGGACCCGCACTCGTCCTCGCCTGGGGCGGCCTCAACCGGGTGGACGGACGCGGGGGGTGGGGTGCGGTGATCGGCACCGGGCTGTTTCTCGGTCTCGCCGCCACGTTTTACACCCTGTACCTCGGACTCGCCGCCTTCGCGATCACCCTGCTCGCACTGCTGGCCGCGGCCCTGCGGATCCGCCGACAGAAGTCGTGGCGGGCGGCGATCGATCCGCTGGTCCGGCTGATCACGATCGCCGCGGTCTCCGGACTTCTCGCGCTCACCGTCTGGCTGCCGTATCTGCTGACGGTCGTCGGAGGATCACCGGCGGCCTCGGGAACCGCGCTGCACTATCTGCCCGAGGCGGGAGCGCAACTGCCGCTCCCGATGATCCACTTCTCCCTCACCGGCGCACTGTGTCTCCTCGGCACCGTCTGGCTCGTGGCCCGGGCGTCCTCGTCACGACGAGCCCAGGCCCTCGGCGTCGGAGTGGTGGCAATCTACCTGTGGTCGCTGCTGTCGATGGCCGTCACCGTCCTCGGCAGCACTCTTCTCTCGTTCCGGCTCGAACCAGTACTGATCGTCCTGCTCGGCGCGGCGGGTGTCTTCGGATTCGTCGAATTCGCAGGCTGGCTCGTGCTCGCGACCAGCGACAACCCGCGCGTCAAGTGGTCGGTCGTCGTGATCGGCGTGCTGGGCGCGCTGTCGTTCGTCCAGAACATCCCGCAGGTCCTCGACTCCGACATCGCCGTGGCCCACACCGACACCGACGGCAACGGCGAACGCGCCGACCAGCGTCCGCCCGGCGCCGCCGCCCACTACGCGGCAGTCGACGAACTGATCCAGGCCCAGGTCCCCCGCGACCGCGACGACACCGTGGTCCTGACCGCCGACACCACCTTCCTCAGCTTTTACCCCTACCTCGGGTTCCAGGCGCTGACGTCGCATTACTCGAATCCCCTGGCAGACTTCGCCGGACGCGCGCAGACCATCGCCGACTGGAGCGAACTCGAGACCCCCGACCAACTGGTGGCCGCGCTCGACTCCGCGGCATGGCGGGCGCCCGACGCGTTCGTGTTCCGTCAGGGTCCGGACGGGTACACACTGCGCCTCGCCGAGGACGTGTATCCCAACGATCCCAACGTCCGCCGGTACACCGTCACGTTCCCGAAGGAACTGTTCGACGACCCCCGATTCACGGTGTCGGAGACCGGACCGTTCGTGGTCGTCACAAGAAACTGATCGTTCTGTTCACGTTTACTTCGCCGTGCCCGCGGGAACACCGCACCCAATCAGGGCGGCGGGTATTTTCCGTCCCCCGAGGGGAATTGTCGGGACGTCGCGAGGAGCGGTCATGCCGGAAGTTGTGGAGCCTCGACGTGCCGGTGGCGGTGCCGAAGACTATCTTCTCGGCACCGCCGACGGTGAGGTGGTCGTGCTTGCCGGACTCGCCGTGACGATCGGAGCGATCATCGGCGTCTACGTCGGGCACTGGGCGCTTTTCGTGGTCGCCTTGCTCGGTGCCGCCGGGCTGATCGCCGGCGACATCGTCGTCCATATCAGCCGACAGGGGTCGCCGGACATCAGTCCGGCGACCCCTGTCAGGCACCCTGTCGGGCGGGCTGCCTAGTTGAGCTTCTGCGGCACACCGTAAGTCATGACGGTGTCACCGTTCTCTGTTACCGCCATCGCGTACGGACGGATGGTGACCGGCCCGATAGCACCGGAGATGGAGCCATGAACTCCCTGCATCCTGACCACAGCAGCGGATCCGTCGAACTCCTGGCCTTCGAGGAGCGGGACGGTGGTGATTCCACCGGGCTCCAGGTCGATGTCGAGTTCCTGCGACGGAATGATGTCACCGGCGAGTTCCGCGTTGGTCCCGGCGTTCAGGTCCAGCGTGAAGTCCGGGACGAGTCCCAGATTGATTCCGTTGCTCGATCCGATCGCGAACCCGAGTCCGGGCGAGTTGAGAACGATCGTGGCACCGGCCAAGGAAACCGGGTAACCGATCTGATAGCCGACGGTGAGCTGAGTGCCCTTGAACTCCTCCGCGTTCGGGCCGGTGATTGCGACCCCCGCGTAACCGTTGTGGAAGAACTCCACGCTGGTCGGCACGCCGTCCAGAGGCGGTACCACCTGATACTGAGTGTCGCCCTGCACGACTTCGATGCGATTTCCCCTCGAGTCGATCACCGAGCTGGAATTGTCGACACCGGCCGAGGCCGTGCCGTTGCCCATGACCATGGCAAGCACTGCGATGCCTGCGACTGCCGCCGAGCGTGTAAAGCGTTTGTACCCAAATCGAGATGTGCTGATGTCCGTCATGCCGACCCCATTCAGAGTGCGCTGCAACCGATACGAAAAAGCATGCTGAGCGTAACCAGTGGGGCAGAAGAATATCCCTGTATTGATCAGAAGTTCACAAATCAACTTGATGTGATACATGCAACAATTACCCGATCGCCACCCAGGAAGCTCTCAGCGGTCTCCGGTACCCTCGATCGATTGACATCGACCCGAGAACCGGAGGCGCTGCTGCGTGACTGAGATACTCACCCAGGTCGAGACCACTCGGCCGGCGGAGACCACCAGCACCACCGCTCGCCCACTCCGCTCCCGCCTCCGGCCGCACCCGGCCGATGCCGCGGCGGTCGTCTTCTACGCCGGCCTGGCCGTATTCGTGCTGGTCCGCCAATGGAAACACCTCGGCACCGGCTACCTGGTCCGCAGCGGCCAGGACCAGACGATGTGGGAATGGTTCTTCGCCGTCGCCGCGCGATCGCTGGTCCACCTGGAGAATCCGCTGTCCAGCGACCTCCAGAACTACCCGCTCGGCGTCAACCTGATGGGCAACACGGCGATGTTCGGCATCAGCATCCCGCTGTCGCCCGTCACACTGCTGTTCGGACCGACCGTCACGTTCACGCTGGCGCTCACACTTGGCTTGTCGGGCACCGCAATTGCCTGGTACTGGGTATTTTCCCGGCACGTGGTGTCGTCACGCTTCGCAGCCGCGGTCGGCGGTGGCCTGTGCGGTTTCGCTCCGGCCCTGATCTCGCACACCAACGGGCACCCCAATTTCGTCGCGTTGTTCCTGCTGCCGTTCATCGCACTGGCCGTGATCCGGCTGGGCAGCGGCCTGCGCCCGGTCCGCGACGGCATCGTCCTCGGCCTGCTGATCGCCTATCAGATCTTCCTCGGCGAAGAACCCCTCCTGATCTACGCATTGGCGTTCGCGGTCTTCGGTTTCGCGTTCGCGGCGTCCCGGCCGCGGACGGCGTTCGCGGCGGCCAAGCGCAGCATCAAGGGCTTCGCGGTGGCGGGCGGTGTCGCACTGGCGATCGCCGCGATACCTCTGTGGTGGCAGTTCTTCGGGCCCGACAGCTACCGGGCGATCGAGCACGGACCCGTCGGCAACGACACCGAATCCTTCACCAGCTTCCCGACGTCTTCGCTGGCAGGCGAGCCGGGTTCGGCCGAGTTCAGCATGAACGCCACCGAGGAGAACGCCTATTTCGGTTGGCCTCTGCTGATCCTCCTCGGCCTGTCGGCACTGTGGTTGTGGCGCATGCCGTTGGCCCGCGCCGCGGCCGCAACGGTCGTCGCGATGGGCGTGCTCTCACTCGGCACGTCGTTGACCATCGGCGGCTGGGACTCCGGAATTCCATTGCCGTGGAAGCTGATTTCCCATCTCCCCCTCCTCGAATCGGTGCTCGAATCGCGGTTCGCGATGGGCTGCCTGCCCGCCGCCGCGCTACTGCTCGCGCTCGGCACCGACCGCGCGCTGGCGTCCGCCCGCGAAGGCCAGCGGACCACCACGCTGCTGTGGGTGGGGTGGCTCGCCGTCGCCCTCCTTCCGCTGACCCCCACACCTCTCGCGGTCGTGCAGCGCGACGCCGCACCGAACTTCTTCGCCGACGGCACGTGGCGGGAGTACGTCACCGACGGTTCGGTCGTCACCGTGCCGCTCCCCTCCCCGGAGAACGCGCGCATGCTGCGGTGGCAGACCGAACAGGATCTCGCATTCCCCATCGCCGGTGGATATTTCGTCGGTCCGGCCGGCAGCGAGCAACGGGGGAAGTACGGGCCCGACGACCGTCCCACCGCCCTGCTCCTCGCCGCCGCCCAGTCGTCCGGTCAGGTGCCCGCCATCGACGACGCGGCGAGGGCCCAGGCGCTGGCGGATCTGAAATTCTGGAACGCCGACGTCCTGGTTCTGCCGCACACCCAGAACGATCGCGTGCTGCGCGAGACGGTCCGTCAACTCGTCGGCTTTCCCGCGAAACCCGTCGACGGCGTGTGGTTGTGGGACGTGCGGGAGTGGCCTTCGGCCCCGTGAGTACTTATTAACCGCCGGACGTTAATAAGTACTCACGGGTGACTAACATCGTGCTGTGCCGCCCCAACCACCGCTGTCCGACGTACGGAGCATTCGTACTTCCCGGCTCGTCGCGATCGTCACCGGTCTGATCGGTTTCGTACTCGCTCTGGCCACCCCGTTCCTGCCGGTCAAGCAGGATGTCGCGTCCATCGACTGGCCGCAGGGCGGCGCCGTGAACAGTGTCGAGGCGCCGCTCGTCTCGTACACACCGCTGGACATGCAGGTCAGCGTCCCCTGCTCGGTATTCACCGAACTCGGGTCCGCCGGCGGCACCGTCGTCTCCACCCTCCCGAACCGGGCGCCCGACTTCGAGAAGAACGGCCTCGTGGTCAGGGCCGGCGCCGGCGGCACGGTCGACGTCACGATTCGCGGCACGTCCCTGATCTCGGCGACCGCCGCGGACCTCCAGGGCTGCACGGCCCTCACCGTCACCTCCGACCACCAGCGGACGTCCGCCGAGGTCACGGGCACCGCACAGCCGGTGACCGGTTCCGTCGAGGGCGACCAGCGACCACAGATGGTCGGCCTGTTCACCGACCTGCAGGGGACGGCACCGGCCGGGTTGAGCGTGCACGTCAGCCCCGACTCCCGATTCTCGTCCAGCCCGACCCTTCTCAAGTTGCTGGCGATGATCGTGTGCGTCCTCGCGACGTTGACGTCGCTGTACGCGCTGCACCGGGTGGACGGCATCGACGGCCGCCGCGCCCGCCGGTTCCTGCCCGCGCACTGGTGGAGGTTCACCGGCGTCGACGCCGTCGTGATCGGGACGTTGCTGCTGTGGCACGTGGTCGGCGCCAACACTTCCGACGACGGCTATCTCCTCGGCATGGCCCGCGTCTCGGAACATTCCGGCTACATGGCCAACTACTTCCGCTGGTTCGGCGTCCCCGAGGCGCCGTTCGGGTGGTCGTACGAACTTCTCGCGGCGCTGGCGAAGGTGAGCACCGCGAGCATGTGGATGCGGCTGCCGACGCTGCTCGCCGCCCTGCTCTGCTGGATGGTGATCAGCCGCGAGGTCATCCCCCGGCTCGGTGTGGCGGTGCGCCGCAACAGGACTGCCCTCTGGACCGGCGGGCTCGTCTTCCTCGCGTTCTGGTTGCCGTACGACAACGGGCTGCGCCCGGAGCCGGTCATCGCGCTCGGCGCCCTGCTGACGTGGTGTTCGATCGAACGCGCCATCGCCACCGGACGACTACTCCCCGGCGCGGTCGCCGTGCTGATCGCCGCGTTCTCGCTCGCGGCCGGACCGTCGGGCCTGATCTGCATCGCCGCGCTCATCGCGGGCGCCCGGCCGATCCTGCAGATCGTCATCGCGCGGGGCCATCGGGTGGGATTCGCCTCCCAGATCCTGCCGATCCTCGCCGCCGGAACGGTGGTGATGGTGGCCGTGTTCGCGGATCAGACGCTGGCCACGGTGCTCGAGTCGACCCGGGTGCGGACCGCCCTCGGCCCCAACGTCGCATGGTTCGACGAGCGGCTGCGCTGGGATTCGCTCATGGGGATCTCGCCGGACGGCTCGCTGGCCCGCCGGTTCGGCGTGTTCGTGATGCTGTTGTGCGTCGTGGTCTGCGTGATGCTGATCCTGCGCAAGGGGAAGGTGCCCGGGACCGCGATCGGACCGTCCCGCCGCATCCTCGGCATCGTGTTCGCGTCGCTGCTGCTGATGATGTTCACGCCCACCAAGTGGACCCACCACTTCGGTGTGTACGCCGGACTCGCGGGCTCGGTGGCGGTGCTCGCCGCGGTCGGTGTGGGCGCCGCGAGTATCCGGTCCAAACGCAACCGCACCCTGTTCGCGGCGGGCGTCCTCTTCATCCTCGCGGTCGCGTTCACCAGTTCCAACGGCTGGTGGTACGTGTCCAGCTACGGCGTCCCGTGGTGGGACAAGCCGCCGATGATCGCAGGCAAGGGCTTCTCCACCGTGTTCCTGGGACTCACGGTGCTCACGCTGCTCCTCGCCGCCTGGTACCACGTCCGCGAACCGTACGAGAACGGCAAGAAGCCCAACGGCAAGCGCGCCCGGATGCTCGCGCCGTCGCCGCTGACCGTCGCCGCCGGTGCCGTCGTCCTGTTCGAGGTGCTGTCGCTGCTCAAGGGCGCCGTCGCGCAGTACCCCGGGTACTCCATCGCGAAGGCCAACATCGAATCGGTGACCGGCGGCACGTGCGCGCTCGCCGACGAGGTTCTCGTCGAAACGGATCCGACCGCGGCCCTGCTTCAGCCGATCACCCCGGTCACCGACCCGAACGGCGCCGGTGCGTTCGGCGCGACCTCGGCGGAGGGGTTCACTCCCAACGGCATCGCCGACGACCTCACCGCCGACTCCGAGAAGATCGCCACCGGCGGCGCCAACACCGTCGACACCGAGACCGACGAGACGACGACGGGCACCAGCTCCGGCACCGGCGGCGGCACCGAGGCCACCGCCGGAGTCAACGGCAGCACTGTGACGCTGCCGTTCGGTCTCGACCCCGCCCGGACCCCGGTTCTCGGCAGCTACCAGCGGGGTGGGGAGCAGAAACCCGCCGCCCTCACCACCGGCTGGTACGGACTGCCCGAGCGCAGCGACGACGCACCGATCCTCACGATCTCGGCCGCCGGACGCATCCGGTCCGTCGACGCGGACGGCGTCGTCACCCCCGGGCAGATTCTGAAGGTCGAATACGGCGTCACCGGCCCGGACGGCTCGGTGACCGTGCTCGGCACCGTCGACCCGATCGACATCGGGCCGTCGCCGTCGTGGCGCAACCTGCGGGTGCCGCTCGATCAGCTTCCCGCCGACGCGAACACGGTCCGGCTGGTGGCCGACGACCCGGCCACCGACCCCGGCCAGTGGCTGGCGGTCACGCCGCCCCGGGTGCCGAAGATGCAGACGCTGCAGACCGTCGTCGGCTCCAGCGACCCGGTGCTCCTCGACTGGGCTGTCGGGCTCGCATTCCCCTGCCAGCGACCCTTCGACCACCGCTACGGCGTCGCCGAGGTCCCGGACTGGCGCGTCCTGCCCGACCGCATCGGCGCCGAGTCCACCAATGCCTGGCAGGACAAGTTCGGCGGCGGACCACTGGGCTGGACCGACCAGCTCCTGTCGGCGAGCACCCTGGCCACGTACCTGTCGAACGACTGGGACCGCGACTGGGGCTCGCTCGAGCGGTACACGCCACTCGACGAGTCGGCAACGCCGGCGCAGGTGGAGTCCGGACAGGTGACCAGGTCGGGTACCTGGTCACCTGGCCCGGTGCGCTACCAATAGGCGGAGCTCTAGCCTCTGGTAGCCACGGATATGCCTCCTCAGGTTCCTGACATACCATCGACAACCGTGCCCGACGCCGTGACAACTTCCGTCTCCGAACCCGAAGCCTCTTCGCCACCTGCTCGCCAGGACCGGCGGAGTGAGTACCGGACCGCTCGTCTGGTTGCCATCGTCACCGGCCTCATCGGGTTCGTGCTGGCAGTGGCCACCCCGTTCATGCCGGTCCAGCAGACCACCGCAGCCGTGAACTGGCCGCAGAACGGCATCGTCGGCGATGTCGAGGCGCCGCTGATGTCTCAGGTACCCGTCGACCTGTCGGCGGCCATCCCGTGCTCCGCGGTGGCCCAGCTCCCCCCGCAGGGCGGCATCCTGCTGGCCACCGCACCCGCGCAGGGTGAGGGTGCCGCGCTGAACGCGATGTTCGTCCGGGTGTCCGACAAGTCGGTGGACGTGCTCGACCGCAACGTGACGATCGCGACGGCACCCCGCGAACAGGTGCTGTCGGGCGCCTGCTCCGAGATCCGCATCACATCGAACATCGACGCGACGTCCGCCGAGTTCGCCGGCCTCACCACTCCGGCCGGCGACCCCATCGCCGGTTCCCTCGTCGGCGACCTCCGCCCCCAGGTGGTGGGCGTGTTCAGCGACCTCCGCGACGGCGCGGCGCCCGCGGGCCTGTCGTTCACGATGAACGTCGACTCCCGGTTCTCGTCGAGCCCCACAGTCATCAAGCTGGTCGCCATGATCGTGGCGCTCCTCGCCACGGCCATCGCCCTGGTCGCCCTCGGCCGCCTCGACGGCACCGACGGGCGCGGGCACCGCAACTTCCTGCCGTCGCACTGGTGGAAGTTCACCGGGCTCGACACGATTGTCGTGGGCACGCTGGTGCTGTGGCACTTCATCGGCGCCAACACCTCCGACGACGGCTACCTGCTCACCATGGCCCGCGTCTCCGACCACGCCGGGTACATGGCCAACTACTTCCGCTGGTTCGGCGTCCCCGAAGCACCGTTCGGCTGGTATTACGACGTCCTCGCTGCGATGGCGAAGATCTCGACGGCCAGCCCGTTCATGCGGCTACCCGCCCTCGTCGCCGGCATCCTGTGCTGGATGGTGATCAGCCGGGAGGTCGCTCCGCGCCTCGGCCGGTCCGTCCGGCGTAACAAGGTCGCGTTGTGGACCGGCGGCCTCGTCTTCCTGTCGTTCTGGCTGCCGTTCAACAACGGTCTGCGCCCCGAGCCCATCGTGGCACTCGGCGCCCTGCTCACCTGGTGTTCCATCGAGCGTTCCATCGCCACCGGACGCCTCCTCCCCGCCGCTGTCGCGGTGCTGATCGGCGCGTTCACGCTCGCCGCCGCCCCCACCGGCCTGATGTGTGTGGCCGCCCTGCTCGCCGGCGCCCGCCCGCTCGTCCGCATCGTCGTCAAACGCCACCGCCAGGTGGGAACGCTGCCGCTGCTCGCCCCGATCGCGGCCGCGGGCACGATCGTCCTGGTGGTCGTGTTCGCCGACCAGACCCTGGCCGCCGTGATGGAAGCCACCCGGGTCCGCACCCTGATCGGCCCGAACCTCGAGTGGTACAAGGACTTCCTGCGCTACTACTACCTGTTCGTCCCCACCGTCGACGGGTCCGTGGCGCGCCGCTTCGCGTTCCTGACGATGATCCTGTGCCTGCTGACGACCCTGTTCATCCTGTTGCGCCGCAAGCGGATTCCCGGTGCCGCCACCGGACCGTCGTGGCGTCTGCTCGGCGTCGTGTTCGGCACGATCTTCTTCATGATGTTCAACCCCACCAAGTGGACCCACCACTTCGGGGCGTACGCGGGCATCGCCGGTTCACTGGCCGCGCTCACCGCCGTCGCGGTGTCGGCGTCGGCGCTGCGGTCGCGCCGCAATCGCACGATCTTCCTGGCCGGACTGCTGCTGATGCTGGCCCTGACGTTCGCCGGCATCAACGGCTACTGGTACGTCTCGAGCTACGGTGTGCCGTGGTTCGACAAACCCGTCTCCATCGGCGGGCGCCAGTCCAACACGTTCTTCCTCGTCCTGTTCGGTCTGGCAGTCGCACTGGCCGCCTGGCAGTACCTGCGGGAGGGATTCGCCGCGCCACCCGCCCGCGCGAACACCGAGAAGGGCAGGCGGATCAGGAAATTCGCTGCAGCCCCCCTCACCGTCATCGCCGGCATCATGGTGCTGTTCGAGGTCCTCTCCCTCCTCAAGGGCGCCGTCTCCCAGTACCCGGCGTACTCGCTGGCCCGCTCCAACTTCGACTCCCTCGCCGGCCAGACCTGCGGACTGGCCGAGGACGTCCTCGTCGAAGGCGACACCAACAGCGGAAACCTCGCACCCCTCGCCGACCCCGGACAGCCGCTCGCGAACCCCGCCGACCCGCTCGGCGGCGCGAACCCCGTCGGGTTCTCCCCCAACGGGGTGCCGTCCGACCTGACCGCCGACTTCGTCGAGGTCAAGCAGGGCATGGGCAACACCGACAACCAGAGCGTCGGCCCCACCTTCGAGACCGGATCGAGCGCCGGAACCAGCGGCGGCACCGGACGCGTCGGCGTCAACGGCAGCGACGCCAAACTGCCGTTCGGACTCGACCCCGGCACCACCCCCGTCATGGGCAGCTACCAGGAAGGCGTCCAGGAACCGGCCACGCTGTCGTCCAGCTGGTACGCACTCCCCGAACGCAGCGCCGACGCCCCGCTCATCGTCATGTCCGCCGCCGGACGCATCTGGTCGGTCGACTCGACCGGCGCCCTCACCTACGGCCAGTCGCTGCTCCTCGAATACGGCAAGCGCCAGCCCGACGGCACCGTCCAGTCGCAGGGCACCTACCTGCCCAAGGACATCGGCCCGGCGCCGTCGTGGCGCAACCTGCGCGTCCCGATCGACGAACTGTCCCCGGACGCCGACGCCGTCCGGATCGTCGCCAACGACCCCAACCTCACCGGCGACCAGTGGCTCGCATTCACCCCGCCACGCGTACCGAAACTCGAGACCCTCAACTCGACGATCGGCAGCTCACAGCCGGTGCTGCTCGACTGGGCCGTGGGCCTGCAGTTCCCCTGCCAGCGCCCGTTCGATCACCAGTACGGGGTCGCGGAAATGCCGAACTACCGCATCCTCCCCGACCGCCCTCTGGCCGTCAGCTCCACCGACACCTGGCAGTCCGCGGAGAACGGTGGCCCCCTCGGCTTCACCGAACTCCTCGCCAGCGCCACCGCCATCCCCACCTACATGCGGGACGACTGGGGCCGCGACTGGGGCTCCCTCGAACGCTTCGACCGGTACTACCCGAACGCCACCGCGGCCACCGTCGACACCGACACCGCCACCCGCTCGGGACTCTGGAACCCCGGCACCCTGCGGGTGTACGACAGCCCGTAAACGGTTCCTGCGCGGCGTGCGCCGCTAGCTCGGCGTGCGTCGCTAGCTCGGCTTGCGTCGCCCGATGTCACACGCGTTCCGTCTGACTGAACAAATGTCACATCGGGCGCCGCGCCGGGCGGTCCGATACGACGGAAACGCAGGTTTCGCGGTGACGTTATCCACAACGTTCCGCTCATCCACAGGCCAATTTCCGACGTGGACTTTTCGGCGACGCGCCGATTCGCCCACGGCATGCTCGGACCCATGCGAAGAGGACGCTGGGCCGAAGACCTGTCTGCAATAGCCGCCGTCAGCCGGGACGGGGTGATCCGGGCCGCCACCCTGGAGCGACTGGGTGTCGCGAAGGGCACCATCTCCTCGCGCTGCAACGACGGCGGCCCGTGGCAGCGGATCCTCCCCGGCGTGGTCCTACTGCACAACGGGCCACCGACGACGCTGCAACGCAATCTCGCGGCCCTCGAATACGGCGGCCCGGACGCCCTGCTGTCGGGGCATGCCGCCCTCGCTGCCTTCGGCTACACCGCGTCGGCGTCCAGGAACGACGTCCTGCTGCTCATCCCGTCCACGCGGCATCGGCGGGATTGGTCGTACGTGAAGGTCGAGCGCACCTGGCGCATGCCCGAACCGATCCACCGGGGGCTGCTGCGACTCGCACCACCGGCGCGCAGCCTCCTGGACGCCGGGCGTCGTACCGTCCAGGCAGACAGCTGCCGTGCGCTCCTCGCCGGCGGCATCCAGCGCGGCGACGTGACTGTCGACGAACTCGCACGCGAACTGTCGCAGGGCAGCGACCGCGGCAGCCGCCTGCCTCGGGCGGTCCTGCGGGAGCTGAGCGACGACGCGCATTCCGTCGCCGAGATTCACGCGCAGAAGCTGTACGCGACGAGCGGTCTCCCGCCGATGCGGCACAACGTGGACGTGCTGTCGGCCGCCGGGCTGTGGATCGCGCGCCCCGACGGCTGGCTGGACGACGTCGCCGTCGCATGGGAGATCGACTCGCTGAAGTACCACTTCTCGCCCGAACTCCACGAGGCGACGGTTCGGCGGCGGGCGCGGATGCAGCGCGAGGGAATCATCGTCGTGACGCACCTGCCGAAGCAGGTTTCGGCCGACCCGTCGACGGTCCTCGCGGATCTGCTTGCCGCGTACTCGCTCGCGGCGTCACGACCCCGGCCTGCGGTGTTCGTTCACGTCGAACCGAAACTGCGGTCGGCATGAGTCACCGCGGCGCCCGATGTGACATCGGTGCAATCGGAGTGCACCGGTGCGACATCGGGCGAGCGGGTGAGGTCGACTCAGAGGGGCATCAGGTCGTGCTTGCGCGGGTTGCGCTGCACCTTCTTGTCGCGCAGCATCGTCAGCGCCTTGCGGATCTCGAGGCGGGTGGTCGAGGGCTCGATCACCGCGTCGATGTAGCCGCGCTCGGCGGCGATGTACGGCGTCGCGATGTTCTCGTTGTAGAAGTTGATCAGCTGCCGGCGCACGGCGGGGGCGTTCTCGCCCGCGGCCTCGATCTGCCGGCGTCCGATCAGGTCGACCGCGCCCTCGGCGCCCATCACCGCGATGCGGGCGGTGGGCCAGGCGAAGTTGATGTCGGCACCCAGCTGCTTGGACCCCATGACGGCGTAGGCGCCGCCGTACGCCTTGCGGATCACGACCGTCACCTTCGGCACGGTCGCCGTCACGAACGCGAAGATGAACCGGCCACCGCGCTTGATGACGCCGATCCGCTCCTGCTCGAGTCCCGGGAGGAATCCCGGGGTGTCGACCGCGAACACCAGCGGGATGTCGAAGGCGTCGCAGATGCGGATGAAGTGCGCCGCCTTGTCGGACGCCTGGGCGTCGAGCGCCCCCGCCGCGACCAGCGGCTGGTTGGCGATGACTCCGACAGTGCGGCCGTCCACCCGGGCGAAGCCGGTGATGATGTTCAGCGCGACCTGTCCGCCGATCTCGTGGAACTCGCCGTCGTCGAAGATCCTCAGCAGGATGTCGTGCATGTCGTAGCCGGCGTTGTCGGCGTCGGGGATGAACGTGTCCAGATCACGGTCGGACGCCGTGATCTCCGGTTCGAGCCCCGGGTTGACGATCGGCGGCTTCTCCATGCAGCTCGACGGCAGGAAGCTGAGGTACTCGCGCACCCACTGGAACGCGGCCTTCTCGTCCGGCGCGATGTGGTGCAGGTTGCCGTACTGGGCCTGGTTCCGGGCGCCGCCGAGTTCCTCGAGGCTGACGTCCTCGCCCGTGATCTTCCGGACCACGTCGGGTCCGGTGACGAACATGTACGACTCTTCAGTGGCCACCAGCACGTCGGTGTTGATCGGCGCATACACCGCACCGCCCGCGCACTTGCCGAGGATCATCGAGATCTGCGGGCACATCCCGGACAGCGGCTCCTGCCGACGGCCGAGCTCCGCGTACCAGGCCAGCGAGGTCACCGCGTCCTGCACCCGGGCGCCGCCCGAGTCGTTGATGCCGACGCAGGGGCAGCCGATCTTCGCGGCGAACTCCATGATCGCGGCCACCTTGCGGCCGAACATCTCACCGACCGAGCCGCCGAACACGGTCTGGTCGTGCGAGAACACCGCGACGGGGCGTCCGTCGACGGTCCCGTGGCCGGTGACGACGCCGTCGCTGTAGAGGGCGTTCGGGTCGCCGGGCTGGCGCATCAGCCCGCCGACCTCGATGAAACTACCCGGGTCGAGCAGCATGTCGATGCGCTCGCGCGCGCTCGGAATGCCCTTCTTCGCGCGTTTGGCGATCGCCACGTCGCCCGCGGGTTCCTTTGCCAGCGCAAGCTTTTCGCGCAGTTCGGCAAGCTTCTCTGCGGTGGTGGTGGTCACTGATGTGCTCCGGTTCCGGCGGCCTGGATCGCCGCCAGCTTCTTGGTGAGGTCGGCACCGACCTTCGCGATGTACGGCTCGTCGACGATCTGGATGTGATCGCCGCCCACGTGGATGATCTCCAGGTTCTTCACCGCGTCACCCCAGCCGCCGTCCGGCTTGCGGGTCTTGAACGCAGGCTCGAGGTTCATCACGTCGTCGTGGTACCGGTCGGCCATGTACAGGACGACGTCGCCGTCGTACTGCTCCAGCTCGGCGGTCTGGATCGCCCGGTTGTCGAGCCACGACGTCCGCTGATGCTCGATGATTCCACCCGGAATCTTCGTGCCGCTCAGCTTGAGCAGTTCCGTGAGGATCTTGATCTGCTCTTCGTCGCTCTCCGCCGCAGCGAGCTTGTCGTACGGCAGCGGGTAGTCCACGTTGTACGTCTTCTTCGCGAACGCGGCGTACCGCTGCCAGCGCTTCCGGATCTCGTCGGGGGTGTCCTCGACCTTCTCCCCGGCCATGACCGTGTCGATCAGCCCGACGATCCGGACGTCTGCACCCGACTCGCGCAGCAACTTCGCCACCGCGTAGGCCAGCACACCGCCCAGCGACCAGCCGTACAGCACGTATGGTCCGTCGCCCTGGATCTCGCGGATCAACGGCAGGTACTCGGCCGCTCGGACGTCGATCGGACCCTCGGTGCGCTCGAACCCGTACATCGGCGTGCCCTCCGGCAGACGCTTCAGCAGCGGCTCGTACGCGACGGTCGAACCACCGGCCGGGTGGAACACGAACACCGGGACGGCGTCGGAACCCTCCGGGCGGGGCCGCAGGGCGCGGACCAGACCGTCGATCTTGCCGGAGTCCTCGAGGAATCCGCGCACCACGTTGGCCAGTTCCTCGATGGTGGTGGAATCGAGGACGTCGTCGAACGTGATCTCGCCGTTCGCGCGTTCCGACAGGCGGGCCGCGAGCTTCTCCGCCTGCTCGTCGCCCAGGATCGGCAGCGTGTTGAAGATGCCCTTGGCGGACTCACCAGTGACGACGGCCCACGTCGCGAACGTCAGGCGCTCGGCAGCGTCGCGCGGCGGAACGTCACCGTCCGCAACCGGCCCCTGCGGGGTCTCGGGGGTCTCGGGCGCCTCCGCGGTCTCGGGCACCGGGGTGTCCGCGATGATCGCCTCGGCCTCCGCCTCCACCGACGTGTCCTCGGCGTCGAGCGCCGACTCGGAGACGGCCGCTGCGGCTTCCTCGGCCTCCGCCGCTTCCTTCTCGGCCTTCTGCTGGTCCGCCAGCGCCTGCACCTCTTCGCGGTTCTCGACCGCGTAGCGCAGGTACTTGGCGACCTCCATCAGGTTGGCGTCCTTGACCGCCTGCAGCTGCAGCTGCGGGATGTCGAACTCGTACTCGACGCGGTTCTTGATGCGGACGGCCATCAGCGAATCGAGGCCCAGCTCGATGAGCGGGATCTCGGCCGGCAGGTCCTCGGGGGCGTAGCCCATGGACTCGGCGACAATCAGCGCGAGCCGGTCTTCCAGCGTCTGCGATCCGTTCGGATCCCACTTGTCGCCGATGTCCTCGACGACCTCCGGCAGTTCCTCGACCGGCGACGTCACCTGCACCGGCGCGACGACGGGCTCGGGCAGCGCCTCACCGGACGTGACGGCGGCGTCGAACAGCAGTGTGAAGCTCGCACCGCTCTTCGCGTGCACCTGCAGCGACGCCCCACCCGGATGCGGGTTGAGTGTGGTGGTGAGCGTTCCCTCGGCCGGAGCGTGCGCGTGCAAGACGGACGCGGCGAGCGTCACGTCCGACAGCACCTGGGACGCAGCGGCGGTGACCAGCGCGGGCAAGTCGGTGACCGCACCGGCCTGGACCTCCCACACGTGGCGGCCGTCCGGCAGCGACACGTGCGCGCCCGGGATCCGGGTGTTACCGCTCGAATCGATCCGGGTCTCCACCCAGTACGGCTTGCGGATCCACGCGGTGCGCGGAACTGCCGCGAAATCGCCGTCCGGCAGCAGCGAGGACAGGTCGACGGCGTGCCCGTGCACGTACAGCTGCGCCAGCGCGGCGAGGACACCGAGCGGCTCGTCCTCCTTGCGCTTGAGCGTCTGGATGAGCTGCATGTCGTGCAGACCGGCGTCGAATGCGGTAGCCGCCACGGACATCAGGGCCACCGGGTTGGGTGCCAGCTCCACGAACGTGGTGTGCCCGCTGCCGACGGCGAGGCGGACCGCGTTGGTGAAGTACACGCTGTGGCGCAGGCCCTTGGTCCAGTACTCCTCGCGGTGGATCGGCTCGTGGCCGGCGCGGTAGTAGGTGTCCTGGTCGACCGACGAGTACACGCCCAGCTTCAGCTTGGTCGGCTCGATGCCGGCCAGCTCCGCGGCCAGCTCACCCAGCAGCGGGTCGACCTGCGAGGTGTGGCTGGCGCCCTTCGTCTTCAGGACGCGGGCCATCTTCTCTTCGCCCTCGGCGCGCGCCACGATGGCGTTGACCTCGGGTTCCGGTCCACCGATCACGGTGTGCGTCGGGGCCGCGTACACGCAGACCTCGAGGTGGGGGAAGTCGGTGAGGACGGTCTCGATCTCGGACGCGCTGTATTCGACGAGCGCCATCAGGCGGATGTCGTCGCCCTCGAGCGTGGCCTCGGCCTCACCCATCAGGCGGGACCGCGCGCAGATCACCCGCACGGCGTCCTCGAGCGGGAGACCGCCCGAGATGTACGCCGCGGCGGCCTCACCCATCGAGTGCCCGACGACGGCTTCCGGCTCGGCGCCGTGGTGACGCAGCAGGGCCGCCAGACCGATCTGGATGGTGAAGATGCCGACCTGCGAGGTCTCGACGTCGTAGTCGATCGCGTCGTCGAGGAACTTCTCCTTCATGGAGTAGCCGGCCTCGTCCTCGATGAGCGCGTCGACCTCGTCGATGGCCGCGGCGAAGACCGGGTTCTCCAGGTAGAGCTGCTTCGCCATCTTGCGGTGCTGCGAACCGAAGCCCGACAGCACCCAGACGGCACCCTTCGACGACGGCGAGTCCGCGGTGAACACACCCTGACCGGGCTTGCCTGCGGCGACGGCACGCAGACCGGTGATGGCCTCGGCGCGGGTCTTCGCGAGTACCGCGGCACGCGAGCGGCCGTGGTTGCGGCGTGCGAGAGCGCGGGCGACGTCGGTGAGCGCGGTGGTGCTGCCCTCTTCCGTCTCCAGCCAGTCGGCCAGATCCGCGGCGGCACGGCGGCGACGCGACGGCAGCGCACCCGACACCGCGAGAACGACCGTCGGCTCGACGGCCTCGGACACCGACGTCTCGGTGGGAACGGCGGGGGCGGGAGCGGCCGGCTCGGCCGCCTCGTCCACGGTCCGCCCGGTGTACTCGCGCACGACGACGTGCGCGTTGGTGCCACCGAAACCGAACCCGGACACACCGGCAACGGCGGAACCGGTGTAGCGCGGCCACGCCGCGCCTTCCGGGATGACCTGCAGGTGCGCCTTGTCGAACGCGATGTAGGGGTTGGGTCCGGCGAAGTTCAGCGTCGGCGGCAGGGTGTCTTCCTGCATCGACAGCACGACCTTGATCAGACCCGCGGCGCCCGCCGCCGCCTCGAGGTGACCGAAGTTGGTCTTCGCCGAGCCGAGCAGCGCCGGCTTGTCGTCGGCGCGCCCACGACCGACGACGCGTCCGAGCGCGTCCGCCTCGATGGGATCGCCGAGGATGGTGCCGGTGCCGTGCGCCTCGATGTAGTCGACGCCGGCCGGGTTGATACCCGCGTCGCGGTAGGCGTGCCGCAGCACGTCGGCCTGCGCGTCGGGATTCGGCGCCGCGAGACCGTTCGAGCGACCGTCCTGGTTGACCGCGCTGCCGGCGATGACGGCGAGGATCTCGTCGCCGTCCCGCTCGGCGTCCTCGAGACGCTTGAGGACGACGAGACCGCCGCCCTCGGCGCGGATCATGCCGTCGGCATCGGAGGAGAACGCCTTGATACGGCCGTTGGGGGCCATCACACCCAGCTGGTCGAAGCCCAGCGTGGCGGGCGGGGCCACGAGCATGTTGACGCCGCCGGCGAGCGCGAGATCCGACTCACCGGACCGCAGCGAACGCACCGCCTGGTGCACCGCCACCAGCGACGACGAGCACGCCGTGTCGAGGGCGATGGACGGTCCGCGGAAGTCGTAGAAGTACGAGACACGGTTGGCGACGATGGACGTCGACGTACCGGTCAGCGCGTATGGATGCGCATGGACGGGATCGCTGACCGCGAGCAACTGGTAGTCGTTGGCGGAGCTGCCGATGAACACACCGACCTGCTCGCCCTTGAGGTCGCTGGCCGGGATGCGGGCATGCTCGAGCGCCTCCCATGTCAGTTCCATCGCCAGCCGCTGCTGCGGATCGACGTTCGCGACCTCCAGCGGGGACATCGCGAAGAATTCCGCATCGAACGTCTTCACGTCGTCGAGGTAGCCGCCCTGCGTGTTTGCCTTCTCGACGGCGGCCTTGATCTGCGGGTCGGAGGTGAACTCCTCCCAGCGGCCCTCGGGCAGGTCGGAGATGCCGTCGCGGCCCTCCGCCAGCATCCGCCACATCTCGGCGGGAGTCGTTCCCGCCCCCGGGAACCGCGCGGCCAGGCCGACGATCGCGATGTCGTGTGCGTCCGACGTCGCCGCCGACGTGTAGTACGCGGCGTCCGTCGAATCGTCGGGCTGCTCGGGTTCGCCCTCGATGATGCGGGTGGCCAGCGACGCGATGGTGGGGTGCTGGTACGCGACCGTCGCCGTGAGCGTGACGCCGACCAGTTCCTCGATCTCGCCACTCAGTGCGACGGCGTCGCGAGACGACAGGCCGAACTCCTCCATCGGGCGGTCGTCGGTGATCTGACCGACCGGTTGCCCGGTGGCGTCGGCAATCCAGTTGCGCAGCCAGTCACGCAGCTGCGCGACCGTCATGTCACCTGCATTGCTGGTCCGGTCATCATCTTTTTCAGCCATCAACTCACCAAGCTACCCGTCAGGAAGTGGACTATTCGGAAACGCTATCGGGGAAGGCCGTCTGCGTGTATCCGCCGCGCAGGGTGCCTTCGATGTAGCTCGCCTTGCACGCGCGGCGGGCGATCTTGCCGCTCGACGTGCGGGGAATCGAGCCCGCGGGCACCAGCAGGATGTCGCGCGCGGTGACGCCGTGCCTGGTCGACAAAGCGGCACGTACGGTGTCGGCGACGGGTTGCGGGTCGGCCTTGCCGGCACCCGGTGCGCGCTCGGCGACGATCACGAGCTGCTCGGACGAATCGTCCGCGTCATAGTTCAGACCCGAGTGCGTGTTCTCGAACACGACGGCGGGCAGCTGGTTGGCCGGGACCGCGAACGCGGCGACGAAGCCGGGGCGCAGCGCGGTGCTGGCCTCCTGCGCCGAGAACTCGAGGTCCTGCGGGTAGTGGTTGCGGCCGTCGACGATCACGAGGTCCTTGACGCGGCCCGTGATGAACAGCTCGCCGTCGATGTACACGCCGTAGTCGCCGGTGCGCATCCAGTTCGCGTCCTCGGACGTACCCTCCGCATGGCTGCCCTCGGCGAGCCGGTTGGTCAGCTTGTTGTGGAACGTCTCGGCGGTCTCGTCGGTGCGACCCCAGTACCCGATGCCGATGTTCTCGCCGTGCAACCAGATCTCACCGACCCGGTCGTCGGGCTGCTCGATGCGCGACTCCGGGTCGACGATGGCAGCCCACTGGCTGCGCGCGACATACCCGCAGGACACCTGCGGGATGGCGTTCTCGGCGTCCTGGTCCACCTTCACGACACGGCCGGCGTTGAGTTCGTCGCGATCGACGTAGATGACGCGGGCCTCGTCGGAGTGCCGGGTGGAGGACACGAACAGGGTGGCCTCGGCCATGCCGTACGACGGCTTGATCGCCGTCTTCGGCAGACCGTACGGCGCGAACGCCTCGTTGAACTTGCGCATCGACGACGTGGTCACCGGCTCGCTGCCGTTGATGAGGCCGATGACGTTGCTGAGGTCGAGGCTCTCGCCGTTCTTCGGCAGACCACGGGCGGCCGCGTGCTCGAACGCGAAGTTGGGCGCGGCGGCGAACGTGCCCGCACCGTCGGACACGGCAGCCAGTTCCTTGATCCACCGGTAAGGCCGCTGCACGAATGCGCGCGGACTCATGATGGTGATGTACTTGCCGCCCAGCGCGGGCAGGATGACCGTCAGCAGACCCATGTCGTGGAACAGCGGCAGCCAGGTGACGCCACGCGAGTTCTCGTTGAGTTCGATGGAGTCGACCATCTGCAGCGCGTTGGTGCCCACGGCGCGGTGGGTGATCTCCACACCGGCGGGCACGCGGGTGGAGCCGGACGTGTACTGCAGGTACGCGATGTCGTCGAGGTCGATCTCGGGGCGCACCCAGGATTCGCCGACGCTGTCGGGGATGGCGTCGACGGCGATGATGCGGGGACGCTCGGCGGCCGGGAGGGACCGGAAGAACTGCCGAACACCCGCGGCGGAGGAGGTGGCCGTGAGGATGGCGGCAGGCTTGCAGTCACCGAGAACAGCGTGCAGGCGGTCGGTGTGGCCCGGTTCGTCTGGGTCGAACAGGGGCACCGAGATGGTTCCGGCGTGGATGGCGGCGAAGAAGGAGATGACGTAGTCGAGACCCTGCGGCGCCAGGACTGCGACTCGGTCGCCGGGCTTGGTGACCTGCTGGAGGCGAGCCGCGACGGCGCGCAACCGGTGGCCGAACTGTTCCCAGGTCAGCTCCTGCGCTTCGCCGTCTCTGTCGCGCGAATAGTCGATGTAGCGGTATGCCAGCTCGTCCGAGTTCTCCCGGGTGTGCCGCTGGACGTAATCGACCAGCGTGCTTCCCGAGTCGAGCCTGATGTGGCCCGTCTCGTCGATAAAATCATCGAACTTCGCGTTCATTCCATCTCCTCCGAAGCGATCACACAGGCATGCCACCGGCATGACTGCGCCCCAGACTTCCTTCGCCGAATCGGATCTTGTACAACTCGCGGGGAATGACGTAACACGCCACTCACCCGAATAAGTTCATCGAGTCCAAACCATCGATATGTTACAGATTGGCATCGCCGCCCTCGGTACGCTGCGTCTACTCGCCCTTCAATTGCGAGATGATCGGCGCGAACGCATCCATCTGTGTGGGGAACACACCGACGTAAGACATTGTCGTCTTTTCTCGCACCATACGGATCTGATCCGCGATCTCCTCGAAGCTTCCGATCGCGAGATAAGGCGAGCTCAGGATGTCTTCGACGGACAGCTTGGTGTCGACCTCGATGTTCGGCGGGAAGCCCTGGTCGAGGGCGGCGAGCGCCATCTCGGCGGTCTGCTCCCGGTCGTCGGTGATGACGATCGTGGTGATGGTCCAGTTCAGTTCGATGTCGTCGAATCGGTCTCCGGCGGCCTCCCGGATCCGGTCGACTCGTTCCATCGTCTTGTCGAGCGTGACCCCCGACAGCAGGAGCTTGCCGTCCTTGCTGGTGGGCGTCGCCACGGAGATGATGTCGGCGTATTTGGCGGCGAGGGCCAGCATCTTCGGGCCGCCACCGCCGACGGCGATGGGGGGACGCGGACCCTGCCGCGGTCGCGGGCTGCCCGTCAGTCCCTTGATCTGGTAGTACTTGCCGTCGAAGTTGCACTCCTGGCCACGCAGCAGCACGTCGAGGATCTGCAGGGACTCCTCGAGCTTGGCGATCCGGACGCCCGGGCGTTCGTACTCGATGCCGCCCTTGTCGAACTCTTCCTTCATCCATCCTGCGCCGATGCCCAGTTCGAGGCGGCCACCCGACAGCACGTCGATGGTGGCGGCGTCCTTGGCGAGAATCGCCGGGTGCCGGAAGCCGTTGGCGAGGACGGCGGTACCGAGGCGGATCTTGTCGGTGGCGACCGCGAGCGCGCCGAGTGCGGCGATCGGTCCGACCTGGTTGCCGAGGTGGTCGGGGATCATGAAGCTGTCGAACCCGAGTTCTTCGGCCTTCTGCGCGAGCTTGACGAACCGACGCGCGCCGCCCTCGTCTGCGTTGCCCTCTCCGCCTGCCGCGAATCGGAACTTACGCAACGAGCTGGCGTCGGAACTCATGAATAGCTTCTCCTGTGGTGAAACGCCCCCGTTTCAGGACGTGAACATCGGTGGGTCGGGCACCGGTGGTACCGCAACAGTGCAGCACTCTACCGGTGCCGGGAAACGCGCACTACCGGCCAGTACACGTCTCGTCTCTCTGTTTGGGACGTTTCACGGCTCACCGACCACGGTGAACCCATCCGCCACAAAATCAACTGTGGGCCGGGGTCGGGGCTGCCTCGATCTTCTCGGCGGCCCAACCGGCGATCCACTGCGTCGCGGTGGTGCCGGAGTCGTCCACCACGTACGAGTTGTACATCGCGTGGACGGGGTTGTTGTTGTACTCCAGAAGTCGCAGCCCGCTGCCGATCCAGTTGCTCGGCTTCAGCGCCTGCGCCGGGGCGTCGCAGATTCCGTCGGACGGGGCACAGATCTCGACCGCCCGATCGGTGAGTTCGCCGAAACCGCCGGGCCGGGCACCCGTCATCGTGATGCCGGGGATCTGCAGTCCGGCCAGCGACAGTTCGGCGCCGACACCGGCGACCGGCTGGCCCACGTTCGTGGCGGCTGCCGGGTCCCGGCGACCGTCGGCGATGAGCCCGACACCGAGCATCAGATCGGCCGGAACGGGCCCGTCACCAGCGCCGATGCTCGACGCGACGTCGCCGGCGATGACCGCGCCCTGGGAGAATCCGGTGAGCAGGAAGCTGGTGAGGGGGCACTCGGCGTGGCGGCGCATCAGGATGTCGTTGGTGGCGGCCGTACCCGCGCCGCGGCTGTTGTTGTACGACTGCTGCCCGTCCGGCGGGAAGGCGACCGGATTCGAGAACTGCGCGACGTACGGAACGGTGTACACGTCGGCGCGCGACGACGGGAACTGCGCCTGCAGGGGTCGCGACACGTTGAGCATCAGCGATGCCGGGTTGGCCGTGGGGTTGTACGGATCGTCGGTGGCGCTGGACTCCCACGTGCCCGGGACGACCACCACCTGGACGTCGGGGCAACTGGCCGGCTGGGCGTTGGGACGTTCGGGACCGGGCGGGGTCGGGATCGGCTTGGGCAGCCTCCCGGCGAGGAGATACCAGAGCGCGATCACTGCGACGAGAATCACCAGCAGGATCACGATCAGCACCATCAGCTTGCGCAGGAGGCTGCTCTTCTTCTTCCGCGTTCCGCGCCCGGTCCACGTCATCGGCGTCTACTTGCAGTAGGTCGCGTGGGCGACATCCACGTACGTCTGTGCGTTGGCCGTGGCCTGCTCCGGGGTCAGTTGCTGACCAGCAGCGGACGCTTCGGTGCCGACCATGGCTGTGACGAACACCATCGTGTCGACGTCACTCTTGCCCTCGGCCTTGGCCTGACAGATGAAGTCGGCGGTACTCACGGCCATCGTGCCATCGGCGGCCGGCGCGATGCCCTTGCTCTTCAGCGCATCGAGGAACTTCTGGCCTTCGGCGCTGACCGGGACCTCACTGGGGCCGGGGAAATCGTTCGGAACCGCCTGGGGCTGCTCCGGCGGCGCCGTCGCCGCCTCGCCGGGGCTCGTCACCGGCGCCGAGGCCGACGCCGAGGCCGACGCGCCGGCGCTGGGCGCGGCGGACGCCGAACTCTCGGCCGTGCTGGACGCAGCGGCGGAAGTCGTTGCGCTGGTGGACGGGTTGGACGTCGCCGTGGAGTCGTCGCTACCGCACCCGACCAACAATCCGCTCGCTGCGACGGCGAGCGCGCCTACCGCGATCGCCCGTCGGAAGGTGGTGCTGATACGTGAGTGCTGCGGCATCTATTCCGTCCTTGCTTTCCAAGTCGTTGTCTCTCGACAGGGTACAGACGCAGATCGGGCGGAACCCTGGTCCGCCGGACCCGGCTCCGCCCGCTGCGCGTGAGATTTCTAGCGTTTCCGGACCATCAGTGAATCTCGGCCTTGTTGTCGATCACTGTGACGTAACCGGTCTTGAAGTTCTGCTGGACACCACCGGGAATGGCGAACTTGTCGCTGATCGGGAATCCGAGCCGGCCGCCCTCGTAGCCTGCGCTCTTCCAGGCGTCGAAGATCGGTCCGTTCTCGACGGCCCAGGCTCCCGACAGCGGACTCCAGTAGATGTTGCCGTTCTCGAATTGGTTGAACCGGCCGCCGTCCTTGACGGCGATCTCGCTGGTCTTCGGGAATCCGAGCCAACCGCCCTCGTAGCCGAGTTCGGCGTACTTGCCCATGATCATTCCCTGCACGCCGTGGGTGCCGTTCGCAGGACTGAAGTACATGGCGCCGATCTCGAAGCCCTGCACCGCACCGTCCTTGCCGGGGGTCGGAACTTCGTCGGCCACCGGGTATCCGAGGGGGCCACCCTCCCAGCCCTGGCGCGCCCACTCGTCGCGGATCGCGCCGCGGACGGCGTGCGCACCGGTCTGCGGCGTCCAGTAGATGGAGCCGTGCTCGAAGTGGTTGAAACGACCGCGGCCGTCGGGGGTGCCCAGCTCCGGCGTCGTCGGGTAGCCGAGCGGTCCGCCGGGACCACCGGTCGCCTGGTAGACACCGCCGATGGCACCTGCCACCGGCTGGGCGCCGGTGTCGGACTTGGCGAAGATCCGGCCGTTGCGGAAGTCCTGGACCGTTCCGCCCGCGAGGCTGTACTCGGGGGTGAGGCAGTCACCGATCCACGGGTTGGCGCCCGCGACCCCGGCGATGGAACCACCGGTGGTGCATGCCGGCTTCTCGGGTTCGACGTCGACGGCGCTGGCGAGCTGGGGCCACAGCTGGTGGAGTTCGAACTGCCAGTACGGCCACGAGTGGGTGCCGGACGGCCGGTAGTTGACCTGCGCCGGGATGCCCAGCTTGTTGAGCTTGGTCGCGAAGGTCTGGGAGGTGAGACGAGAGAGGATCTCGAGCCCCATACCCGCGTAATTGGTGCTGACGCCGGGGATCCCGGACGGCTGATCGTAGGGGCCGGTGGTTCCGCTGCCGCTGGAGATGTAGAGGCTGACGCCCTTGAGCTTGTCGGCCAGCAGGTAGGGGTCGTGCTCCTCCCACGCCGAACTGGTCGGGGGACCCCACATCGCGTTCGCGTCGAATCCGCCCGCGTCGCTCATCGCGTACGCGACGGCCTGCGGCATGCCGAGCGCGGTGGTGGTGAGCATGCCGGACAGCGAGGCGGCGAACTTGAAGAATCCGTGGTTGCGGGCCGCGAGGAACATCGCGGACGTGCCGCCCATCGAGAGACCGACGACGCCGCGGGTCTGCGTGGTGCGCCAGTCGCTCTCGAGGATCGGGGGCAGTTCCTTCGTGAGGAACGTCTCCCACTGGTAGTTCTGGCCGTTGTCCTGGGCCACCCAGTCGGAGTAGAAGCTGGACTGCCCGCCCACCGGGAGGACGACGTTGATGTTCTTGTCGGCGAAGAACGATTGGGCGTCGGTCTCGAGAGTCCAGCCGTTCTCGTTGTCCTGCGCGCGGAGACCGTCGAGCATGTACACGGACGGGAATTTCTCCGTCGGCTTCGAATTCCAGTCGCGTGCCAGCAGCATCTGCACCTGGATCGGCACTCCCATCGACGGGGAGTTGATCCAGATCGCGACGCGACGGTCGGAGAGCCAGTCGACGTGATGGATCGTCGCACCGCTGGGGGCCTGCGTGGCCACCGGCGCCTGCGCGGCGGCGGGTGCCGCGTGGACGACCGGGAGAGCCGACGCGGTGGCGGTCTGGGTGAACCCGACCGCCACCGGCACCACGAGCACAGCGGCAAGCGAGGCGAGCGTCCGCCTTCGAACGTTTCCGGCCGACGAACGCTGACGTCCTGCACTGAACAGGCCTACTCGCATGACGGTCACTCTCTCTCTGCGCGTCGAGGCCGGAGCACGGAGCACGGCCTCGCGTTCCGGTTCTTTCTACACGCAAACAACAGACGAGTGGGGGTGCCGCGCTGTTACAGCTGGTGCAATTGTTACGTCCCAGCTACCCGATCGTGTTGCCGAGGTCGCCGGCCAGATCGTGGATCTGCTGCTGCCAGTAACGCCACGTGTGGATGCCGCGGGGCGGGAAGCTGTAGGTGACGTTCTGCGCGCCGAGGGTCGCCATCTTGACCTGGAACGCACGGGTGTTCGCCAGCGACAGAGCCTCGAGGCTCGCACCGGTGGTGGCGTTGAACACGTCCACGCCGCTGGTCGGCGCCGGGCCGCCGGGGGCCGGGATGCCGTTGGCGGCGGACACCCACAGGCGGGTGTTGTTGTCGCGGAGCTTGTTCGCGAACACGAACGGGTCGTTGCGCAGCCACGCCGGGTTCCACGGCGGGCCCCACATGGCGTCGACGTTGTAGCGGCCGGCGTCGAGCATCGCGACACGGATCGCCTCACGCATGCCGGGAGCCGAGATGTTCAGGTACCCGGACAGCGAGCCCGCGTAGTTGAACTGGTCCGGGTGGTAGGCGGCGAGGGTCAGGGCGGCGCTGCCACCCATCGACAGGCCGATGACGCCGTTGCGGGTCGACTGGAAGCCCAGACGGTTCGCCAGAGCGTCACGCAGTTCCTCGGTGAGGAACGTCTCCCACTTGTACGGCGTCTTCTGGCCGTTGAAGTTCGAGTTCGACAACCAGTCGGAGTAGAAGCTGGACTGCCCACCGACCGGCTGGACGACGTTGATGTTCTGCGAGGCGAGGAACGGGCCCGCGTCGGTGTTGATCTCCCAGCCACTCAGGTCGTCCTGCGCGCGCAGACCGTCGAGCAGGTAGACGACGCGGTTGGTGTTGCCGTCGGCGGCACGCCAGATGCGGCTCTTGACCGGCCCCATGCTGGAGTCGACCCAGAAGTCCTGCGCGGCGGGGTCGAAGGCGGCGGATGCGGTTGCGCCGCCGCCCACCATGGTCACGCCCAGAGGCAGTGCGACCGCCAGAGCAATTGCGGCGGCAGTACGCCTGGCCCATCCGCTTGTTCTCGTCGAACCCCCAACTCGCATGAACTCGTCTTCCCTCCGCTTGATGCGTCTCGCGCCGCGGCCGCGGCAACCACTCGATATTTCTCGTGAAAATCTCACGTACAGACGCCACCCGCACAGCGATCACTGCGCGGGTGGCGTCTCGACGGAATCACCTTACTGACAAAACGTTCCGTTGTGCACTCCCGGAGGCGAACGGATTCCGAGGCATTCCTCTCACCTCTCCGATGCGGGACGGTGCATTTCAGAACGCACGAGTGCCGCCCCGCCGGTGAGGCGGGGCGGCAGTCGCCACGAACGTGGTGGCGTCTAGATCACCAGGCGCCGAGCGTGTCCAGGATCTGGCCGCGAGCCTTCCACAGCTCCGCACCCCAGTACGGCCACGAGTGCGTGCCGTTGGCCGGGAAGTCGAAGGTGGCCGGAACGCCCAGGCTGGCCAGACGCACCTGGAAGGCACGGGTGTTGGCCAGGGCGAGGGCTTCGAGGCCCATGCCGTTCGCGGTGTTGTAGTAGTCGATCGGAGCGCTCGGGTGGTCGAATTCGCCGGGCAGACCGCTGGCGGCCGAGATGAACATCGACAGGCCGTTCAGACGCGGAGCGAACACGAACGGGTCGTTGCGCAGCCACGCCGGGTTCCACGGCGGGCCCCACATCGAGTCGACGTTGAAGCGGCCGGCGTCGAGCATCGCGACACGGATCGCCTCACGCATACCGGGAGCCGAGATGTTCAGGTACCCGGACAGCGAACCGGCGAACTTGAACTGGTCGCGGTGGTACGCGGCGAGGGTCAGGGCGGCGCTGCCACCCATCGACAGGCCGAGGACGGCGTTGTTGGTGCGCGAGACGCCGTAGTTGGCCAGGAAGTCGGGCAGTTCCTGCGTCAGGAACGTCTCCCACTTGTAGGTGACGGGCTGACCGTTGAAGTTGCTCGCCGAGTACCAGTCCGAGTAGAAGCTGGACTCGCCACCGACCGGCATGACCAGGGTCACGTTGTCGTTGCGGTACTGGTCGAATGCGTTGGTCTCGAAGCTCCACGCGTTGCGGTCGTTTCGGGCACGCAGACCGTCGAGCAGGTACAGCGCGGAGCTACCGCCGCGGGCCGCCCACTGGACCTGGACCTTGATCGGACCCATGGAAGAGGGAACCCACAGTTCGTCGTAGCCACCCGCCGGCGCGGTCTTGGCGGGACCCGCGTGCGTCGGTGCTGCTGCGGCGACGGCTCCACCAGCGATTCCTGCGCCCACAGGCAGTACCAGTGCGACGGCACCGATGGCCATCGCACGCTGCTTGAGGCGCTGAGACAACCTCGGTCTGGCAAAACGCATGAATACTGCTCTCTCTCTTCGTCTGCGGACTCCGCCAACTGGGCGGCTCCGGCGGATTCCGTCGGGGAACAGGCGACCTGCCGGCCCGGGCGTGAAGCCGGGTCGGCAGCGGACCTCTTCCAAGTCACACTGCGCTCGGTGGACTGTATGTCACCCGAAGTTCCCTGACAAACGCTCGCAGAGCGTTTTCCGGAGAACTTCCAGACCACCGTCACTGATGACTCATCATCGACGTACATCGTCGCCGACAGTTCCAGCGTTACACAAACGAGATCTGATGTTCCGACATCGAGATCTGCCCGGGACGCCGCAGTGACACGGACCCCGCCCGGTTCGCCCTATTTGGCCGGATCCGGGAACGGGGGCTCGAGATTGCACCGCTGAATTTCGTATGCGGGAACTCGCTCGATTCGATAACTCGCGAAATGCAGCGCGTCCTTGAAATTCTGCTTGAAACGCGGCCACGTCAGTTCCGAACGATACGACGTCAGCAGATCCTGGGTCTCGGGGCACGTGAGCGCGACCCGAGCCTCGGTCACCCAGTCCTCGTCGAGGAATCCGGGCATCCACGGATGTTTGTCGATCATTCCCGTGTCGACCACGACCCAGTCGGGGTACAGGGCCTTGTCGTGCCCGATGCGGCCGTCGTCCAGGCGCGCGGTGTGCGCGGCGAGCGGATACGCCAGACCCATCTGGTCCAGCACCCGCACGTCGAGGCCGACGTTCATGCTCGTCATGCCGAGGTTCAGGAAGTACACGGTGTGGCCTGCACCGCCGTCCGGGATCGGAAGGGGCGGTGGGACGACGAACCAGTACGTGTAGTCGGCGGACGGGATGAGCAGGCCGCCGTCGGGGGTGTCCGCGATGGTCTGGACCATGGCCCGCATCCGCGGGTAGTCCAGGTAGTCGTCGGCACGGATCGGGTGCGCGTGTCCGGTGTTGAGGACGTAGAACGCGCGTTCGTCGACAATTCCGGAACGACCGACAACGGCACCTTCCGGCATTCCCGTGGTGTTGGCGGCGAAGAATGCCCACACCACGGTGCCGACCCACAGGATTGCCATTGCCAGGAATGTCCACGATTCCTTATTTCGCCCCCAGGACGCACGGTCCGGAATTCGCACCGGAATAACCGCGACGGGAATGATGAAACAGAACAGGACGGGAAGAAGCACTCGGCCGTGCATGAAATCGCCGCCCACCCGCAGCGAGTACAGACCGAGGATCAGACCGCTTCCGAGAATGAAGACGACCACGGCATTCTGGGTGCGCAGCCACCCGCGCAGGCGGGTCAGCCGGTTCCCGTCGGTGTGACGAACACCATCGCGGATGTGCTTGTCCCCGCCGCGCCAGGCGAGCATTGCGCCCGCGAAGAGGAACACCAGCGGCAGCCACAACAGGTAGGGGCCGAGCAGGTTCCACAGGTACGCGAAGCCCTGCGACCACTTGGCACCGCCGGCGTCCTTCGACACCGCGGTGTTGGGGTACGGCAGGGCGTAGTAGCCCATCCGCCAGATCTGGTAGCCGACCGGGACGATGCCGGCGACGAAGACCATCGCCACCCGCACCTTCCACGTCGGACCGGGCGCGAGGAAGATCATGGCCAGCGACAGCACACCGAGGATCGCCAGTTCGGGGCGCACGAGCGGCCCCATGCCCGCGATGAACGCGAGGACCAGCACCGACGTGGTGGACGGGGCGGCCGCCTGGCTCCAGCGGACCAGCAGCAGCCACAGCAGCGCGATCCAGAAGATGACGAGACAGCTTTCGAGCCCCGACGTCGCGAAGTCGCGGGCCGGGGGCACCGCGATGTAGACGAGCACACCGGCGGGCATCAGGAACAGCGTGCCGCCGGCCGCGAAGGACCCGCCGCGGTACAGACGGGCCGTGCCGAACATGGCCAGCGCGATCGCCGCGGTCGACAGGATCAGCGCGATCGTCAGGACGACGTATTCGAGCCGGGCCTGGGAGAGCCAGCTGAACGCGTAGACGATGTACGTCCACGCGGTACTGGTGTTGGCCTCGACACGCTCGCCCGCGTTGAAGACCGGACCGTTGCCCGCGAGCAGGTTCCGGACCGTGCGCAGCACGATCAGGCCGTCGTCGGCAATCCATCGCCGTTCCCAGGCACCCCAGAACATCAGGAGAGCCGAGATGGCCACACCCCCGAGGAAGACCACCCTCGAGAGGATGGCCTTCCGGTGGCGTTCGGTGGTCCGCTCCGCGGCGGCGTCCGAGTCCTCGGCGCCTCCTACCAAGTCAGACGAGGTAGACAGCGACACCCACCACTCCGATCCAGGCAATCGCGAGGAGTTGGAGGACACGGTCGCCCAGTGCGATCTCCTCGGGCTCCCCCGCCTCGCCGCCGTCGACGTCGACGGCGTAACGCAGGATCGCGATGGTGAACGGCACCATGGAGATGGCGTACCAGTTGGTGCCCTTCAGGTCGTCCTGCTGGAACGCCCAGAGTCCGTAGCAGAGCACGACCGCGGTGGCGCTGAGCGTCCAGACGAAACGCAGGTACGTCGTGGTGTAGTTCTCGAGGGACTTGCGGATCTTGGCGCCGGTGCGTTCGGCGAGCTGCAGTTCCGCGTACCGCTTACCGGCCGCCATGAACAGCGAACCGAATGCCATGACCAGCAGGAACCACTGCGACAGCGCGATTTCGGCGGCCACACCACCGGCGATGGCGCGCAGCAGGAACCCGGACGAGACGATGCAGATGTCGAGCACGGCCTGATGCTTGAGGCCGAAGCAGTACGCCAGCTGGATGCCGATGTAGACGGCCATCACGACCGCCAGCTGCCAGTTGGCGAGGAACGACAGGGCGAGCGATCCGCCGAGCAGCACGACCGCCATCGCATACGCCAGGTTGACGGGCAGCACACCGGCGGCGATCGGACGGAACCGCTTGGTGGGGTGCGCGCGGTCCGCTTCGACGTCCATCGCGTCGTTGACGAGATAGATGCCGGACGCGGCCATGCAGAACACCACGAAGGCGAGCGCGACGGGAAGCAGGACGTCGGATTCCGTCGCCGTGCCCGCGGCGACGGGAGCTGCGAGGACCAGGACGTTCTTGACCCACTGACGCGGGCGGACGGCCTTGACGATGCCTGCCGCCAGGGACGTCGGGGGTCCGGTGACGACGGCCGGTTCCTCGCTCATTTCTCTCCAAACTTCTGCTCGGCCTTCAGCACCGCGACCGCGGAGGCGGCCCCCAGGGCAGATCCGGCGAGCACATCGGTCGGGTAGTGCACTCCCAGAACGAGCCGGGAGAGCAGCATCGGCGGTACCAACAACGCAGGCAAGGGTAGCCCGGTGAGGCGGCCGAGCAGCACGGCAGCCGCGGTCGTGGACGTGGCGTGCGAGGACGGGAAGCTCAATTTGCTGGGCGTCGACACGTTGACCTGGATCGACGGGTCGTTCGGCCGGGGGCGGCGGACGATGCGCTTGATCACGATCGAGGCCGCGTGCGCGCCGACGGCGCCCACTGCGACGCCCGCCCACTGGCGGCGGCGGGGCTTGTCGACGGCTGCGCCGAGTCCGGCGACGGCCACCCACCCGAGGGCGTGCTCACCGAAGTGGGACATCCCGCGGGCGGTCGAGACGACGCCGGGCCGGTTCGCGATGGTCGACTGGATGGTCTGCAGGATCTGGACCTCACTGGATGCCGAAGACACGTTCCCACCTCTCCTTGCTGGTCAGGGCAGGAACGGCGTCCTGGTACTCGCGCTTGAGTTCGGGGAACCGCTGCGCGAGTTCGCGGCGCAGCCGGATTGCTTCCTTCAGCAGTTCGAGTGCCTGCTTGGGGTTGCGCTTGCGGTAGACGACTCCTCGCCCGTCCGCGGTGGTGACGGTGACGCCGTCCACCTGCGACAGCAGGAACCATCGCGCGTCGAGGGTGGGGACATTGAGCTGGGGCCGCTCGTAGTGCTCCTCGTGCGCCGGCTTCACGTTGTGGACCAGGCCCTTGCCGAGCCGCACGATCTTCGCCAGCGGATTGCGGGGTTCCCCGACGGCGCCGACCTCGGCGCCCGAGGGCAGCGGCAGGCTCGTCGACGACGGCAGGACCACGGCGTCCGGGTACTCCTTGCGCATCGCGTGGACGTTGCCGAGCGCGGTGGGTAGCAGTTCGAAGATGTGCTCGGGACCCTGCAGGAAGTCGGCGATGGCCTGGTTCTGGATCGCGACCGTCGAGTACTCGAGGCACAGGAGGTGCTTGATCGTGGCCTTGACGGTGTTGATCACGAGTCCGCGACCGTTGCCCGGCATGTGCAGGGAGGCGACGACGAGCCGGTTCCGCAGGTGGAAGTACGCCTGCCAGTCGATGGCGTCGTCCTTGTCGCTCCACGCCATGTGCCAGATCGCGGCACCGGGCATGGTGACGGTCGGGTAGCCGGCGTTCCGGGCGCGCAGGCCGTATTCGGCGTCGTCCCACTTGATGAACAGCGGCAGCGGCTGACCGAGTTCCTCGGCAGCCTGCCGCGGGATCATGCACATCCACCAGCCGTTGTAGTCGACGTCGATCCGGCGGTGCAGCAGGCGCGAGTTCTCGCGGTCGCTGAGCGGGTAGCGGGAGAAGTCGTGGTCGTACTCGACGTTGGGTGCGGCCGTCCACATGAAGATGGACCGGTCGACGACCTCGCCCATCGAGTGCAGGTGGCTGCGCTCCTGGAGGTTCAGCATCTGTCCGCCGACGAGCATCGGCGTCTTCGCGAACCGGGACATGGCGAGCGCGCGCAGGATCGAGTCGGGCTCGATCTCGATGTCGTCGTCCATGAACAGGATGTGCTGGCAGTCGGTGGTCTTCAGCGCCTCGTACATGATCCGGCTGTAGCCACCGGACCCGCCGAGGTTCGCCTGGTCGTGGATGGCCAGCCGGTCGCCGAGGGCTTCCGCCGCCTCCGTGAAGCCGGGCTCGTCCTTGACCTTGCGGGTGCCCTGGTCCGGGATGATGACGGCCTTGACCACGTCCATGACGAGTTCGTCGGACGCCAGCGCCGTCAGTGCCTTGACGCAGTCGGTCGGCCGGTTGAACGTGGGGATGCCGACGGCGACGGTGGCCGCACCGGGAGCCTCGACCGGCGCGTACCAGCCGGCGCACTCCAGCACGACCTCCGTGTCGGAGGTGATGTCGAACCAGATCCAGCCGCCGTCCTCGAACGGGGCGAGTTCGATCTCGAACTCCAGCGCGGCGTCACTGTCCTGGAATTCGCGACCTTCCACGTGGATGCGCGACGAGTCGGCCTTCGACCGGTACACGTCGATGCGGCCGTGCCCCGACAGCTCGAGACGCAGCACCACGGAGCTCAGCGTGCTCCACCGGCGCCAGTAGCTGGCCGGGAACGCGTTGAAGTACGTGCAGAACGACGCCTCCGACTCGGCGCCCACCGCCAGCGACGTCCGCGACAGCGAATGCGCGCGGCGGCTGTTGGTCTTCGCCTCCTCGAGATAGAGGGTGCGGACGTCGAGCGGCTCACCTGCGCGCGGCAGGATCACCCGCTGCAGCAGCGACTTGCCCAGTAACGGGGCGTCCTCGGTGACCTTCTCGGATTCGAGCAGATGCCGGGCGCTCATTCGGCATCCCCCACGAGATCCACACCCGATTCGAAGTGCGGACGCAGGGAGTTGTCGAACATCGAGAGCGCGCTGGCGATCGCCATGTGCATGTCCAGGTACTGATAGGTGCCGAGACGGCCACCGAACAGAACCTTCTTCGTGGCCATCTCTTCCTTGGCGCGGTCGCGGTAGGCGCCGAGCTTCGCGCGGTCGTCGGGGGTGTTGATCGGGTAGTACGGCTCGTCCTTGCTCTCGGCGAACCGGGAGAACTCCCGCATGATGACCGTCTTGTCCTTCGGGTAGTCCCGCTCCGGGTGGAAGTGGCGGAACTCGTGGATCCGGGTGAAGGGCACGTCGGCGTCGTTGTAGTTCATGACCGGCGTTCCCTGGAAGTCACCGGTCTCCAGCACCTCGGTCTCGAAGTCGAGCGTGCGCCAGCCCAGCTCGCCCTCGGAGTAGTCGAAGTAGCGGTCGAGAGGTCCGGTGTAGACGACGGGGGCGTCGGGGCTCTCCGCGCGAAGGTCGTCGCGGACGTCGAACCAGTCGGTCTCGAGCCGGACCTCGATCTTCGGGTCCTTCGCCATGTTCTCGAGCCACGCGGTGTAGCCGTCGACGGGCAGGCCCTCGTACGTGTCGTTGAAGTAGCGGTTGTCGAACGTATACCGCACTGGCAGCCGGGTGATGTTCCCCGCCGGCAGGTTCTTCGGGTCCGTCTGCCACTGCTTGGCCGTGTAGTCGCGCACGAACGCCTCGTACAGCGGGCGACCGATCAGGGAGATCGCCTTCTCCTCCAGGTTGGACGCGTCCGCGGAGTCGATCTCGCTCGACTGCTCGGCGATCAGCTTCCGCGCCTCGTCCGGGGTGAAGTAGCGCCCGAAGAACTGCGACACCAGGCCCAGCCCCATCGGGAACTGGTACGCCTGTCCCTTGTGGAGCGCGAACACCCGGTGCTGGTAGTTCGTGAATTCGGTGAACTGGGTGACGTAGTCCCACACCCTCTTGTTCGAGGTGTGGAACAGGTGCGCTCCGTACTTGTGGATCTCGATTCCGGTCTCGGGCTCGGCCTCCGAATAGGCGTTTCCGCCCAGGTGGTGACGACGGTCGAGCACCAGCACACGCTTACCCAGCTGTGTTGCTGCACGCTCGGCGACGGTCAGTCCGAAAAATCCCGAACCGACGACGATGAGGTCGTACCGGCCAGGGGCGGTTGTCTCTGGGGTTGCAGCGGTCACGATGAACCAGGGTAAGCGACTCCGCCGCCTGTGCGCGGCCAAGGGGGGCACGGACCCCTTCCGCACGCACGAGGAGTTCTCCCTGTATTCACCGGTTCTGCAGGCCTCGTTGTTCCCTCCGACGCGGCGATCGAGCTACATGAGCGGGTGCGCATCGTCCAGCTGGCGAACTTCTACGGACCGCGGTCGGGTGGACTCCGCACCGCCCTCCACAACTGGGGTCAGGGGTACGTCGGACGCGGACACGAGGTGATCCTCGTCGTCCCAGGTCAGCGCGACTGCGAGGAGCTGTTGCCGAACGGGGTCCTGCGGATCACGCGCTCGGCTCCCACCATCCCCGCGACCGGCGGATATCGCGTCGTCAACCCGCGCCGGGTGGCCGACGTCGTGAGCGGGCTGCGTCCCGACGTCCTCGAGGTCTCCGACCGGCTCACGCTGCGGGGTTTCGGGGGCTGGGCCCGGGCCCGCGGGGTCCGCAGCGTGGTCGTGTCACACGAACGCCTCGACCGGCTACTCGGCCAGGTCCTCCCCCGTCGGGTGGCCCGCAGCTGGGCCGATGTCGCGAACCGCCGGATGGCGCGGAACTACGACGCCGTGGTCTGCACGACCGACTTCGCCAGCGAGGAGTTCACCCGGATCGGTGCCCCCAACCTGCACCGGGTTCCGCTCGGTGTCGATCTCACGATGTTCCACCCCGGCAAACACGACCAGGTGATGCGCGACTCCTTCGCCGACCCGGCGCAGCGCTTCCTGCTGCACTGCGGCCGGTTGTCAGTGGAGAAGCAGGTGGAGCGGAGCATCGACGCGGTCCGGTTGCTGCGCCGCCAGGGCCACGACGCCCGGCTCGTCATCGCCGGCGACGGCCCCCGTCGCGAATCCCTGCAGTACCGGGCCCGGGGGCTCCCCGTGCACTTCACCGGGTTCATCAGCGACAAGGGCCGCCTGGCGTCGCTGTTCGCGTCGGCGGACGTGTCGCTCGCGCCGGGACCACACGAGACGTTCTGCCTGTCGGCGCTCGAGTCGCTGGCGGCGGGCACCCCGGTGGTCGCGTCACAGTCGTCGGCTCTCGCCGAGATCATCACACCGGGCTGCGGCGCGCTCGCCCGCGACCGCGGTCCTGCGTTCGCAGACGCGGTCAGCGACGTTCTCGAGATCCCGTCGCGGACGCGCCGGGCGTCGGCGCGGCGGCGGGCCGAGGACTTCGGCTGGGCCGAGTCCGTCGACGGAATGCTCGCCGTGCTCGAGGGAACCTGAGGCATGCCCTAGCTGCCGCCGGTCGGTAGCCACTCGCGGAGCACACTGGCGTCGATCACCTGTGCGCCCAGTTTCTTCGTCCAGATGATGGTTCCGTTGGTGAACATCCGGAACTTCCCCGCCTCGGACGGCAGCATCATCTCCGGACCGACGGGTGCTCCCAGCGTGCTGTTGACGCCGCCGAGTTCCTTGTACTTCTCCGCGATCGGCGAGCCCTCGGTGGTGCCGACGGTGTCGTGGTCCTCACCCGCGGACGCGAGGGTGGATTCGGGTACCTCGGGTGCGGCCGGGGGCGCGGGAACGCCGAGCCCGTCGCCGACTGTGAACCAGTCGGACTTGAGTTTCAGCTTGGCTCGCGCCTCGGCGCCCGTGGCCTCCGCGGTACCCGAAGATCCGACCACCTTCACGCCGGTGACGCGTCCGCCGTCGACCCCGAAGTTGTTGCGGGTGATCACCTCGAACGATTCGAGGTCTCCCACGTTGAACGCGGACGCGATGTCGGCCGCGGTCAGCGTCACCGTCCAGTCGTGGTTCGGCGACACCGTGTCACCCTGGTCCTCGACGGCCGGGAACTCGCCGCCCGCGGTGTATCCGCCTGTGGACGAGGAGAACTCCGCCGCGACCGGCTTGTTGTCCTTCGTCAGGATCATGCCCTCGGTGGAGCGGACGGCGTCGGTGGTCCGCGGATCTTCCTTCGCGGACCCGCCGTACACCTGGCAGCTCTGGGTGTCGCAGGTCTTCGCGTACTCCTGACGATTCTCGGCGGCGGCGTAGGAGCGTGCCGCGACAGCCTGCGCCCGAAGCGCCTCCGCCCCACCGTTATCGGCCCAGTCCGCTTTCGCCTCGGCGGGCACGACGCCCAGCAGGTAGTCGTCCATGTCGAGGACGTTGACGGTGCGCATGGCGGCGCCGTCGAGCGCGACGCCGAGGGCGCCGCGGTAGGGGGTGTCGCCGGCGCACAGCTTGAGGTGCTCGGTGACCGGACGGTCCGGGGCCAGGTCGATCGGGTCGACCCACGGGTGGTCGGTGGCGTCCTGCCACAGGACGTCGCCAGCGCATCCGCTGGTGACCACGACGTTGGCGCCGCCGTCGGCGGTGGGGGTCAGGTGGACGGCCTCCCCCGGTCCGACGGGTTTGCCGGCGACGACCGCGCCTGCGTCGGAGTAGACGTCGAGCGGCTGGTCGTCCCTCGCCTGCAGGCGCACGCTGATCTGGGCGTCGGCGAGGGTGCCGAGCGTGGTCCCGCCGTAGTAGTGGCCGAGGATGCGCTCGGCTGCCCAGCCCTGATCCTTCGCGTACCCGTAGGCACCCCACTGGCCCATCCCGCGGCCGTGGCCGTTGCCGTGACCGGACAGCGTGAACGGCGTGTCGGACGCCACGGTTTCCCGGACCTCCTGACCGGAGGAACGCAGATGGACGACCACGCCGGTGACGGCGCCGACCACGAGGACGGGCGCGATGCCGAGGGCCGACGCGCGCAGGAATTTGGCCCTGAACCCGCGCGGGGCGGGAGGGCCCGCGATGTACCGCCTCCTGCGGGTCCAGGCAGGCCTACCTGCACGAACCCCGAATTCGGTCTTCGCCATCACTGCACTCCTCATCGCTGAACAACGAGCGCTGAGACGAGTGTGCGACTCATCTCAGCGGGTCCGAGAAATTCGGGATAAAGTCTCAATGTAAGGTTGAGCGTTATGGACCTGTGTGACTAGTGTGGCAAGAGTGATTGGAGTTAGCAACAACAGTCTCTTCCGTCACATGAGCATCACGAGTTGCAGACACGCGAGGTCGCTCGCAGGAAACTACAACTGAGGAGAGTCCCCCTTGCCGCACCGTCGACCGAAGCCCTCGATCGTTCTCGGGGCTGTCGCCGCTCTGGCTGTCGCAAGTCCCGTCGCGGTCTACGGCATCAGTAGCGCACCCTCCGATGTCCGATCCACGAACGAAACCTCCAACTCCGCAGTGTCCACCGAGATCGCGCAGGTCGTGCTGTCGCAGATCCCCGACATCGTGATCCCGCTGAAGGAGCTGACCGGGCTGAACCTGCCCGACGTCAACATCGGCGACCTCCGCAACCTGAAGATCCCCCCGTACCTCCACATCCCGAGCAATCTGCAGCTTCCCGGGGGAATCCAGATCCCGAACCTGCAGATCCCGCTGAAGATCCCCGCCCCGGGCGACGTTTCCGATCCCGCGATCCTGCCGCCCGCCGATCAGCAGCCGGGCGCGATCGTCAAGGAACTGTCCCGTGACACCCCGTTCAGCATGGTGGCGCTCACGTCCGAGACGCTGGCGTCCGCGGAGTCCAAGGTCCGCGCGCTGCAGGCCGACGGAACGTGGGGGCAGTGGGTCTCCCCCGACATGATCGACACCCGCCGCACCGACAAGACGGCGTCGGACGGCACGGTCGCGACCGAACCCGTGTACGTCGGGCTGACCAAGGCGATCCAGATCCTGACGCCCACCTCGGTGCCCGCAGCCGCCGGCGTGCCCGCACCCGGAGCGGCACCCGCCGCCCCGGCCCCCGAGGCGCCCGCTCCCGCACCGGCCCCCGCCGCCGACGGGGCCGCGCCGCTCGGCTACATCCCCGCCGCCGTCAACACCCCGCTGCGTCAGCAACCGGCGCAGACCGGCGCCGACGACGTCACGGCCGTGCTCATCGAACCGGGCAGCAGCCCGGCCGACTCCACCCTCAGCGACATCGCGAGCCCTCTCGACAGCGGCGGTCCCAAGGTCATCAGCCGCCAGCAGTGGGGTGCGGACGAGTCCATCCGCTGCCAGGACCCCGACTACGACGACTTCATCGGTGGTGCCACCGTCCACCACACCGCGGGCGCCAACGACTACTCGAAGGCCGAATCGGCCGAGATCGTCCGCGCCATCTACGCGTACCACGCGCAGACTCTCGGCTGGTGCGACATCGGCTACAACGCGCTGGTCGACAAATACGGCCAGATCTTCGAGGGTCGCGCCGGCGGTCTCGACCGTCCCGTCCAGGGCGCACACGCGGGCGGATTCAACGAGAACACCACCGGCGTCGCGATGATGGGCGACTTCTCGACCGAGGATCCGCCGCAGGCCACCCTAAATGCCGTCGGCAAGTTCCTCGGCTGGAAGCTCGGCAAGGCCGGACTAGATCCACTCGGTGAGACGACGATGTACTCCGAGGGCACCGAGTTCACCCCGTACGCGCAGGGTGAGGCCGTCGACCTGCCGGTGATCTTCGCGCACCGCGACGTCGGGAACACCTCCTGCCCGGGCGATGCCGCGTACTCGCACATGGACGAGATCCGGCAGATCGCGGCAGCCAACCTCAGCGGCGGCAACGCGTCCCTGGCCTCCGACGCACCCGCCAGTGAGGCTCCGGCACCGTCCGGCGGTCCCGGCACCGATGCGAGTGGCCACCTCGGCGCGGGAATCCCGGCCCTGGTCAACGAGCTGTTGCGGCTCACCGACCCGTCGCCGGTCGCGCAGAAGTGGGTCGCGGAGGGCGGTGACACCGGCCGGCTCGGCCAGGCGATCACCGGACTGCTGCAGGCCAAGGCGGGGAACTCGGGCGCAGAGTTCACCAACGGCGCCGTCTTCACCTCGCCCAACGGCGGTGTGTGGGCTGTCCTCGGTCAGATCTTCAAGACGTGGCAGAGCCTCGGCGCGGACAATGGCGAACTGGGTCTGCCGACCAGTGACGAGTACACGATCCCGGGTGGTCTGCGCACCGACTTCGAGAACGGTTCGCTGATCTTCAACGAGCTCACCGGCATCGTCACCAAGGTTCTGAAGACGTACAACGACACGTATGCGGAGACCTACAAGAACGGGGCCCGGGTGGATGCCGCGGCACCCGTCGCACCGCCCGCGGACCCGGCGCAGGTTCCACCGACTCCGGAACCCGCTCCGGCACCGGCCCCGGAACCCGCTCCGGCGCCTGCTCCGGAGCCCGCCCCGGCTCCGGCCGGCTGATCAGGTTCACCCTCTCGGGCGCTGGTGGTCTCAGGACCACCAGCGCTCGAGCACTTTCGCGACCCCGTCGTCCCAGTTGGTGGCGGTGACCTCGTCGGCGACGGCCTTGGCGTCGGGATGCGCGTTCTCGACGGCGACACCCCGGCCCGCGAGGTTCAGCATCGGAATGTCGTTGGGCATGTCGCCGAACGCCACGATCTGCGACGCCGTCACGCCGAGCCGTTCCGCCACCAGCGCGAGACCCGACGCCTTCGTGATCCCCGACGCCGACAGTTCGATCAGCCCGTTGTCGGTGGAGAACGTGACGTCCGCGCGGCCCCCGATGTGCGGCGCGAGCGCGTCCACCATCGCCTGACTCGACATTCCCGGCACCCGGATCAGGAGCTTCACCGCCGGGGCCGCCACCACCTCGTCCTCCGACATCTCGGTGTTGTCGGGGTTGAGCCAGGCGTGCTGGTATCCGGGGGAACTCACGAACTGCGGCGTCGCCGCGTCGTGGGCGCTGACGCCCACCCGCTCCGCCGCGAGTCCGGCACTGGGGAGCACGTCGAGCGCGATCGCCGACAGCCACGTGAGGGTGTCCACGTCGAGGGTCTCGGCGCTGAGCACGCGGTCGCTGTCGCTGTCGTAGATGACGGCGCCGTTGGCACAGACGGCGAGCGGCGCGTAACCGAGTCCCTCGACCACCGGATGGATCCAGCGCGGGGGCCTGCCGGTGGCCAGCACGAACGGGGTTCCCGACGCGACCACCGACGCGACGGCGTCTCGGGTGCGGGCGCTGACGCGCTCGTCCTCCCCGATCAGGGTGCCGTCGACATCGGACGCTACAAGGCTCGGTCGGTCTGGGCTCACCCGGCCATTCTGCCTGCCGAACCGGAGACGCCGCCGGGCGGCCGTTACCCCGCCCCGCGTCGCTCGGCCTCGCGGCGGTCCATCTCGGTGGCCTCCTCGACGGTCGGCGCGGTGCCGCCGAGACGTCGGGGCACCCAGTAGGCGCCCGCCGGATGGTCGAATCCGTCCTGCACCCGGCGCAGGATCGCGTCCATGTGCTCGTGCAGCGTCTCGGTGAGCGCTTCCGCCGGTTCGTGCGGCGCGATCGGCGTGCCAACCTCGACGGTCACCGGGAACCGATGCCGCCCAAGATGTCTCGGCTGCCCCTTGGTGGCGATCCGCTGGGCACCCCACACGATGACGGGCACGAGCGGCACCTGCGCGTCGATTGCCATGCGGGCCGCACCCGACTTGAAGTCCTTGATCTCGAAGCTGCGGCTGATGGTCGCCTCCGGGTACACGCCCACCAATTCGCCCTCGCGGAGCCGCTCCACGGCGGCGAGGTACGCACCGGCGCCCGCCGTCCGGTCGACGGGGATCACCCCGCACCCGCGCATGAGAAACGCCATCACCTTGTTGTTCGCGAGTTCGGCCTTCGCCATCAGCCGCAGCTTCCGGTCGACCGCACCGACCGCGAGCGCCAACTGGACGAAGTCCAGGTACCCGGTGTGGTTGACCGCGAGCACCGCACCACCCTCGGCGGGGATGTTCTCCAGGCCGATGCGCGTGATCCGCAGCCCCTGGAATAGGGACAACGCCTTGGCCGTCGACTCGACAGCCGTATAGACAGGCTCCATCGGCACCGACTAGCTACCGGTCTCCCGGGCCTTGCGGGACGCCGCCTTCGCCTCGGCGTCGGCGGCGTCCATTTTGTTCGCTTCGTCCAACGTCGGCGCCGAACCGCCGAGACGGGCGGGCACCCAGTACTCGCCCGCGGGGTGCTCGTACCCCTGCTGGAGGTCGGTGAGCATCGCCGTCATCGTGGCGTGCAGCTTCTCGGTCAGCTCGGATGCGGGTTCGAACGGCTGGATCGGCTCACCGACGGCGATCGAGATGGGAGTGTTCGTGCGGCCCAGCCGCTTCGGGAACCCCTTCGTCCACACCCGCTGCGCACCCCAGATGACCACCGGGACGATCGGCACGCCCGCCTCGATCGCCATCCGCGCGGCACCCGATTTGAATTCCTTGATCTCGAAGCTCCGGCTGATGGTCGCCTCCGGGTAGACGCCCACCAGTTCGCCGCGACGCAGGAAGTCGACGGCCGCCTTGTACGAATCCGCGCCGGCGGCCCGGTCGACCGGAATGTGCTTGAGCGCGCGCATGATCGGGCCCGAGATCTTGTTGTCGAACACTTCCTTCTTCGCCATGAAGCGGACGTACCGCTTGACGCGGCGGGCCGGAAGTCCGGCGTAGGTGAAGTCCATGTAGCCGGTGTGATTGATCGCGATCACCGCCCCACCCGTCGCCGGAATGTGCCGATCGCCCTTGACCGTGAACTTCAGCCCCTCGAGGGCGAATACGGTGCGGGCGATGCCGATGACGGTGCGATAGACGGGTTCCACAATCGGCTAGCGTAGCCGGGTATCCGCGATCTGGCCCGCCGTCGGGGGCGGACATTCGGTGGGGAGTCGAGAGAAAGGGCGCGCTGGGGATGGGTGGCACGGGCAGGAGGGCGCTCCTCGCGCCGGTCGTCGCGGTGGTTCTCGCGGCTGGGGTGGCGTGCGACGCGCAGTCCGGAATCCCGACGGAGCAGCCCCCGGCCGACACCGTCTCCACTCCCCCGGCCGCGGTCGCGCCCGACACGACCACGCCGCCGCCTGCCCCGATGCCGCAGGTGGTCGTGGGCGACGTGCCCGGCAACCCGGCAGCGGCGGACGCGGTCCGGGCCTGGGCCACCGACCTGGTCACCCGGCCCGACACCGTCCCCGCGCGATGCTGGACGCTGCCGCCCGCCCAGGCCGCCCACCAGTACGCCGACACCGCCGCGATCCTCGGTGCGCTCAGCCGACCGGGCGTCGACGGACAATTCGCGGTGTCCTGGACCGACGGCGGCACCACGGTCTCCGTCAAACGCAGCGAGATCGCGTCCGGTTACGCCTGCCCCCACGTCCACCCGACCGGGACGACCGACTTCTACACACCCGCCGACGCCGAATACGCCGTCACCCGCTTCCTGTCTCGGGAGTCGGGCGCGCCGGTGAACCGGGCCGACACCGAGACCGCGTACCCGTTGATCTGCCCCGGCTTCAGCCCCTGGGACCCGTCCGGCACCGGCGCCGGCGGTCAGCCTCCCCTCAAATCCGACCCCGACGTCCTGGCCGGGACCACGGCATTCGCCGCCGACGCGATGACCGCTACCCAGGGCCGCGGCGACTACCTCGACGTGTCCGTTCCGGTCACCGATGTGTCCGGGGCGACGGAGACCAAGCGGATCACCCTGTCCATCGGACCCGACGGTTATTGCCTCGGCGAAGTGACCTGACCCCACGTGAGTGGCACGGTGTGCTGGAGCGCGCATTGTCACTCACCTGGGGGGAACGCCTACCCTGGAACAGTCGCTCAGCTCCCAGGAGGCAAACCAGTGCAGGTCACCAGCGTCGGACACGCCGGATTCCACATCCAGACCGAGGCAGGCTCGATCCTGTGCGACCCCTGGGTGAACCCCGCGTACTTCGGGTCCTGGTTCCCGTTCCCGGACAACACCCAGCTCGACTGGGACGCCCTCGGCAACTGCGACTACCTGTACGTATCGCACCTGCACAAGGACCACTTCGACCCGGAGAACCTGAGCAAGCACGTCAACAAGGACGCGACGGTGCTGCTCCCCGACTACCCGGTGCCGGACCTCAGGCGCGAACTCGAGGCGCTGGGGTTCCACACGTTTTTCGAGACCGAGGACTCCGTCAAACACACGGTGTCAGGTCCCAAGGGCGACCTGGACATCATGATCATCGCGCTGCGCGCCCCAGCGGACGGTCCGATCGGCGACTCCGGCCTGGTGGTGTCGGACGGTGAGACCACGTGTTTCAACATGAACGACGCCCGCCCCGTCGACATGGACGTGCTGCACGACGAGTTCGGGCAGATCGACATCCACCTGCTGCAGTACTCGGGCGCAATCTGGTACCCGATGGTCTACGACATCCCCACCAAGACGAAGGCCAACTTCGGCAAGCAGAAGCGGCAGCGCGGCATGGACCGCTGCCGCAGCTACATCGAGCAGGTCGCGGCCACGTGGGTGGTCCCGTCCGCCGGACCGCCGGTGTTCCTCGACGACGCGCTGCGCTACCTCAACGACGACCGGGGCGACGAGGGCAACATCTTCCCGGACCAGATCACGTTCCTCGAGCAGATGCGGATTCACGGCAACGACGGCGGCGTCCTGATGATTCCGGGGTCCACCGCGGACCTGAAGGGCGGCGAGCTGACGCTGACGCACCCGATCCCGGACGCCGAGGTCGACAAGATCTTCTCCGACAAGGCCGCGTACATCGAGGACATGGCGCAGCGCCTCGCGCCGGTCCTCGCCGCCGAGAAGGCCACGTGGGCGCCCGCCGAGGGTGAGCCGCTGCTGGAGGCGTTGAAGGCGAAGTTCGAGCCGATCATGAAGCAGTCCGACCTGATCTGCGACGGCATCGGCTACCCCGTCGGCCTCGTGATGGGCGACGAGACCGTCGTCCTCGACTTCCCGCAGCGCACCGTCCGCGAGCGCGGCGAGAAGGACGGCAAATACCGCTACGGGTTCCGCATCGCGCCCGAACTGGTGCGCACGGTGCTGCGCGACGACGAACCCGACTGGGTGAACACCATCTTCCTGTCCACCCGGTTCGAGGCGTGGCGCGTCGGCGGGTACAACGAATTCCTGTACACGTTCTTCAAGTGCCTCACCGACGAGCGCATCGCGTACGCCGACGGCTGGTTCGCCGAGGCCCACGACGACTCCTCGTCCATCGAACTCGGCGGCTACGAAATCCAGCGTCGGTGCCCGCACCTCAAGGCGGACCTGTCCAAGTTCGGCGTCGTCGACGGCACCAGCCTCACCTGCAACCTGCACGGCTGGCAGTGGGACCTCGAGTCGGGCCGCTGCAAGACGTCGAAGGGTCACGAACTGCGGTCCACGAAGCTCTGAGCGTGACGGGCCTCTGCGCGCGGCGGGCGGATGCACCCTTCGACGCTCCTGAGGCGTCGAAAGGTACGTTCACCCGGGTCTACCCGACGGTCGGCGGCTGATCGACGAGCTGGGCCATGTAGAGCTGGTCGCCCATCTTGTCCATCAGCTCGATCTGCGTCTCCAGGTAGTCGATGTGGTCTTCCTCCTCCTCGAGGATTCCCTCGAGGAGCTTGGCCGACGTGGCGTCGCCCTTTTCGCGGCACATCTGGATTCCCGGACGCAGCCGTTCGACCACCTCAACCTCGATGGAGAGGTCGGAGTGGAATTGCTCACGCAGGTCCTGTCCGATGCGCAGCGGCAGCAGTTTCTGGTAGTTCGGCAGCGCCTCGAGGAACAGGATCCGGTCGGTCAGGATCTCGGCGTGTGTCATCTCTTCGATGGATTCGGCCCGCGTCTTGTCCGCGAGTTTGGTAAATCCCCAATTAGCCTGCATCTTGGAGTGCAGGAAGTACTGATTGATCGCGGTCAGCTCGCTGGTCAACTGTTCGTTGAGAAGAGCAATGATTTCGTCGTCGCCACGCATGACTTCTCCGTTCGCCCAGGTTAGGGCGAACGTACCACTGGCGAATTCGCGGTGTGGCGGATCGCGGGATCCAGTTGTACTGCGGTTTCCTCACGCAGCCGTGCCGGCGACCACCGAGCGCTCTCCGAGAATCTCCTTCAACCGATCGACGCAGGTTCCACATCCCCAGCCGGCGCCGCAACGCTCACCGATCGCATCCGCGCTGTCGGCCCCGGCGGCGCAGTGCTCGTGCACTTCGTCTTCTGTCACGGCCTTGCAGATGCACACGAACATGTGGAGCTCCTTAACCAACCAACCAGATTAGGTAAGGGTTACATCATTCTCGTGTTTGCGCAAGGGTAGCCTTGCCACAATCTCGGTCGGATGGATCACGGTTTCAGAACATCGGTGCCGACGAACGGCACGAGCGCCTCGGGTACCCGGACGGTGCCGTCGGACTGCTGGTGGTTCTCGAGAATGGCGACGATCCACCGCGTGGTGGCCAGCGTGCCGTTGAGGGTCGCGGCCGTCTGCGGCTTCCCGTTCTCGTCGCGGTACCGCACGCCGAGGCGTCGCGCCTGGAACGTCGTGCAGTTGGACGTCGAGGTGAGCTCGCGGTACGCCTGCTGGGTCGGCACCCACGCCTCGCAGTCGAACTTGCGGGCCGCCGACGACCCCAGGTCGCCGCCCGCGACGTCGATCACCCGGTAGGGCACCTCGATGGCGGCGAGCATGTCCCGCTCCCACCCGAGCAGCCGCTGGTGCTCGGCGTCCGCGTCCTCGGGCCTGCAGTAGGTGAACATCTCCACCTTGTCGAACTGGTGGACGCGGATGATGCCGCGGGTGTCCTTGCCGTAGCTGCCGGCCTCCCGGCGGAAGCACGTTGACCAGCCTGCGTACCGCTTGGGCCCGTCGGCGAGGTCGAGGATCTCACCCGAGTGGTACCCGGCCAGCGGGACCTCGGACGTGCCGACGAGGTACAGATCGTCGTCCGCGAGGTGGTAGATCTCGTCGGCGTGGGCACCGAGGAACCCGGTTCCCGCCATGATCTCGGGGCGCACCACCACCGGCGGGATCATCATCTGGAAACCGTTGGCCATCGCCTTCTGCGCGGCCAGCTGCAGCATTCCCAGCTGCAGCATGGCACCGAAGCCGGTGAGGAAGTAGAAGCGGGCACCCGACACCTTGGCGCCGCGTTCCATGTCGATCAGGCCCAGCGATTCGCCCAGTTCGAGGTGGTCCTTGGGCTCGAAGTCGAACGTCGGAACGTCGCCGACCGTCTCGAGGGTGATGAAGTCGTCCTCACCGCCGGCGGGGGCACCCTCCTGCACGATGTTGGAGATCGCCCGGTGCGCGGCGTCGAGCGCGGCCTGCGCCTCGTGCTGCCCGGCCTCGGCCTGCTTCACCTTGGCGGCGAGTTCCTTGGAGCCCTCGAGCAGCGCCGGACGTTCCTCCGGGGACGCCTGCCCGACCTTCTTGCCGAAGGCCTTCTGCTCGGCGCGCAGGTTGTCGCCGGCGAGAACGGCGGCCCGGCGGGACGCGTCGGCCTCGAGCAGCGCGTCGACCAGGGCCGGATCTTCGCCGCGGGTGCGCTGCGACTCACGGACGGCGTCGGGGTTCTCGCGGAGGAACTTCAGGTCAATCACGGCTTCAAACCCTACCGGGCGCCGCCGGGCGGCTCACTCCGGTTTCGGTTCCAGGATGCTCAGGAGGTCCTCGCGGCCGAACATGCGGGCGGCATCGACCGCGGTCGGATGCCCGGCGGTGGCGTCCGCGCCGCCCGCGACGAGGGTGCGGACCACGGCGTCCTCACCCTTGAACAGGGCCCCTGCCAGCGGAGACTGCCCCTTGTCGTTGAGCCGGTCGACGTCGGCGCCGCGGTCGATCAGCGCCTGAACGGCCTCGGCGTGCCCGTGGTAGGCGGCCAGCATCACCAGCGTGTCGCCGTTCTGATTCGCCAGGTTCACCGGGACGCCCGCGTCGACGTACGTGGCCAAGGACACGGCGTCGCCGGATCGTGCCGTGTCGAACACCCGTCCGGCCAGCTCCTGAATTTCGGGATCCACCTGCTCGGCGGACTGCCGAGGATCGTCGCTCATGCTCGTCGAAGTTACGCGAGGTTCGTGCCGATTGCGGGAGTTGTTCTGCTTCCACGATCGGAACGGGCATTATGGAAATCGATGTCCTCAGATCAATCGAACGGCGCCGAGCCCCAGCCGGAGAATTCCGGGCGACCGGGGAAGGCTCCCCGCAGCATGTCCGCGACCACGACGCGTCGCGCGCTGGCGGCCGTCGCCGCAGGCGCCGTGGTGGCGGCGATCGCCACCTTCGCGATCGCGGGCGGTTTCAACCGCAGCGACAACCTCCCGACGCACTCGACCGGCCCCGGACCGCAGGCGACCGGGGCCGTGGAGGGCGACGCATTCTCGTCGGCGGCCGCCGGCGACTGCCTCGACTGGACGCCGTCGAACGATCCCCAGGAGGACCGCAAGGACGTCGCGAAGGTCGACTGCGCCGACGAGCACCGGTTCGAGGTGGCGGCGCCACTGGACCTCGGCGTCTACCCGGGCGCCGAGTTCGGTCCGGGTTCGCGTTACCCGGGTGCGCTGCGGTTCGCGTCGTTGCGGGACGAGCACTGCGTGCCCGCCGTCGACACCTACCTGGGTGCGAAGTTCGACCCGTACGGCAAGTTCAGTGTGGGCCTGATGTTCCCCAGCGAGTCCGGTTGGGCGTCGGGTGAGCGCACGCTGCGCTGCGGACTCCAATTCTCCAGCACCGCAGGCACGTTGCTGCCGTTCACCGGGAGGGTCGCGGAGCAGGACCAGTCCAACATCTGGGATCCGGGCACGTGCATCGGAATCAACCAGAACGTGCCCACCGATCCCGTCGACTGCGCGCAGCCGCACGCCTTCGAAGTGATCTCCGTCGTCGACCTCGCCACCCAGTTCCCCGCCTCGATGCCGTCCGTCGAAGACCAGGACAAGTACCTCGAAGGCGTGTGCACGCAGGCCGCCAACGAATACCTCGGTTCCGCGGACGCCCTGCGGGACAAGACGCTGACGTTGTTCTGGGACAACCTCGAACTCGACAGCTGGCTGGCGGGCAGCAGGCGGGTCAACTGCTCGGTGGGCAAGGAGACCGACGCCGGCGGCTTCTCGACCATCACCGGTTCGGCGAAGGGCGAGATTCTCATCAACGGCGCGGCACCCGTAGCGCCGCCGCCGGTCCCGGAGGGCAGGTCGATGCCGACCCCGCTTCCCGGCGCAGCGCCCGTTCCCGGGAACTGATGTGGCAGTGAGCATGACGCCCGGCCGATTCGAGGAATTGGTGGGCGACGCCCTCGACCTGATCCCGCCGCAGCTCGCGGCCGCCATCGACAACGTCGTCGTCCTCGTCGACGACCGCAACGACGAGGACCCGCACCTTCTGGGCCTCTACCACGGGATTGCGCTGACGGAACGGGACAGTCATTACGGCGGATCCCTGCCCGATACGATCACCGTCTACCGCGACGCCCTCCTCGACATCTGCAGTTCGGAGGAGGAAGTCGTGCACGAGGTGGCCGTCACCGTCATACACGAGGTTGCACACTACTTCGGGATAGAAGAAGATCGCTTGCACGAGCTCGGCTGGGGATGAACGGTTTTCCCGAGAAAGAATTCTCGGGATCGGGGGGAACCGAAGAGCGAGTTGCAGCGTCCAAGTGTGTAGGGACAGCTGCACCATGCAGTTCGTTTGCCGGGGGGCAACTGCCTTCCGCCTGCCTAGGTCAGAAGGAGTTCGACGCAATGCCGGATCTGCACGTCGCACCTGAAGCTCTCGTCGCCGCCGCCGTGGAACTCGACGCGCTCGCCGCGCGTCTCGAGGCATCGGTCGCTCTCAATTCCGCGGCCATCCGCGTGCTCCCGTCGGGGAGCGAAGAAGTGTCCCTGCACGCGGCCGGCTACTTCGACACCGTGGCCACCACGTTCACTCCGGCTGTCGCCCAGGGCATTCTCGAGATGCGCGAGACCGCGAACACGCTCCGTACCCAGGCCGCGCTGTATGTCGCCGAGGACCTCGCGCTCGGCGCGTCCCTCGCTGCGGGCATGTGACCGCGGGCGCCTCGAGACCACCAGGAGATCAGACATGACCATGGGACTGACAGGTGTCATCTGGTTGCCCCGCGGGGCAACCGTCAACTCGACCACCCTCGTCGCGGGTGCCGGACCGGTGCCGCTCAGCGTGGCGAGTGCGGCGTGGACGGCGTTGTCCACCAGCTTCGTCGACGCCAACATCACACTCGTCCGCGTGATGGCCGAACTCGCCGCCGGCTGGCAGGGTGTGTCCGCCGTCGCCGCTCTCGCCAAGATCACGCCGTTCACGGTGTGGACCGCCGAATGCGCCGAACTCGCAGCGGATACGGCAGCGAAGGCGGGGCTGGAGGCGGGGGCGTACACCACCGCCGCGCTGATCATGCCCAGCATTCCCGAGATCGTCGCGGTCAAGACCGCGAAGGCCACCGCCTATTCGACGGGTGGCGCACTGAACGGCACCGCCGCGGCCGCGGAAGCCGCCGACCGCGCGATGGACATTCGTGCCGGGCTCGTGATGGAAGGCTATGAGGCCGCGTCGAACATCCTCGCGCTGCAGCGCACGTACAAGCAGCCGCCGCGCATCGTCACCAAGGCCGACTCGAAGGAGGTCGGAAGCTTCGACGAGATCCCGTCCGACGGCGAATTCGACCCGACGCGCGCGGCCGCCGCCGCGGTGATGGCCGTCGGCCAGAACCCCGCCGTCACCACAGCCGCATCGCAGGTCGGCAGCATCGCAGGCACCACCGTCTCCACCGCCACGTCGGCGGCGAGCAACATCAGCGGCGCGGCGCTGTCCGCGGTCACCGGTGGCGGCGTCACCCCGTTCGCGGCCGGTGCACCGATGTCGGGCGGATCGTACGGTGGCGGCTCCGCGTCGACCAGCGCTGCGGCGGCCCGCACGTCGGTCGGTGCGATCGGGGCCGGCGGTGCGACGCTGCCCGAGGGCTGGGGCAGGGCGGACGGGCTCGGCCAGGGCGCTCGACCCGGCGCACCGGCACCCGCACCCGGCGGTGTGATCGGGGAGGTCCGCGCGGACGTGTCCCCGGCTGCGACTGCGGCGGGGCGCGGCGCCACCGGCAGCGGGCCGATGACGGTCGGACGCGGCGCCGCCGGCACCGGCGCGGAGGACGACGAGGAGCGCGACACCCCCGACTACCTGAAGAACTTCGAGCACTTCTCCGACGGGCGCACCGTCATCCCGTCGGTCATCGGCGCGAACCCCGACCACCGGGAGCCCGGACGGTGATCGATCTGGGCACCCGGCCGGACGTCCCGACCCTCCCGGCGGCGACCCTGGGCCTCGACGAAATGGACTATCTCGTCGACACACTCGCGGTCGACGTACTGCCGGTGGTGCTCGACGCCGGCCCGCGGTACGACAGCTACGACGCCCGGGACGCAGCGTTCCGCGGCGCCGCCGACACCCTCGCCGCCCGGGGTCTGCTCCCGGGCGGTGGGGTCCACCCCGAACTCGCCGACCGGCTGCGGGTGCTGGCCCGACCGCGGTGGGAGATCGCCCTGCGCTGGTACGTCGACGGCAGCATCTCGCGGTTGTGCCTCTCGCAGGGCGAAACCCTCGCGGTGCTGGCGTTGCGGGCCGGCGACGCGTACGTCGTCCAGGACGCCGGCGCCGACATCCTCGCCCCCGTCATCGGAGCGCTCGGGGCGGTCGAACCGCTGAGCTTCGGCGTCGTCAACGCACCCACGGCCCAGCTCGGCGAAGCCTTCGATCAGGGCGGCGACGGCAAGTCGCTCGCCGCCGCCCTCACCGCACTCGGAGTGACCGCGGCCGACGCGACCACCCTCGGCAACGCGTTGGCCGGCTGCAGCAGGTACGCGGAGATCGTCGGAATCACGTACGGCGACGGACAATACGATCCGGTGGGCGGGCCCGTCACCGTGTTCGACACGCCGGGCGGACGCGTCGTCGGTACGTCCAGCGTCTCCGCGCACGGGGTCGCGTGGTCATCGCTCAGCCCCGGCACCCCGCAGCGTCTGCGGCAGGCGCTGGAATCGCTGGCCGACCGGCTGACCTAGATCGGCTGCCGCTTCCACCACGCGCCGGTGTCGCGGCGTTCCTTCCACGTGGTGAACTCGTACCGGTACATGCGCGCCCGCACATGCTTGGGCGGGTTGTCCGGGAAGGGGTTGTGCTGCAACAGCTTCAGCGTGTCACGATCGTTCCGCAGCAACCGCTCGACGAACCCCCGGAACCACGGTTCGGCGTACCCGGGCGAGATGGCCGTGAACCAGAACAGCCAGTCGAGTCGCAGATGGTACGGCGCGAACTGGCGCGGTCGACGGCGCACGTCACCCGGTTTCCCCTTGAAGCCGTACTCCTTCCACTCGGAGTGGAGGCTGACGTGCGCGTCGGCCGTCCCCTCCACGATCACCTCGTACCGCACCCGGGTGATGCTCCCGAACGCGCCGTACGTGTTGACGAAGTGCCACTTGTTGAACGAGGCATTCATGCGCTGCCCGTGCGAGATCAGGTTCCGAATCGGCCAGTAGCTCAACACGACGACGAGTGCCGTCACCGCGACGACCGCCACTGCGAACGGCAGCGGCGCCGAATCGCTGCCTGCCGGTATGTCGAAGGGCAGCACCGCGGCGTACACGCCGTCCGGGATGACGGACAGACCGAGCACGATCGTCGTCCAGTTCAACCACGAGAAGTTGCCGCTCGCCACCAGCCAGAGCTGGGTGACGATCATGACCGTCGCGGCGATCGCGGCCACCGGTTGGGGCGCGAACAGTCCGAACGGCACCACCAGTTGGGCGAAGTGGTTGCCGAGCACCTCCACCCGGTGCAAGGGCTTCGGCAGCCGATGGAAGTACCAGCTGAACGGTCCGGGCATGGGCTGTGTCTCGTGGTGGTAGTACAGGCAGGTGAGGTTGCGCCAGCATCGGTCGCCGCGCATCTTGATCAGCCCGGCCCCGAATTCGAGGCGGAACAGCAGCCATCTCAGCACCAGCAGCACGAGAATCGGCGGCCCGACCGACGCGTTGCCCAGGAAGATCGCGAGGAACCCCGCCTCGAGCAGCAACGACTCCCAGCCGAAGCTGTACCAGAGCTGCGAGACGTTGACGATCGACAGGTAGAGCACCCACAGCACGAACCACACGAGCATGCACGCCGCGAGCGGAATGATCTGCGTGAGACCGAGTAGCGCGGCGAGGGACAGGGCGGCGCCGGTCCAGCACACCGCCTCGAAGAACCGGTCCGAGTAGTGCAGGTGGAAGATGCTCGGGGCACGCCCGAACGTGACCCGGCGGAGAAAATCGGGGATGGGCAGCATCCCGGTGCTACCGACGAGGGGCCTGAACTGGTTTCTCGCCGCGAGGAACGCGACGAGATAGATCGCGGCGAGTCCCTCGGTGACGAGCAGCCGACCGAGCGAATAGTCATCGCCAACGAACCATTCCACCGCCGTCACTCCTCGAGGACGGTTTCCTCCATCGTCGCGCAACCCCGGGGTGCGCGCAACGACATCACCCCATGGGGTCGTCGGCGCCGGGAACGATGCGATGCTCGAACGGCGGCTCGACGGTGCCCCAGCGCACACACTCCCAGCCACCGCCCGCGAGCGGCGTCAACTCCACCGACTGCGTGTTGGCGAGGTGGTTGTTGGCGGCGAAGAGTCCGGGCACACCCGCCAGTTGGGCTGCCACGAGCCGGATGGCGGCGCCGTGGCTGACGAGCACGACGTCGCCGGATTCCGCGGGGTCGTCGAGGTACTGCGCGCGCAGGGCGTCCACGACCGGCACGTACCGGTCGAGGATGTCGTGGGCGGATTCACCGCCGGGCACCCGCGCACCCAGTTCGCCGGTGTGCCACAGGTGGAACGTCTTCATGAACAGCTTGTGCGATTCCTCGTCGCTGCGGTCCTCGAGCTCACCGGCCTGGGCCTCGTGCAGACCCTCCCGCACCTGGACGGCGATGCCCGACGCGAGTTCGACGAAGCGCGCCGTCTGCCGGGCGCGCAACGCCTGGGAGGACACGAGTGCGGCCGTCGTCGCCGCGACGGCGAGGTCGGCGCCCAGCCGTTCGGCCTGGGAGAGCCCTTCGGGTGTGAGCCGGGCGCCCGGCAGTCGGGTGTCGAGCCTGCGCTCGACGTTGGCCTCGGTCTGCCCGTGCCGGACCAGGATCAGCTTGCCGCTCACGATTCCCTTTCTCCCTGACGGATTCGTTCGATCCACTCCGCCGCGTCTCCGTCGGACGGCGGGGGCGGGCCGCTGGGGTTCGCCGCGGGCCAGGACCCGAGGAACCGGACGTGCGACTTCCGGTGCAGCGCCCGGAACGCTTCGTCCACGAGCGGGTCGTCGATGTGGCCGATGCAGTCGACGAAGAACCGGTAGGTGCCGGGGTTCGTGCGCACCGGGCGTGACTCGATGCGAATGAGATCGATTCCGCGGGTTGCGAACTCGGACAGCACGCCGACGAGGGAGCCGGGGATGTTGTGGGGTTCGAGGACGGCCGACGTGCGGTCGCCACCGGTGCGCGCGGGCACCGGGGCAGGCGCGGTGACGAGGACGAACCGGGTACGCGCGCTCTTCTCGTCCGCCACCCCGTCGGCGAGGCTGCGCAGACCGAGCCGGTCACCGGCGAGCGCCGTGGACACGGCGGCGTCGGCGAGACCGTTCGCCACGTCCTCGGCGGCGCCCGCGTTGGACGACGCCGTCTGGATCTCGGCCCCGGGGCAGTGCTCCTCCAGCCAGATTCGCACCTGACCGGCCGCCACCGGGTACGCCCGCACGGTGCGCACCTGGTCGAGCCGCTCCACGCCCGGCCCGCCGAGGATCGTGAAGGCCACGTCGAGTTCCGTCTCGGCCACGATCTGCAGCCGGTCGCCCAGCGCGAGCGAATCGAGCGTGGGCACCACGGCCCCCTCGACGGAACTCTCGATGGGGACGACGGCGCCGTCCACGACGCCGTCACGCACTTTCGCCAGGGTGGCGGGCGGACTGGTCGCCGGTACCCGCTCGACCGGCCCGTCGAAGGCGCCCGCCTCCTCGAGCTGCGCGAGCGCCATCTCCGTGAAGGTTCCCGAGGGTCCGAAATACGCGATCTTTGGCACGCCTACGAGATTACGCATCGCGCGTCGACGCCCCGGCGCATTGCCGGTGAATGTTTACCGCAGACCCGCATCCGAGAGTTCGCGGGCGACGAGCACCGGGTCGTGCACCTCGACGCCCAGCAGAACCTCCCGGACGGCCTCGGCGGCCTCGGGTATCAGTGCGGTCAGTGTCGCGGGATCCGGTGCCGCGAGCGCAGCCCGCACGTCGTCGCCACGCAGCGACGCGACCGTGCCCGACAGCAGAGCCAGCACCTCGGTCGTGTCGCGGGCGCGCGCCACGTACCCGACGTCCGCGTGGGCGAGGACGGCGAGGAAGTCGGCGACCTCGCCGACGGAGTGCCCGCTCGCGAGCCCCGGGATGCGGCCGGCATCCGCGAGGTGCTGCGCGGTTTCCGCCAGTCCGAGTTCGTCGGAGTCGTCTCGGGTGACGAACACCGCGAGCGGCGACGGCAGCCGCAGGGTCACCGCGTCGCCCAGCTGGTCGGCGGGGCAGTCGAGGTGGAACCGGACGGCCTCGTAGGACGCCTGCTCGCTGGTGCGCAGGCGGGCGGGGTCGACGTCGAGGCCCACGATGACTCGGCCGGCGTCGGTCCCGGCGGCGCCGAGCAGCGCGGACGCCGGGACCACGCGCGGTCCGAGCGCGCCGCCGCCGGCCGGGTCCACGGCGGCGGTCCCGCTGAGCAGTTCCGCGAGCAACGACTGGGGGCCGCGGGAGCGGGGGACGCCGAGGGAGAGAGGTATTGCCACGTTCCCACCGTATGCCCGCCGGATCGGCCGGAATTCCGTCGGGGTCTTGCCATCGCCGACAGCGTCATATTAGGTTAGGGTTACCTCAGTATCGCGGAACCCTGAAGGAGGCTCCATGCCCGTCACTACCACCGGTCCGTCCACCGCCGAGCGTGTGCGTAGCTCGTGCGCACGGACCCAGGACGCGGTACTCGCCGTCGAAGGCAGCGCACCCACCGTCACCTCCGTGCACCACCTGCGGTCCAGCGGCGACGTCGTCGTCGCGGTTCCCACCGATTCGGCGGCCGCCACGCTGTCCTGGCTCGCCGGTGGCGGCGGCATCCCCGCGGTCCTGGAACTCACCGACAACTCGCCGCTCCCTTTGCGTGAACCGGTCCGATCACTCGTCTGGCTGCGCGGCACCCTCCACGCCCTGTGCGAGTCGCACACCCGCTCGTTGGCCGACGAAGTCGCGTCCGAGTTCCCCCACCCCGGACTTCTCGACGTCGGCCACGACGCGACGCTGCTGCAACTTCGCCTCGAATCGGCGGTGGTCGCCGATTCGAGCGGCGCCGAACCCGTCGCCCTCGCCGACCTGCTCGCCGCCCGGCCCGACCCGTTCTGGGAGATGGAAACCGCGTGGCTCCAGCATCTCGACGAGGACCACCGCGACCTCATCGACATGCTGTCCCGCAAACTGCCGCCCCACATGCGGCGGGGACTCGTCCGTCCCCTGGGCATCGACCGCTACGGACTGCGGTTGCGGGTCGAGAACGACCACGGCGACCGCGACATCTGGATGCCGTTCTCGGCTCCCGTCGACGACGCCGTCGCGCTGAGCAGGGCGATCCGGCTGCTGGTGGGATGCCCGTTCGTGAACGGGCTCCGCGCGCGCGGCTGATCGGCATTCCGGTTCGGCGCGCGTAGCGTGGCCGCGTGATCTCGCGTGCAACGCTCACCTCCTGGATACGGCCCGCCCCACCCGAACCGGCAGCGCCGCCGGTCACCGGGAGCGAGCGGCGGGCGCTGTGGATCGAGATCACGATCGTCCTGCTCATCACGTTCGGGGCGAGCGGGCTGTCGGGACTGCTGTCACTGTCCGAATCGCTGCTGACCCCGGGCACCCTGGCCGATCAGTCCGTCGCCCTCAACGTCTCCCGCGCGGAGAACCAGGTCATCGACGTGGCCCGGCAACTGCTGGGTGTCGTCCGGCTGTTCGCGTGGGCCGCGCTGGGGCTGTATCTCCTGTGGCGCAGCGGGCACGGTCCGAGCCGCGTCGGGCTCGGCCGATTCCGGCGGCGCCCCGACGCGACGCAGGGCCTCGGTCTCGCCGCGCTGGTCGGGCTGCCGGGGCTCGGCTTCTATCTCGTGGCCCGCGCGGTCGGCGCCAACCTCACCGTCGTCCCGAGCACGATCGGCGACCACTGGTGGCGGCTGCCCGCCCTGATCCTGTGGGCGATCGCCAACTCCGGCGCCGAGGAAGTCCTCGTCGTCGCGTATCTGATCACGCGGCTGCGCCAACTCGGGTGGAGCGAGAATTCGTCGCTGCTCGCGTCGGCGGTCCTGCGCGGGACGTACCACCTCTACCAGGGTTTCGGCGGCGGGCTGGGCAACGTCGCGATGGGTCTGGTGTTCGGCCGGTACTGGCAGAAGACTGGACGGTTGTGGCCTCTCGTGATCGCGCACGCCACCATCGATTCGGTCGCGTTCGTCGGCTACGCCGCCCTGCGCGGACACGTCGGCTGGATTCCGTAATCCGGCCGGACCAGTAAAGTCGTGCGGGTGACCGGCGACGCCCCCTACCCTCCGCTGCCGCCGCGCCCGCCCCGGCGGACGCAGGGCGGGCAGCCGGTGCCGCCACCCCCGAACCGCCGAATTCCACCGGCTGACCAGCACGTCCCCCCGCAGACGAGGCGAGTGCCGCCGCAGGGTCCGCCGCAACAGGGGCCTCCTGCGCCCCACCCGCGACACCCCGCACCCCGGCAGGGACAGCCCGCGCCGGAAGGCACCCAGGTGATCCGCCGAGACGGCCGGGGCGCTCCGCCGCCCCCGCAGCAGGCGTGGTCCCAGGCTCCCGAACCGCAACTGTCGCGTTCGGCGCCACCGCAGGGTCCGCGCGGTTACGCGCCCACCCAGACGCCGCAGCCCTACCGCGACGTCCCGCCACCGCCGCCGCGGGTGCCCGATCGGCGTCCCCCGCGCACACCCCCACCGCCGCCACCACCGCCCGCTCCGGCGCGGCCCGCGGAGCCGCCGCAACAACGGCGTCCCCGCAAGCAGCGGCACTGGGGCCGGCGCATAGGCATCCTGTTCCTGGTGCTGATCCTGGCGCTCGCCGGCATGACGTACTACCTCGACAGTTCGCTGAATCGGATCGACGCGCTGGCCGACTACCCCGGCCGGATCGGCGACACCCCCGGCACGAATTGGCTCCTCGTCGGTTCGGACAGCCGGACCGGGCTGACGCCCGAGCAGGAACAGCAGCTGTCGACCGGCGGCAACAGCGGCCCCGACCGCACCGACACCATCATCGTGGTGCACGTCCCCAGCAGTGGCGGGCCGGCAACGATGGTGAGCATCCCGCGCGACTCGTACGTGTCGATTCCCGGCTACGGCCAGGACAAGGTCAACGCGTCGTTCGCATTCGGCGGGCCGCAATTGCTGACCCAGACGGTCGAGGAGGCGTCCGGTCTGCACATCGACCACTACGCGGAGATCGGGTTCGGCGGTTTCGCCGGCATCGTCGACGCTATCGGTGGCGTCGACATGTGCCTGGACACGGCCATCGACGACCCGCTCGCGGGGATCAACCTCGCGCCCGGCTGCCAGGAACTGTCGGGCTCGCAGGCGCTCGGCTTCGTCCGCAGCCGCGCCACCGCGCTCGCCGACATCGACCGGATGAATCATCAGCGAAAGTTCATGGCGGCGTTGATGTCGAAGGCCACCAGCCCCGCGACGTGGCTCAACCCGTTCCGCGTGTGGCCGCTGATTACCGACACCGCGGCATCGCTGCGCGTCGACGACAGCGACCACATCTGGAACCTCGCCGCGCTCGCCTGGGCGGTCCGCGGCGACATGGTCACCACGACCGTCCCCGTCGGCGGTTTCGAGGACGTCGACGGATCCGGCAACGTGTTGCTGTGGGATCACGAACGGGCTTCCCAGTTCTTCGACGCACTGGCCGACGACCGTCAGGTTCCGTCCGAATTGGTCACCACCGGACCGTGACCGACGGCCGTAAACTGACACCCATGTCTCAACCGGCGCCGAAGACCCCCACCGAGTTCCACGCCCTCCTGCTCGAGCAGGTCCGTCACGAGTTCACCGCGTCGCAGCAGTACATCGCGGTGGCCGTCTACTTCGATTCGCACGATCTCCCGCAGTTGGCCCACCGCTTCTATTCTCAGGCCGCCGAGGAACGCGGCCACGCGATGATGATGATCCAGTACCTGCTCGACAACAACCTCCACGTGGCGGTCCCCGGCATCGACGACGTGACCACCGAGTTCGAGTCGGTGCGCGCGCCCGTCGCACTGGCCGTGGAGCAGGAGCGTGAGGTCACCGAGCAGATCACCGCGCTCGCCCGGACCGCCCGCGACAGCGGCGACTACCTCGGCGAACGGTTCATGCAGTGGTTCCTCGAAGAACAGGTCGAGGAGGTCGCGAGCATGCACACGCTGCTGACGATCGTCGATCGCGCGGGCGACAACCTGTTCGACATCGAGGACTTCATCGCCCGCGAGATGAACGGCAGCACACCGGTCCGGCCGGGTGCGCCGAAGAGAGCGGGCGGCAGCGCCTGACCCACACGCCTCAGCAGCGGGTCGGCGCCGGTTCGCCGCGGAACCGCGCAGCCACGTATTCGTACGCGTCGGGGAAGCCCACGACGGCCGTCGTCATGTGCTCGGAGATCTCGTACGGGACGAACGTCAGCCTGGCCCCGGCAGCGCAATAGCGGCGCGCGGTCTCCGCGACCGAATCGAACGGAGTCAGTCCGTCGAGGGTGCCGTGCCACAGGTAGAGGGGCGCGGTCGGGACCCCCTCGTAGAACCGCAGACTGTTCTCGCGCAGCACCTGATGCGCGCCCGAACTCGCCATGAGGCTGGTGGAGGCGGCAAGTTGTCCGGCGCTGCGGAAGGCGCCGTGGAACAAGAGGAATCGACGACATTCGTTCGACATCCATTCGCGCAGCCACAGCCCGGTCGCGTTCAGCTGCGACGAGATCGGCAACTGTTCCGGGTACTCGCGTTCCAGGCCGATCGCGGCGGCGAACGCGAGCCCGAACCCCGGATGGGGATTGAACCCCAGCCCCAGCGCCATCTGCTCGAGGTCGGCGGGAATTCCGCCCGCGACCACCGCGTCGATCTTCAGTTCCGGTGCGTAACTGGGCGCGAGGGCCGCCGCCCACGCGCTGGCCATCCCTCCCCCGGAATAGCCGGCCAGCGCCACCGGGCTGTGCGTCAACCCCAGTTCGGCCACCCGTTGCACCGCGCGGACGCTGTCGAGGGTGATCATCCCGCCGAGTTTCGCGGCGCCGTACGCCCCGGTCGGCCCGAGGTGATCGGGCACGGAAACGGCCCACCCGCGCTGCAATCCCAGGTACAGGCCCGGCGATTCCTGCAGTTCCAGGTTGAACAACGAATGCGACGGGGCGCATTTGGTCCCGAGTGAATTCACGATGGCCTGATACGACACGAGCGGCGGATTCGCGACGCCGCGGGGAAGCAGAACGGTGGTGACCGCCAGAATCGGATGTCCCGTGGAGTTCGTCGACCGGAACGCGATCTGCCAGCCGTCGGAGTTCGCGTACATCCAGGTGTCGATCCGTCGGGTGCGCACGACGTCGCCGGGACGAAGGACGCCGAGATCGGCCGGAGCCGCGTAGAACGGGTCGGGGTCGGGCCAGGGATACAACGGGTCGGCCTGCGCTGGGGCGGGAATCGCCGCCCCCAGGAAGAGGGCACCGAGAATCAACGCTATCCATGCGGTGGGTCGTCTCAACATTGGCCTGCCCCTCCGGGCCGCGTCGTCAGATCGCTGTGAATTTTATACGCGGGTGCGAGCCCGCCGACGCGAATTGCGACGTTCCGGTGCGGCATCCGTTGCCAGTTCATGTGAGGAAAACGTCACCAGAATGATCCCGAATTTAGGTTGACTTTAGTTTGGGAACGCTTCCCAAAATAAGGCACAGCTTGGATGACACGTGCTCTGACCAGCGATATTATCCGCTTCATGACTTTGACTGACGCGCACAAGACGAAATTCCACGCCTTGCTCCACGACCAGATTCGCAACGAATTCAACGCGTCACACCAATACATCGCGACTGCCGTTTATTTCGACAATGCGGACCTGCCGCAGTTGGCCAAGCACTTCTACAAGCAGGCCGTCGAAGAGCGCAACCACGCCATGATGATCGTCCAGTACTTCCTCGACCGCGACATTTCCGTGGAGCTGTCGGGTGTCGACGCCGCGAAGGGCCAGTTCGAGAACGCGCGTGAGCCGATCGCCCTCGCCCTGACCCAGGAGAAGACGGTCACCGAGCAGATCGTGCAACTGGCGAGCACCGCCCGCGAAGAGGGCGACTACCTCGGCGAGCAGTTCATGCAGTGGTTCCTCAAGGAGCAGGTCGAGGAGGTCGCGAGCATGACGACGCTGCTGACCATCGCCGACCGTGCGGGCAGCAACCTGTTCGATCTCGAGGAGTTCGTGGCACGCGAAATGAGCGGTGTCGCAGACACCTCCGGAGCACCGCACGCTGCCGGCGGGTCCATCTAGGCGGCTTCGCCGCCCGTGCGCCTTTCTGGTTGTTCCAGCTACCAGAAAGGCGCACGGGCGCGGAGCGCCTACCGCAGGGTGACCTGCCGTCCACGCAGGCCGTCGCGGGCGCGTCGTTCCTCGGTGGTGAGGGGCGCGTCGACGGCGAGGGCCTCGGCCAGCCGCTGACCGAGTTCGACGGTGCCCGCGGCCCATTCGTTCGCATGCTTCTCGCGGTCCAGGTCGAACACCGGAACCAGCAGGCCGTGGGTGCGGAACGACCCGGCGTACCGGGAACCCTCACCGAGGTGCAGGCCACCGGTCGCGTGCACTCGTGCGAGCGCGAGCATCAGATCGTCCTCGTTCTCCGGGCGCACCCAGCGGATGTGCGCCTTCTCGCCCGCGTCGACCCACCATGCGGCGACGACGCCCTCGGCCTCGACGCGCGCAGACGGCATGATCGCCGCGTTCGCATGCTGGACCGTGGTCGCGACCTCGGGGGCCGGTTCCACGCCCTCGGGGAGCCACCAGTTGAAATCCTGGTGCACGGTGATGTCCAGCGCCGCGTCGGCGTCGATCACGTCGGCCAGGGCGGGGGTCTCCGGTCCCGGTTCGGCGGAGGACAGCGACTCGCCGGCGGCGGCGTCCCGGACCCAGGCGACGGACGCGGCCAGGTCGGCGCCGAGATCCGCAGAATGCGCCTGGACCTGCACACCGACGAAGCCGGTTGCGCTGTCGCCCTCGTCGCGGACCAGCGCCGCGACGGCACCGGGCAGCACGGTCGCCAGGGTCACCGGCCGGGACGAATCCTTGACGGGAAGCGGCGCGGTCGCCGACGGGACGAATTCGCGCAGCGCCACCAGATCGCATTCGGCGGCGAGGCCTTCGAACGGCCGGGTCACGGCCGCCGCGGCGCTCTCCCGTTCCGCCTGCCGCTGCGCGAGCTTCTCGGCGCGGGCGCTACCGGGCTTCGGACCACTGTTTCTCTTGCTCTTCTTTGCCACGACGCCAAAACCTACACGCCGTCGCCGGTCCGGTCAGGACGCCAGCCACTTCTTGGTGCGGCCGGGGTGGTTGGTGGCCACCCAGCTGACCCCGAGTTCGCGACACAGCTCGACGTCGCTGCGGTTGTCGACGGTCCAGCAGTAGGTGGCGCGTCCCGCGGCGGCAGCCTTGTCGACGATGTCCGGGTGCTCGTGCAGCGTCTTCACCGACGGACCGACTGCGGTGGCCCCGACGGTGGTCGCGGCGCCCCCGCCGAGGTACCGGGCGGATTCGCCGAGCAGGACGGTGGGGAGCATCGGCGCGGACCTGCGGATCCGCCACACCGCCCCGGCGGAGAACGACATCACGACGGCGCGGGAGTGGTCGGCGGACGGCGGCGCGGCGATGCCGAACCGTTGCAGTTCGGCGAGCACCTTGCTTTCGACGAGGCCGCCGAACCGCACCGGATGCTTGGTTTCAATGAAGAGTTTCACCGGGCGCGCCGACCAGTCGAGGGCGAGGGCAATGAGGGCGCTGAGTTCGAGGAGTTCGGCGGGCTCGTCTTCCGTGCCGTAGTTGAACTCGGCGAGTTCGTCGAGGGTCATCTCACTGACGACGCCGGTTCCGGTGGACGTCCGGTCGACGGTGCGGTCGTGGACGCACACGAGGTGTCCGTCGCGGGTGAGCCGCACATCGCATTCGAGACCGTCCGCGCCCTCTTCGAGCGCGAGTTCGTAGGCCGCGAGCGTGTGTTCCGGCTTGGCCGCAGAGGCGCCGCGGTGCGCCACGACGAGGGGTCCGCGCCGGTCGGGGCTCACGAGGCGAGGGCTTCCCGGTCGGTGACCTCGGGCTTCTTCTCCGCGTGCGGATCCGTCTCCTTCTGCGGCGGAGGTCCGGTGGCGACGACCCAGCGGGTGACCGGTTCCTTCGTTCCCTTCAGGGTCCGGCCCTCGAGCCGGCGAAGCACCATCAGCGCGAGGACGGCCGTGGTGGCGGCGACCAGTGCCGTGAACGCGGAGAGCAGGACGCCGTCGGCCATGGCCTGCAACCCCGGCCGGGACCGCCAGAACCAGTTGAAGACGACGAGCACGGCGCCGAACACCCACAGGCTCCACCAGGCGCGGACCAGCAGGACGGCGCGGGGGTCGCGGCGGATCACCTCGAGCAGGAACACACCCGGCATCACCAGGTTCAGGCCCGGCACCGCGCACCCGACGACTACCTCGGTGGAGGTGCGGGGGTCGGATTTCTTCGCCCGGGCGAACGTGCGCCGGCGCATCCGCAGCAGCCAGCACACGCCACCGGCACCGGACAGCAGCGCGAACAGCATTCCGCCGGCCTGACCGACGAACACCGCGATGTCGGACAGGGCGAGGAGGGTGGGATCGATCAACCGGGTCCGGTTCCGCATGAGGACGCCGTACCGGCCCAGTTCGGCGAGCACGGCGAAGGTGTACAGGCCGGCGGTGACGGTGAGGAGGAAGGCCGCCTTGTCGGCGAGCAGTTCCGGCCAGTTGCGGCGCGTGGAGGGCGTCACGACCGGGTCGTGGAGGCCCCAGCGCGGGATCTCGGTGTAGTGCGGGGTGGGGCTGGGGGCGGGCGGCTCGGCCGCGAGACCACTTCGCCGCAGCGGGGACCGCGCGATCCAGCGGAAGCCCCGGGTTGCCGGCGGTTGATGATGGTCGGTCCGGATCGGCGCGAGCAGCACGCCGTGGCAGCGTGGGCACCACTGCGCCGGCCCGCCGACGACCGGCCACCGCGCGGCGCAGCGCGCGCATACCTGAACGACGACGCTCATCCCCTCCGCACCCACTTCACAGTGCCGATTCTGTCACGACCCGAGAGTGCGGGCAGCCCACGACCGAATCGTCCTTTTTGGGGAGAATGTGTGAGCTGCACCACGAGAAATGCCGAGTTATCCACAGTTTCCACAGGTTCATACACAGTTATGGACAGCGCGAGAAGTGCTCATACACAGGTCAGAGCGCGTGTGGATCCGGGATTGTTGACAGCTTCGGATGAACGGTCCACAACGGTGGATGAATTTGACATCGCAGCTCGGTGAACGATCGGAGTCGGTGACCGACGGCTCGGCCCGGAATTACCCCTCCAGTTCGGATCGCCCGCGAAGCGACCCGAGAACTCCGGACCGGCCGTCGTCTCCCCCACCTGTGCCGGGGTGAATTTGCCCCGACACTTGATCTGACGCAGCCCGGCGCGGTTTGGTTCCACCCGATCTGTAATCTCGGGAAACGATGACGGACGACGTCGGAACGCGGTGGCACCTCCGGCCCGCCCGTGTCCTCCAAGTGGCCGCGAGCCTCGTCGCGATACAACTGCTCGTCCGGACGTGGGTGGCCGCCCGCAGCGACTTCTACTGGGACGACCTGATCCTCGCCGGACGTGGGGGAAGCCTCCCACTGCTGTCCGGCGACCTCCTGCTCTACGACCACGACGGTCACCTCATGCCGGGAGCCTTCGTGGTGGCGGGCGTCGCGACGCGGCTCGCGCCGTATCAGTGGATCCTCCCGGTGCTGACCATGATCGCCTTGCAGGCGGTGGCGTCGTACGCGGTCTTCCGGTTGCTGCGCACACTTCTCGGGCTGCGGCCCGTCATGCTGGTTCCGCTGGCGCTCTATCTGTTCTCCCCGCTCACCGTGCCCGCGTTCGCGTGGTGGGCGGCGGCGCTCAACGCCCTGCCCCTGCAGATCGGGTTGGCGTGGGTGGCGGGCGACGCCGTGAAGTTGTGCCGCACCGGGCGGCGACGGTACGCGATCTCGGGCACGCTCGTGCTGGTCGCGTCGCTGCTGTTCTTCGAGAAGTCCGTGGTGGTTCCGTTCGTCGCCTTCGCGACCGTGACCCTGCTCGCGCACATCGACGGGCGACCGCGGCCGGTGCGGTCGACGCTGCGCCGAGGTGCGGCCCTGTGGATCCCGTCGGCGGCGGTGCTCGCGGTGTGGGCCGCGATCTACTTCTCCACGGTGGCGTCGCGGTGGGAGTGGGCGGGCGCGTCGCGCGCGATCGAACTGCTGCACCACAGCACGTCGCTCGGACTCCTGCCCACGTTCGTGGGCGGACCGTGGACGTGGGATCGGTGGATACCGAGCCCCCCGTGGGCGACACCGTCGACGGCGCTGGAGGTGGTCGGCTGGGTCGTCCTGGTCGTCGCCGTTGCCGCGACCGTACGGCTGAAGCGCCGCATCGGCTGGGTGTGGATCCTCGCGGCCGCGTACTTCCTGCTGTCGGTGACCGCGATGGTCGTCACCCGGTGGGGCGCCGACACCACCTACGAACTCGCGCAGACGCTGCGGTACTTCACCGACACCGCGGTGATCCTCGCGATCGCCGTCGCGCTGATCGTCCGTGCGCCGCGGCGCCGGACCGACCCGGTCCGGGTGCGACCGCCGGTGGTCGTCGCGGTCGTGGTCGCGTTCGTCGCGAGCAGCCTGTGGTCGACGTACACGTTCACGCGGAGTTGGGAGGAGAACCCGACCACGGACTATCTCGCGACCGCGCGGGCATCGCTCGCGGACCGCTCCGACGCGCCGATCCTCGAGCAGCCCGCATCCTTCTGGGTGCTGCTCCCGGTGGCGTACCCGAACAACCTGGTGAGCCGCGTTCTCGCCCCGCTGCGCGACCGGCCCGCGTTCTCCGACAGCACCCCCGACCTCCGGATGATCGACGACGTCGGCAGGGTGGTCGACGCCCAGGTCACCTGGGTCCGCGCGATCGAACCCGGCCCGGTCCCGGACTGCGGGCACCTGGTGGACCGGCGCAGTTTCGTACCGATCCCCCTCGACGGCCCGCTGACCGGCTGGGAGTGGACGGTGCAGCTCAACTACCTGGCGGACGCGGACGGCGAGATCGCCGTCGCGATGGAGGTCGGCAACCCGGTGCGGGTGCCGGTGCACCAGGGCGCGAATTCGGTGTTCGTCCGGCTCACCGGTGGCGGCCGGAATGTGCGGGTGAGCACCCTGACGCGCGATCTGTCGCTGTGCGTCGGCGTGGGCCCGGTCGGGGTGGTCGTGCCGAAGTAGTTACCGCCCGTACCGCGACCAGGCGACGCGGGCGTGTGCGGCGCCGACGATCGCTGCGGCCGCCTCGTCCCACGAGGCGGCCGGCAAGCCGAGCTTCGCGAACAGGGAACGGCGTGGCCCGGTCATCTCGAGGGTGGCGTCGGGGAACTTCTTCTCCACCACTTCGCGCAGTGTGCCGATGCCGTCGACGATGCCGAGTTCGGCGGCGCGGCGTCCCAGCCAGACGTCGCCGTTGAACAGGTCCGTGTCGCCTGCCGTCAATTTCTCTCCGCGGCGGCCCACCACCCAGTCGCGGAACTCGTCGTGGATGCCTTCCTGGATCTGTTCGAGCCATTGCACGTCCTCCGACTTTTCCGCGAAGAACGGGTCGAGGCGGGCCTTGGCCTCGCCGGCCGAGTGCAGTCGCCGTTCGATGCCGAGGCGGTCGATCAGTTCGGAGAATCCGAAGCCTGCCGAGATGACACCGACGGAGCCGACGACGGACGTCGCGGTCGCGTAGATCTCGTCGGCGGCGCAGGCCAGCCAGTAGCCGCCGGACGCGGTGACGTCCTCGCAGAACGCGAGCACGGGCAGTTCGTGTTCGGTGGCGAGCTGACGGATGCGGGCGGCGATGTATTCACTCTGTGTCGGCGATCCGCCGGGGCTGTTGATCAGCAGCGCCACCGCTTTCGCGCCGTGCGCGGTGAACGCGCGATGCAGCGGTTCCTCGACGGATTCCGCGTTCAGCACCCGCCCGAACCCGGCACCGCCGGACGCGATCATTCCCTGCAGTCGCACGACCGGCACCACCCCGCCGCCGGAGCCTCCGAATGCGTCGGGCAGCCTGTCGGCCAGCGGTTTCGGCAGGGTCAGTGGGATCTTCGCCATGAATTCAGCGTATAGCGCACCGAGGGCCTTGCGGCAGGACCGGTCACGGATCGGGCAGAGTGGCTCTCATGGAGTTGCGAATCTTTACCGAACCCCAGCAGGGTGCCACCTACGACGAACTTCTCGCGGTCGCGCAGGCCGCCGAACGCTTCGGCTACGGCGCGTTCTTCCGGTCGGATCACTACCTCGCGATGAACACCGAGGGTTTGCCCGGACCGACGGATGCGTGGATCACGCTGGCCGGTCTCGCCCGGGAGACGTCCACGATCCGGCTCGGCACGCTTGTCACGTCCGCGACGTTCCGGCATCCCGGTCCGCTGGCGATCTCGGTGGCGCAGGTCGACCAGATGAGCGGCGGACGCGTCGATCTCGGTATCGGCGCCGGCTGGTACGAGGAGGAGCACCAGGCGTACGGCATTCCGTTTCCCCCGCTGAAGGAGCGGTTCGAGTGGCTCGAGGAATCGCTCGCCGTGATCACCGGGTTGTGGCGCACTCCGCTCGGCGAGACGTTCGCCTACGACGGCACGCACCTGACGATCAAGGATTCGCCTGCGCTCCCGAAGCCGAAGCAGCCGCAGGGACCGCCGGTCCTGATCGGCGGCACGGGCAAGAAGAAGACACCGGCTCTGGCGGCGAAGTACGCGGACGAGTTCAACGTCCCGTTCCAGTCCGTCGGCGAGACGCGGGACGTGTTCGAACGGGTCCGGCTCGCGTGCAAAGCGATCGATCGCGACCCCACCGAATTGGTGTACTCCAACGCGCTCGTCCTCTGCTGCGGGCGCACGGAGGAGGAGATCGCGAGACGTGCGACGAGCATCGGACGGGACGTGGACGAACTGCGGGAGAACGGTCTCGCCGGGTCGCCCGCCGAACTGGTCGACAAGATCGGCCGCTACGCGGAGGCCGGGTCGCAGCGGATCTATCTGCAGACCCTCGACCTCGGTGACCTCGACCACCTGGAACTGGTCGCGAGCGACGTCGTTCCGCAACTGAGCTAGGCGGAGGTGGGGCCGCCCGGGCGTCGCCGGGCGGTCCGGGTTCAGTGCCGGGTGGTCGAATCCAGGAACTGGCGCAGGTCGCGGTCCCACTGGGCGTCGCGGGAGCGGTTCAGGGACGCGCGGCAGATGAGGAAGCCGGACAGCGCGATCATCATCACCGCGAACCAGGTGAACAGTCCGGCGATGACGCCGGCCACTCGTGCCGCGGACGGCGACATCGGTTCGGTGGTGAGGTTGCCGTCGGCGTTGACCCAGATGTCTTCCTTGGTTCCCGACGGGGTGGCGGGATCGACGGTGATGTCGGCGTGCCGGGTCTCGTCACCCCACGTCCACTTGGCGGGGGCGGTGTCGACACCCGAGGGTGCGACGTCGGACGTCATGGAGACGCCGGTGGAGTCGGCGAGCGTCGTGGCCGAGACGGTGCGGTAATCCGTGACCTGCTTCTCCGCCAGCGACAGTTGACTGTCGATGGTCCGGGCGCCGACGAGGATGGCGATGGGCAGCATCGCGAATGCGAGCACCACGACTGCGAGGGTGAGCATGTTCTCGATCCGGTCCGAGCGCCGGACGAGAGGGTTGTGCCGCTGACGAGCCGACCGCTTGCGCAGCCTCCGTGATGGAGAGTTGTTCCACATTTCGGATCCGGTCCTCTCGCCGACGATTCCCTACCATCCAGGGTCGTACGCAAGGCAAACAAGATCAAGCGGATCCGGTGTGTCCTTGGGCACTGTGCCGTAATACACTCATCGGCTGCCCGCCATCTCACGATGCTCCCTGGGGCTCACCCCGCGCACCCGTTTGAACGCCGCACTCAGCGCGAATGCGCTGCCGTACCCCACCCGCTGCGCCACCGACGCGACCGTCGCGTCGGGTTCGCGGAGCAGGTCCGCGGCCAGCGACAGCCGCCAGCCCGCGAGGAAGGTCATGGGCGGTTCGCCGACGAGTTCGGTGAAACGGCGTGCGAGGGCGGCGCGCGACATGCCGGTTTCCGTGGCGAGCGACTCCACCGTCCACGGGTGCGCCGGGTTGTTCTGCAGGATGCGCATCGCCTTTCCCACCACCGGATCGCCCTGCGCCCGCACCCACGAGGGCGCCTCGGCGGCCGGTCGGGCGAACCACGCGCGCAGCACGGCGATCAGCAGGAGGTCGAGCAGCCGGTCGAGCACCGCCTCCTGTCCGGGCTCGTCCCGCACCACCTCGTCGTGCATCAGGGTGACGAGCCGGGAATCCCAGTCGGCGCGGCGCTGCACCACGAGTTCTGGGAGCGCGGACAGCAGCCGGCGGCTGATCTCGCCGGGAGTCTGGTAAGTCCCGGTCAGCATCACGGTGCGGCCGTCGGGGCTGTTTCCCCACGTGCGCACCCCGAGGTCCATCGCCTCGGCGAGCGGTTCCCCGCGGAGCGTCGTGCAGGTCTGGTCGGGGTTGATGATCACGTGCGGTGGCGTGTCCGGATGGTCGGCGACGATGTACCGCTCGGGTCCGCGGACGATCGCGACGTCGCCCTCGGTGAGCCGCACGGGTTCGCCGGTGTGCGGAAGGATCCACGCTTCGCCGCGGCCCATCGCGACGAGGCTGAGCGGCGCATGGTCGTCGATCTGCAGCGACCAGGGCGGTTCCATGATCGAGCGGAGAACGAACGCGCCGGCGGCGCGGGGACCACTGATGAGACCGGCGAGAGGATCCACCCGTCCAGCGTAGACGCTCGCGTATGGATCAGCGTGTTTCAACCATGGAAAGTCTCACCGTCGCCGTCTTGACTGAAATGCATGACAACAACACCGCACACACTCGTCCTCACCGGCACCGGCAAGGTCGGCAGCCGCGTCCTCGCCCGGCTCGCCGCCGCAGAGGTGCCCGCGCGCAACGGCTCCCGCTCCGGCCGTCCCCCGTTCGACTGGGAGAACAGGAACACGTGGCGGCCGGCGCTCGACGGAATCACCTCGGTGTACATCGCCTACTACCCGGATCTCGCGGTGCCGGGGGCGGCGGAGGTCGTCGAGGAGTTCGCAGGCCTGGCCGTCGCGAACGGCGCCCGGCGCCTCGTCCTGCTCTCCGGCCGCGGCGAAACCGAGGCGGAGCGTAGCGAACTCGCGATCCGCAAGGCGGGCGCCGACTGGACGATCCTCCGGTCCAGTTGGTTCGGCCAGAATTTCGGCGAGAGCTTCATGCTCGACTCCCTGCTCGCCGGCGAACTCGCGCTGCCCGTCGACGGGCGCGTGCTCGAACCGTTCGTCGACGCGGACGACCTCGCCGAGATCGCCGTCGCCGCACTGACCGGCGGCGGTCACGCCGGCCAACTGTACGAAGCGACCGGGCCGCGACTGCTGTCGTTCGGCGACGCCGTCGCCGAGATCTCGGAGGCGACGGGACGCGAAATTCGGTACACCCCGGTCACTTCGGAGGAGTATTCGACGGCGCTGGCCGGGCAGGGGGTACCGTCCGACGCGATCGGCCTGCTCACCTACCTGTTCGACGAAGTGCTGGACGGGCGCAACGCTTCACTCACCGACGGGGTGGAACGCGCACTCGGGCGCGCGCCCCGCGACTTCTCCGACTACGTCCGCGCTGCAGCAGCGGCCGGGGTCTGGAGGGTCTGATCATGGAGCGCTATCTGACGGTCGTCACGGCGGTGGGCGCCGGCGTGGTGGGCGGCGTGATGTTCGCGTTCTCCACGTTCATCATGACCGGGCTCGGCCGGCTGGAGCCGGCCCAGGGCATCGCGGCGATGCAGGCGATCAACCGTGAGGCGCCGAACTTCTGGTTCATGACGGCGCTGTTCGGCACGGCACTGACGTCGATCGCGCTCGTCGTCGTCAGCGTGGTGCGCCACGACGGTTCGGCCGGCTGTGCGGTGATCGCCTGCTTGCTCTACCTCGTGGGGATCGTCTTGACCATCGTCTACCACGTGCCGCACAACAACGCGCTGGACGCGATCGATCCCACCGCGGCCGGTTCGGCGGCGTACTGGCGCGACTACCTGTCGGGATGGACCGGGTGGAACCACGTGCGCACCGTCAGCGCCATCGCGGCGTCCGCAGTGCTCACGTGGTCCGCCACCCGTGGCTGAGACCGCGAATCTACGACGGCGGCAGGATGTCGGTCTGCGCCGGGACCTCGTCCTGCTTCAGCAGCCCGACGGGGCAGCTGACGCCGGTGGCGTGCACGGGGCAGTAGCCGCCGGGGTTCTTCGCGAGGTACTGCTGGTGGTAGTCCTCGGCGTAGTAGAACTGCGTGAGCGGGGCGATCTCCGTGGTGATCGCCCCGTATCCGGCGTCGGCGAGCCTCTTCTCGAAGGCCTCACCGGTGGCCTCGGCGATCTCCACCTGCTGTTCGTCGATCGTGTAGATGGCCGAACGGTACTGCGTTCCCTGGTCGTTGCCCTGCCGCATGCCCTGCGTGGGATCGTGGTTCTCCCAGAACTCCTTGAGGATCTCGGCGTACGAGATGACCTTCGGATCGAAGACCACGAGGACCACCTCGGTGTGCCCGGTGCGACCGGTGCAGGTCTCCTCGTAGGTGGGGTTGGGCGTGTACCCGCCGGCGTATCCCACCGCGGTGGTGTAGACGCCGTCGAGTTGCCAGAACTCCTTCTCGGCGCCCCAGAAACATCCCATGCCCAGCACCGCGGTCTGCATTCCCTCGGGGAACGGGGGTTGCAGGGGGTGCCCGTTGACGTAATGCGTCGCCGGAACCGGGATCGGTTGCTGCCGTCCGGGGAGCGCGTCCTCGGCGGTGACCATCACGGACTTAGCGGCTGCTCGACCCAGAAGCTCGTCGTACCAAGACATGATTCGATGCTACGCGCGGTGCCTGTGCGGACTCCGCCGCGAGCGCGGCCTGCGCGCGCATCCGCTCGCCGCGCGCCGTGACCCACCGCGTCGCGGGGACTTCCACCCACCGGTACAGGCCCTCCGCCACCAGCGCCGTCACCACGAGAAAGGCGACCACCGCGCCGGTCTCACCGAACGCCCCGACCGTGTGCTCGTACACGCGGTACAGGATCAGGGTGTGCACGAGGTAGATCGCGTAGCTGCGCGTCGCCGTCCACCGGACGACGGCCCAGTGCGCCGCGGGCCCGTCGTATCGGCCCACCAGCACGACGCACGCGGTGACGACGGCGAAGGTCCACAGGTAGTGATCGCCCGCCCAGTAGACCCGGAAGTCGGTCGCGAGCCGGATGACCTCGACCTGGGCGAGTCCGGCGACGACGATCCACCGGCAGTCCGCCAGCCGCGCCCAGCCGAGGTAGATGATCTGCCCGAGGAACACGGCGGGCAGCGTCGCGGCGATCTTGGACAGCATCGGCACCGTGTACGGCTGCGGCGCGTACAGGTTGTACAGCAGGATCAGCGCGCAGACCGCGGCACCGGCCATCGGCATCGCGATGGGCAGGGTGCGCAGAACCGGGCGCGCCGCCACGCAGGCGAAGTAGAAGAAGATCTGCACGGCCAGGGTCCAGGTGACCCCGAGCACCGCGACCTCGGGTTTGAGGAAGAAGCCGCCGAGAAAGAAACTCAGGGCCGCGTCGACGTTGGACACCCCGTCCTGCCCGCTGAACATGCCGTTGATACCCAGGCGCACCAGCACGATCGCGGCGAGGACGGCCACCCAGAATGCGGGCAGAATGCGTCCGAGCCGGTTGAACAGGAAATGTCCGGGTTCGGAACGAATGGCCGAACGCGTGATCAGCACCCCGGTCAACATCATGAAGACGGCGACCCCGACAAAGGACAGATGCTGGTTCAGACCGCCGCGCTCGATGAATATCTGATAGACGACGTCGATGAACCACCATCCGGTTCCGAGATCGTCGATGAGATAGAACGAGATGTGCGAGTAAATCACGGCCAGAACTGCGAAGAAGCGGAGCAGATTCGCGCCCGTGAGTTCCACACGCGGCGCGGCCGCATGCGAATCTGCAACAGGTGTCAGCGAAGGCATCGCGTCAGCTTAAGGTTCCGTTCACCCGTCGGACGAATTCTCACGACATTCAGTGTGGCCGCGGGAGGGTTTTTTCGGGTGCCCGAACTTTATCGTCCGGGAATCGCTCCGTGACCCCAACTGTTGCGCAGGGTGTACCAATGAGATTGGGTATATACCCGAGAACGATTTCGCCACAGGCGGGTGTCAGGCACGTGCTCACGTGCCGTCGGCACCCGGAACACACCAGGGCTCACAGCCCGTTGATGAAGGGACCCTCGTGTCTGTTTACACGCTGCCGGAACTCCCGTACGACTATGCAGCTCTCGAGCCGCACATCTCCGGCAAGATCATGGAACTGCACCACGACAAGCATCACGCCGCGTACGTGACCGGTGCCAACACGGCCCTCGACAAGCTCGCCGAGCTCCGCGAGTCCGACACCCTGCCGGCCGTGGTCAACCTGCACGAGAAGAACCTCGCCTTCCACTTGGGCGGCCACACCAACCACACCGTCTTCTGGAACAACCTGTCCCCGGACGGCGGCGACAAGCCGACCGGTGAGCTCGCGGCCGCGATCGACGACCAGTTCGGCGGCTTCGACGCCTTCCGCAACCACTTCTCGGCCAACGCCAACGCCATCCAGGGCTCCGGCTGGTCCATCCTGGCCTGGGATTCCATCGGCCAGCGCCTGCTCATCGTCCAGCTGTACGACCAGCAGGGCAACATCCCGATCGGCCTCACGCCGCTGCTGCTCCTCGACATGTGGGAGCACGCCTTCTACCTCGACTACCAGAACGTCAAGGGCGACTACGTCAAGGCATTCTGGAACATCGTCAACTGGGCGGACGTCGCCGCTCGCTTCGAGAAGGCACGCACCCAGACCGCGGGTCTGATCGTCTAGTTCTCCGCTTCTCGCAGCCACGGGCGCCCGGAACACCATCGAGTGTTCCGGGCGCCCGTGCTCGTTTCGGGACCGGAATTCGCGTCCGAGCAGGCCGAGCGTCCAATAGGCTTCGGAAGTGACCGAGTCCAGCGACCCCACCCGGAACGACACCGTCGTCCACGCCTTCCGCGACGACGCGCTCGGCGACCTCGACGCCACCGGCCTCGCGGCCCGGATCGCCGCCGGGGAGGTGTCGGTCCGCGAGGTGACGGAGGCCGCGATCGCCCGCGCCGAGGCGGTCGGGCCCGCCCTGAACGGTCTGGCGTTCGCCGACTTCGACCGCGCGCTCGCGGCGGCGGACCGCCCGCACGAGGGCGTGTTCGCGGGAGTGCCGACCGTCGTCAAGGACAACGTCGACGTCGGGGGCCTGCCCACGCAGCACGGCAGTGTCGCGTTCGTCGCGCGGCCCGCCGCCGCCGACAGCGACTTCGTCACCCAGTACCTGTCCACGGGACTGCTCTCGCTCGGGAAGAGCCGCCTCCCGGAGTTCGGGTTCAGTGCCTCCACCGAATTCATGGACGCCGAACCCGTGCACAACCCGTGGAATCCCGCGTACTCGCCGGGAGCGTCGTCCGGCGGTTCGGCCGCGCTCGTCGCCTCGGGTGTGGTGCCGATCGCACACGCCAACGACGGCGGCGGATCCATCCGCATTCCCGCTGCCGCCTGTGGGCTCGTCGGACTGAAACCGTCCCGCGGCCGGACGGTCCCCGACGCCATGGACAAGACGTTGCCGATCCGCATCATCGCGCAGGGCGCCGTCACCCGGTCGGTCCGGGACACCGCACGGTGGATGGCGGCCGCCGAACGGTACTACCGCAATCCCGATCTGCCGCCGATCCGATTGGTCGAGGGGCCGGCCCGCACCCGGCTGAGAGTCGGCGTGGTCGTCGATTCGGTGACCGTGACCCGAACCGACGACGAGACCCGCAAGTCGGTCCACGCGACCGCGGATCTGCTGGCGGATCTCGGGCATCACGTCGAGGAGTGCCCGATGCCGGTGGGGCCCTCGTTCGTCGAGGACTTCTGCATCTACTGGGGGTTCCTGTCGTTCGTCATCTCCGGCAACGGCAAGCGCATGCTCGGACCGGACTTCGACCGCGACGCCACCGACAACCTGACGCGCGGACTCGCCGCGATGTACCGCAAGAAGATCGCGAAGACTCCGCGGGTGCTGTACCGGCTGCGCCGCACGTACCGGGACTACGCGGAGATGTTCCAGAAGTACGACGTGATCCTGTCACCGACCCTGGCCCACACCACGCCGAAGCTCGGATACCTTTCGCCGACACAGAGTTTCGAGGAGTTGTTCGACAAGCTGATCGCGTACACGGCGTTCACGCCGCTCAACAATGCGTCGGGCGGGCCGGCCATCTCGCTTCCCCTGCACGAGACCGCCCGCGGGCTGCCGCTGGCGTCGCACTTCTCCGCGGACCACGGCGACGAGCGGACCCTGCTCGAGTTGGCGTTCGAACTCGAGCAGGCGACGCCCTGGCGTCGCATCCAGGACGCCGGCTGACGGTCAGGCCCTGCGCCGCAGACCCATCCACACGACGGCGCCCGCGAGCAGCACGGTGGTGATCCCGAACGCGACGGCGAGGTGCTCGGCGGCCAGGAGCGGTGCGGGCGCGGACAGCGTGCGCGACACCGCGACCGGTTCGGCGAGGACCGTCGCCAACTGGTTCTGCTGCGCCGCCGTGCGCACCGGCATCGCCGCGACCCCGTTGTTCAAATCGGTGGACAGCTGCCCCGACAGCGTCTTCAGCTTCGCGAAGCCGTCGACGATCTGCGAGGTGGCACCGTCGAGCATCGCGGGTGCCTGATCGGCGATCGGGACGATGCCGTCGTTCAGTTGCCGTGCTCCGCTGCTCAGCTGATTGCTGGCGTCGGTGAGCTGACCCATCGCGACCCGCACGAGTTCGCCGAGGTCCGTCTCCGGACCGACCTGCCCGCCCAGGAGACCGGGCACCGAGCCCAGCTGTGTGGACAGCAGATCGAGGTCGGCGCCGACCTGCCTCAGCGACGGGACCACCTCCGGCGCAACGGGGGTGCCGTCGAGGATGCGGATCGTGTCGTCGATCCTGGTTCGCATCTGCGTGGCGCTGTCGTTGGCCTCGCCCAGCGTCAGCCCCAGCGCACTCAACCGGTCCGCGAGACCGTTGGCCGTCCCCGACGTCTCACCGACCACGCCGGCCACCTGATCGGCCACGCCCAGCAGTTGCACCGACCCGGCGCGTGCCGTCTCGAGATACGGGAGCAGGGTGTCGGCGCCCTCGGTGAGCTGTTGCGCCGCATCGTCCGCCGCGGCCGTGCCCGCCGCGAGGAATCCGGCCGTCATTCCCGCCTGCTGGAACCGCGTCCGCGACGAGGACATGTTCGCCAGCAGATCCGTGATGCCGTCCGCGCCGATCTGCGACGACACCACCCCGGCGAGTTCCTCGGACGCGCCGGTGTCCGAACCCGCGACGTCGAGGTCGAGGGTGGCCTGCCGGGGCTTGGTGCCCCACACCGACGACACCGCGTCGCTGAAGTCCTCGGGCACGGTCACGGTGGCGAACCAGTCGCCGCCCGCCGCCGTGTCCGCATCGACCACCTGCCAGTCGAATGCCTCGTTCGCCTCGAGCTTCTCGATCAGGGTGTCGCTCGCACGCACCGGTTTTCCGTCGACGGTGGCACCGGCATCGGTGTTGACGATCGCGACGGTCCGGCCGCCCGCCCCGCGGTCGCCGAGGAACACGTATCCGAGTCCCGCCGCGGACGCGAGGACCAGGCCCGCCAGGGCGGCCGCGGCGACGCGCCGGGACCCGAGGACCTTTCGCGTCGACTCGGTTCGGGCGTGACTCGCGGAATTCCGTGGGCGCTCAGAGGTCATTCCGGTGAGGGTAGAGCGCATTCGTAGCGGCAGAGTGTGGCGATTCTGAGGATTCTCTGAGATCTCCGTCCGCCACGGTTAGCACTCCCATGCTCTTGTGTGCCAGGCACTGTCGGGCGCATTCTTCAAGTACCCAACGAGGTGTGCAGAACGAGTCGTGTTCGAAACGCGTCATCACACCGAGGAGGCAGAGATGAACAGGGACGGCTACATCGGCATCTCGCCCTTCCAGGCCGCGGGTACCTTGCGGGGATTTGTCATTTCCGGGCGCTGGCCCGACACCACCAAGGAATGGGCCCAGCTGCTGGCGCTCGCCGTGCGGGTGGCGTGCGTTCCGGGTCTGCTCCACACCACGACCGTCTTCGGCGCGCACGAGGACCTTCCCGAGGAACCGGAGCCCGAGACCGTCGGACTCGTGGTGGCCGAGGGCACCGTGCTCGGGGAGTTCGCGCTCGCTCCCGGCCGCTTCGCGGATCACCAGCCGCCGGCGTTGTTGATGCTGCATCCGCCGTCCGAGACGACCCCCTCACTTCCGGAATGCGCGGGTGCGGCGTCGGGCTGCGTGCTGCTGCCGGGTCTCCCCCACCTGGGGCTGGAACACCGGGCGGCCTGGGTGGAGGCCGAGGCGGACGGGACGGTGACGTCGATGGTCAGCCGGGTGGGCATCGACCCGATCAGCGACCCCGACACTGCCGTTTTGGCCATGCTGCTCGCCTCGTGAGGGTACCCGAAGTTTGAGCGTCCGGGACCCCAAACTTCTTGTCGCTTTTGCCTTTTCACGTAAGCCACGCTAACGTTGCGGACATCGAAGGGGAGTAGCCCCCAATCGCCTGTGTCGACATACTGGCTCGTTGCTTCACCGCACCGGACCCGGCCTGGCGAACCGTCACCGAATCATCGGGTGCCGGTGGGCGAGACCTTCGGCCGGGCAGACGCACCCGCGTTTGCCAGGCCGGAGGAATCCACCTGTCATCCTCCGACCGACTACCTGGAGGAGGATGCTCGTGCTGACCGCCGCGCTGCTGAGTTTCGGTGTGATCTTCGTCGCCGAACTGGGCGACAAATCTCAGCTCATGGCGATGACGTTCGCCCTGCGCTACCGCTGGTGGGTGGTGATCGCCGGCATCACCGTCGCCACCACCGTGGTCCACCTGGTGTCCGTGGCCGTCGGCCACTACCTCGGCGTCGCGCTCCCGACCGCGGCGATCAGCATCGTCGGCGGCGCCGCCTTCCTCGTCTTCGGCGCCTGGACCCTGCGCGGCGACAACCTCAGCGAAGACGAGCAACTCAAGGCCGGCCGTGCCACCCGCTCCGCGTTCCTGGCCGTCACGTCCGCGTTCTTCCTCGCCGAACTCGGCGACAAGACGATGCTCGCCACCATCACCCTCGCCACCGACCACGACACGGTCGGCGTGTGGATCGGCTCGACCGTCGGCATGGTGGCGGCGGACGCCCTGGCCATCGTCGTCGGCGCTGTGCTGGGCAAGCACCTCCCCGAGAGCGTCATCCGCATCGGCGCGGCCGTGCTGTTCTTCGCGTTCGGCATCTGGTTGCTGCTCGAGGGTCTGCTGCCCGGCAATCCCGCGGGCCCGATCGCCGGCGCCGCGGTCGTCGTACTGGCACTGGCCGGGGCCGCGGGCCGCGCCGTCCGGTCGCGTCGGCGCAGCGTCCCCGCGGACAGCGCGCCGATGCAGCACCAGGACTGAATCCGGTCGACAAAGGCGCGTCCCGGGGCAATACTCGGAGCGCAGGAGTACCTCGCAGTTCTGTACGGACGAGAGGGCGTGCGTGAACAATCCCGTAGCGAGCGGCAAGCCGGCGATACTCACCGTCGACGACGATCCGGGGGTCTCCCGCGCCGTCGCCCGCGACCTTCGACGCCGATACGGCGAGAGATACCGCATCATCCGCGCCGAATCCGGCGAGTCGGCCCTCGATGCGATGAAGCAGATGAAGCTGCGGGGAGATCCCGTCGCCGCGATCCTCGCCGACTACCGCATGCCGGCGATGAGCGGCATCGAGTTCCTCGAGAAGGCCATGGATCTGTATCCGCTGGCGCGCCGCGTGCTGCTCACCGCGTACGCCGATACGGATGCGGCCATCGAGGCGATCAACGTCATCGACCTCGACCACTACCTGCTCAAGCCGTGGGATCCGCCCGAGGAGAAGCTGTACCCGGTGGTCGACGCGCTGCTCGAGGCGTGGGCGTCGTCCGATCACCACCCCGCCGAGGAGACGAAGGTCGTGGGCCATCGCTGGGCTCCGCGGTCGTCGGAAGTGCGCGAGTTCCTGGCCCGCAACCAGTTGTCGTACCGCTGGTACATGTCGGACGAGCCGGAGGGCGGGCGGTTGCTCAGCGCCGCCGGGGAGGACGGCCGTCGCCTGCCGGTGGTGATCTGCGCCGACGGCGAATGCCTCGTGGAGCCGTCCGACACCGAACTCGGCAGGCGACTCGGTCTCCGGACCGACCCGTCGGAGAACTTCTACGACCTCGTGGTCGTCGGCGGCGGACCGGCCGGTCTGGGCGCCGCCGTGTACGGCGCCTCGGAGGGACTGCGCACCGCCCTGATCGAGCGGACGGCGACCGGTGGGCAGGCGGGTCAGAGCTCACGGATCGAGAACTATCTCGGATTCCCCGACGGCGTGTCCGGCGCCCAGCTCGCCGAGCGGGCCCGCAGGCAGGCAACCCGGTTCGGGGCGGAACTGATCACCACCCGCGACGTCGTGGCCCTCGAGGTCAACGGCTCGGCGCGCACCGTCCGGTTCGCGGACGGCGACACCATCGACGCGCACACGGTGATCCTGGCGACCGGCGTCTCCTACCGGCGTCATCCGGCGCCCGGAGTCGACGACCTCACCGGGCGCGGCGTCTACTACGGCTCCGCCGTCACCGAGGCCGCCCGCTGCACCGACCAGGACGTGTACATCGTCGGCGGGGCCAACTCCGCCGGACAGGCGGCGGTGTACCTGTCGCGGGGCGCCCGCTCGGTCACCATCGTGGTGCGGGCGCAGTCGCTCGAGGATTCGATGTCGTACTACCTCGTCCAGCAGATCGAACGGAACCCGCGCATCCACGTCCGGCCGTGCACCGAGGTGATCGGCGTCGAGGGCGAGGGCCACCTCGAGAAGGTCCGGCTGCGCAACAACGCAACCGGGGACGAGGACACCGTCGACGCCGGGTTCCTGTTCCTGTTCATCGGCGCCGCACCGCGCACCGAATGGCTCGACGGCGTCGTCGCGCGGGACGAGAACGGGTTCGTCGTGTCCGGCCCCGATCTGGTCGTCGACGGGAAACCACCGAGCGGCTGGCCCCTCGACCGTCTCCCCCACCACCTCGAGACGAGCGTCCCGGGGATCTTCGCGGCCGGTGACGTGCGCTCCGAGTCGGCGAAGCGGGTGGCGTCGGCGGTCGGGGAAGGCGCGATGGCCGTGATGCTCGTCCACCGCTACATCGGCCAACCGTGATCGGGGGCAGACCATGACCCACATCCCGTGCAAACCGCCCGAGCTGAGGACACTGTTCCTCTTCGAGCATCTCACCGATCACCAACTCGACCAGCTCTGCGAGAACGGGCACGTCGAGCTGATCGAACCCGGGCCGGTTTACGCGGAGGGTGAGATCGCGACGTGCTTCTACGTGCTGATCGAGGGCGAGATCGTACTGAGCAAGCTGTCGGGCGGCGAGGAGATCGAGTTCAACCGGACGTCGCAGCGCGGCGTGTACGCCGGTGCCTGGCAGTCGTACCTCGGCGACCGCGCCCCCCAGACGTACACCGCGTCGATGCGGATCACCGCCCCGTCGAAGTTCTTCGTCCTCGACGCCGACCGGTTCGGACAGCTGATGCGCGAGTGGTTCCCGATGGCCGTGCACCTCCTGGAAGGGCTGTTCTTCGGCAACCAGAACGCGAAACAGGTCGTCGATCAGCGGGAACGTCTCCTCGCGCTGGGTTCGCTGTCCGCGGGGCTCACCCACGAACTCAACAACCCTGCGGCCGCCGCGGTCCGGGCGACGGCGTCGCTGCGCGACCGGGTGTCGCACATGCGGCAGAAACTCGGCGTCATCGCGTCGGGCGTGTACGACCGGCAGGCGCTGGCCACGTTGATCCGGTTGCAGGAGGAGGCCGCCGAACAGGTGGCGAAGGCGCCGACGCTCACTCCCCTCGAGGCCTCCGACCGCGAGGACGAACTCGGCGACTGGTTCGACGACCACGGCGTCTCGGGCGGCTGGGACCTGGCGCCCACGTTCGTGCAGGCCGGTCTCGACGTGCCGTGGCTCGAGCGGATCGCAGCCTCCGTCGACGACGAGACGATGGTCGAGAGCGCGATCCGCTGGCTCAACTACACCCTCGAGACCGAACTGCTGATGAACGAGATCGCCGACTCCACCGCCCGCGTCTCCACGCTCGTGAACGCCGCGAAGCAGTACTCGCAGATGGACCGCGCCCCGTACCAGCGCGTCGACCTGCGGGAACTCCTCGACAGCTCGCTGGTGATGCTCGGCCGCAAGATCGGCGACTCGATCACGGTGGTGAAGGAATACGACCCCACGCTGCCGCAGATCCCCGCCTACGCCGCAGAACTCAATCAGGTATGGACCAACCTCATCGACAACGCCGTCGCCGCGATGGACGGCCGCGGCACCCTCACCGTCCGCACCCGGCGCGACGACGACATGGCACTCATCGAGATCGGCGACACCGGACCCGGAGTGCCCGAGGAGATCCGATCGCGCATCTTCGAACCGTTCTTCACCACGAAACCCGTCGGCGAGGGAACGGGGCTCGGCCTCGACATCTCCTGGCGCATCGTCGTGAAGAAGCACCGCGGCGACCTGCGCGTCGAATCCGAACCGGGCGACACCCGGTTCCAGGTGCGCATTCCGATCGAACCCGAAGTCGTATCAGCAGAAGGAGTCTCAGATGGGTGAGCTGGACGGAATCGACCCGAGCGTGCCGCCGAGCGGGGACGGATGCGCCGACTGCGACAGCGCCGGCGGGTGGTGGGTGCATCTGCGCCGCTGCGCGCAGTGCGGGCACATCGGCTGCTGCGACTCCTCACCGGCACAGCACGCCACCAAGCACGCCGCCCAGACCGGACACCCCGTGGTCCGGAGCTTCGAGCCCGACGAGATCTGGTTCTGGAACTACGCCACCGAAACCGCATTCGAAGGCCCGGAACTGGCGGCGCCGCAACACCATCCGCTCGACCAGACCGTCCCCGGACCCGCGGATCGCGTCCCGCCCGACTGGCAGGCGAAGATTCACTGACTCAGAGTTGCCCGAGACGGTCCGCCGTCGCGGCGTCCTGCTCGTCGTACCGTGCCAGCACCGCTTCGAAATTCGCCTTCAGTTCCAGCGCGTAGCGTTCGTGCGCCGCGGACGTCCCCACCGCCGAATTCTCGTCCGCGACGCCCGGGCCGCCGATCGCCGTCGCCCGGAACCGCGCTGCCAGGTTCGCCGCCGAGCGCAGATGCATCTCACCGAGACCGAAGTTCTCGGGCGCGAGTTCGCGACGCGCGCGCTCGCGCAGATCCCTCATGTCCGCTGCCAGCACGTCGCACGCGGCAATGCACCGCACCAGCGCATCGCGGTCCACCTCGAACCGATCGCTCATCCGTCCCCCTACGGTCGTCGCTCCACCCGCGAGAGAAACTACCCGCTCCCCCGCCTGCGGCGTTTCCCTCGCCTCTGCCGTCACACCCGGCGGGCGTTATGGTGCAGGTCACCAGGGTCGGCCAACGGAGGTCGCCGGGAGAGAAGGATGCGAACCGTGGAAATTCAGGGAACCGCCGCACTGGTCACCGGAGCCGCCTCGGGCCTCGGCGCCGCCACCGCCAAGCGCCTCGCCGACGCCGGAGCCACCGTGTTCGGACTCGACCTGCAGCAGTCAATCGAGCGAGCCGGTGACAACGTCCCCGACGGCGTCACCCTCCTCGCCACCGACGTCACCAGCGGCGACGAGGTCCAGGCCGCGATCGACAAGATCGTCGAGTCGGGGCTGCCGCTGCGCATCGTCGTCAACTGCGCCGGCGTCGGCTGGGCGGGACGCATCCTGTCCAAGAAGGGCCCGCACGACCTGGAGTTGTTCCGCACCGTCATCACCGTCAATCTCCTCGGCACGTTCAACGTCATGCGCCTCGCCGCCGACGCCATCGCGAAGACGGACACTGTCGACGAGTCCGGTCAGCGCGGCGTCGTCATCAACACCGCGTCCGTCGCCGCGTTCGAGGGCCAGATCGGCCAGATCGCCTACTCCGCGTCCAAAGGTGGGGTGCACGGCATGACCGTTCCCGCCGCCCGCGACCTCGCCCAGTTCGGCATCCGCGTCAACACCATCGCCCCCGGCATCATCGACACCCCGATGCTCGCCGGCGTCACCGACGAATACCGCAAGGGCCTCGAAGCGGGTGTCCCGTTCCCCTCGCGTCTCGGGCAGCCCGCCGAGTACGCGCAACTCGCTCAGATGATCGTCGAACACGACTACCTCAACGGTGAGACCATTCGTATGGACGGCGCTCTGCGCATGGCGCCGCGGTAGGCGGCTCCGCCGCCCGTGCGCCTTTCTGGTTGCTCCAGCTACCAAAAAGGCGCACGGGGCGCGAAGCGCCCTAGGAGGGCTGAAATGGGTTTCTACTCGGACCAGGTCGTTCCGCGGCTCGTCAACGTCAGCTGCGGGGTGAAATTCACGGAGCCGTCGCGGCGACGTGTCTGCGCCGGTCTGCACGGGCGGGTGGTGGAGATCGGATTCGGATCGGGCCTCAACGTTCCGTTCTACCCGGCTGCCGTCGAATCGGTGAGCGCGGTCGAACCCGCCGACCTCGGCTGGAAGCTGGCAGCCAAGCGGGTGGCGGCGTCGACGACCCCGATCGAGAGGTCCGGCCTCGACGGCCAATCGCTCCCCTTCCCGGACAACAGTTTCGACACCGCGCTGTCCACCTGGACGATGTGCACCATCCCCGACGCCGACGCCGCACTGCGGGAAATCCGGCGCGTCCTGAAACCCGGCGGCACACTGCATTTCGTCGAGCACGGCCTCGCCCCGGACGAGAACGTCCAGCGGTGGCAGCACCGGCTCGAGCCCATCCAGAAGACCGTCGCCGGGGGTTGCCATCTCACCCGCGACATCCCGGCGCTGGTGACGAACGCCGGATTCGAGGTCCGGGACCTCGATCGCTTCTACGAGAAATCCACTCCGAAAATCGTCGGTGCCTTCTCCCTGGGGGTTGCGGCTTCGCCGCCCGTGCGCGGTTGAGGAGTCCAGGGACTCGTGGGGCACGCACGGGCGGTAGCGGGTAGTGTTCGCCGTCGACACGACTGTGGGGGTCGTGGGGTCGCACCGGGGTGGGACGCGACACGTTGGTGAGATATCAAGGGGGGATTCATGTTCGACCGTGAGGGTCTGCGGGTGCGCGAGCACGAGTTGCAGGATCAGATCGATTCCATGCTGGCCACACTCGACCGGCAGACGAAGGATCTGCACGCCGCTCAGCAGCAGGTGGCGCAACTGCGGGTGGGTGGGACGTCCGACGACGGACTGGTGCAGGTGGAGGTGAATTCGGTGGGCGGCGTGCTGAACGTGCACCTCGCACCGGACGCGTTCCGGCGGTCCACCCCCGAATCGCTGGGGCGTGCGATGACGGAAGCCGCTCGCCGCGCGGGCGAGGCAGCGCACGCCGAGTCGATGCGCATCATGGGTTCGATCGTGGCCGCGACCGAGACGTTGCCGGATCTGCCCGACCTCGTTCCCGGCGCCCCGAGCCTGCGGGACTTCCTCCCGCCCCTCGAACCCGACCTCCCCGCTGATCCGGCCCCGGATGATCCCGACGACGGGCAGTGGAATCGGCAGGTCCTGCGGGACGGGTGGCGGTGAGCGCGCAGTTGTGGGTGGACACCGCGCATCTGCGCAGCGTCGCACCCCGATTCGACGACCTGTCCCAGCGGATGGCCGAGGTCGCCGCCACCCTGACCGCGACCCTCGACAGTGAGGGCGAATGCTGGGGCGGCGACGAGACCGGGGCGGCGTTCGCGAGCGCGTACCTACCCTCCGCGGACGCGGCCGGGCATTCTCTCGGGTTCGCTGTCGGGGCACTGGCCGCGCTCGCGTCCAGGCTGAGGAGCACGGCCGATTCGTTCGACGACACCGACGGAGGCACCGCGTCCAGTCTGACCGGGTTGTCCTGATGGGCATCGAGGTTCCGGGCGGGGTCCGGTGGTTGGCGGAGAGGGTGGTCGGGGCGGACTGGCCCGACGCCGACGAAACGGCGATGGAGCGGCTCGGGCAGGGGTGGAAGGACGCCGGGGCATCGCTGGACGACATCATCGAGGAGGCCGACGCCGCGATGCGGTCGGCGCTGTCCGGGGTCAGTGGTGACGTCGACGCCGCGATGGCGCAGCAGTGGGCGCGGATCGGTGCCGACGGCGCGTTACGCGAGTTGTCGGAGTTGTTCCACGAACTCGGCGACACCCTCGACTGGTCGGCCGACGACATCCGGGTCGCGAAACTGTCGATCATCGCGGCGCTGGTGGTGTTGGCGGCCGAACTCGTCGCGGTGGCGGCGGCGAGCGCGATGACGTTCGGTGCAGCGAGTCCCGCGGCGTTCGCCGCGGAGTCGGCCACGCAGGTCACCGTCCGGATGATCATTCGGCAGCTGATCATCTCGATCCTCAGACGCGCCGCGGTCGGCGCGGCCAAGGGAGCCGTTTTCGGAGTCGGCACGCAGGCGGCCCTGGAGACTGCGGTGCAGGGGTATGAGAACGTCAGAGGCCGACGCGACGGCTACGACCTCGGGAACATCGCCGAGGCGGGCGCGAAGGGCGCGGTGAGCGGGACCGTCAAGGGCGCGCTCAACGGTGTCGTCGGTATCGACAAGTGGAACGACCCGCGCAACGCCCTCACGGGGTTGGTCGGCAGCGGAGCACAAAGCGCGACGGTCGGCGCCAACCGGGCGACCGGATTCATCGTGGACGAGGCACTGTCGGTGACAGGACTCGACGACAGTCTCGCCGATCTCGGCGGCCGGCCGGGGGACGGGTAATCGTGAGCAAAACCTGGAACCTCGACACGCGCACGCGGCACCCGATAGGCGGTCCGAGTTACCCGTCGCCACGACGAGTCCGTCGCGCGCTGGCCTTCGTGATCGATTTCGGCATCCACCTCGGCGCCGCCTATCTCGTTGCCACTGTCGGGAGCGCGGGACTTCCACCGGGGTCCCCCAAACCGATTGCCGTCCCGATCGTCACGTGGATCCTGGTGTCCTTCGTGCACCGCACCGTTGTGCAATCGATCTACCATGCCACTCTGGGTAAGTGGCTGCTCGGGTTGTGCGTCGTCCGGCCCGCGGATGGTCGCTGGCCCACCTTCGGCGTGCTGGTGCGGAGTTGGATCCTGGGATTCGTGGCGTTCATTCTGTTCCAGGACACTCCGACAGAGGGTAAGGACGGGTTTCCGCTCGTGGTACGCCGCAGGGACGTTCGGCCGTAGGCGGCTTCGCCGCCCGTGCGCGGGAAGCGAGTCCCTGGACTCGTCAACCACTCACAGGCGGCGGCGCCGCCGGTCGTCGACGTAGAACAGTACGAGGGCGATGCAGAGGAGGGCGGCGGGTATCCAGGCGGCGGGTCCGCCGAAGTAGCGGGTGGCGAACGCTCCGAGGACCGCGCCCCCGGCGAAGCTGCCGACGATGGCGGCGTACACCCGGGTGTGTCGGCGTGATTCGGGGACCTTCTCGATGTACGCGGCGTACGCCGACTCGGTGAAGCGCATGAGGTTTCCGGTGGTGGCGACTGCGATGTACGACAGCTCCCCAATGGTGCGGAACAGCCCGAACTGCATGGCCGCGACGAAGGCGATGGAAACGGTGACCAGTGCGTTGGGGACGTCCGGGGGCACGAACCCGACCGCGGCGAGGACGACGATCTGCGCGACCAGGGCGACCCGGATCGGGTGGTCGAAGACGCTGTGGGCGAGTTCGCCCTTGAGCAGGTGCGCGAACGCGACGCCGACGATGAACGCGAGGATCGGCCACAGGTGTGCCCGTGCGGCGTGGAAGTGCCGCTCGGACAGGTCGATGGCCATGAGGATGACGTTGCCGGTCTGGGCGTTCGCGAAGACACCGCCGCGGCTGATGTAGGTGTAGGCGTCGAGGAAGCCGCCGGCGGCGGTGAGAAGTAGAGCGAACCGCAGCGTCGTGGATGTCTTCGGTACCTCCACCTGACCACCCCTACCGAATCGGGCCTCATTGCAGCCTAGAGGTCGGCGGCGAGCGGGATCTCCTTCTCGGCCCGATCCGACATCCATTCGCGCAGTACTTTCGTGGCGATCACGTCGTCCTCGTTGTACTGCAGCAGTCGTTCGCGCTGGGTGAGGTCGGGTTCGCCGTCGTAGCCGACGGCTTCGCGGTACCAGCTCATCGACGCCTCGCCGCCGGCGTCGGCGTCGCGCCACCGGAAACCGGCGACGGGGGCGATCTTCTTGAGGCCCTTGCCGCCCGGGCAGATGAATTGGTCGCTGATGGCCTGGTAGATGTCGACCCATTGTGGGCTGTCGATGAATTCGCGGATCTCGGCTTCGGTGGGGATGCCGGGTGTCCCGGCGAATCGGCGGGCGGAGTCCAGCAGCCACTTGTCCTCCGCGGACCGCGAATAGCAGTACGCGGCGAAGGTTCGGCCACTCAGTGCCGCCGCCGCACGCTCGGCCATGAGCCACGTCCAGAATTCGGCGAACGACCGCGCCTCGTCCTGGGTGGGCACCGGGTCCCAGCTGACGAACGGCCGGTACGCCGACACCCCGTCGACGTTGAGCAGGGTCCCCCACAGGTAGGCGCCGTGTTCCTGGTAGCTCTCCATGTCGACGTCGACCTCGACGTCCGCGCGCGTCACCCGGATCTCCGGGAAGCGTCGTACCAGCGGCGCCCCCACGAGCCAGGCCTTGGCGGTGACGACGGCGTCCTCGAACGCCCCGTGCGGCCAGTCCTCGAGCGGTTCGCCGTCCCACGCCGCGAGGTCGTCGATGGTGTGGCAGCCCGCGTCGCGGAGCATGTCGGCACGCGAACCGGTGGCCACCAGGCTCACGTCGTGGGTCTGCGTCAGCTGCTCCTCGCATCCGGGCCACCACGGGCACGAACGGCACTCGCCGATCCTCGACGGCACCGTCGCCGATTCCCCGCGGGCGACGGCGAGCCGGTCGGCGAAGCGTTCGTCGTAGTCGTCGAGGATGGTGCTGAGGTCGTGAACGAAGATGACGTCGGAGCCGTAACCGATGGCGCCGGCCACCAGCGCCGGGCTCGCGTGCCCATGGCGCTCGAGCATCCGGTACACCTGCGCGACGCGCATCTGGTCGCGGACCTGACTGCGTGGCTTCCGCGCCGAGTCCTCCCGCGGGTCCCACTCGAACATTCCCGACGTCACCGCACCGCGGCCCGGATCGGTGACCTTGTGGTTGACGACGATCACCGGGATGTATCCACCGTGGTCCTCGTCGCGGACGAGGATCTCGCAGCGCGCCCTCCGTCCCGCCTCGCGGTCGAGGGGGAGCACGGCGCCCCAGATGCGATCCGCGCCCGCCTCGCATGCGGCCAGGGTGTCCTCGGCGCGGCGACGCAGGCTCTGCTCGGTGTCGATCTGCACCCATCGTTCCGGGGCGTGCTCGGTGAGGGTCCGGCGGATGTCTTCACGCTTGGCGGCGGCGGCGTCCTGACGCTGCCGGACGCCCGGATCCTCGGGAGCGGCCGCGAGTTGTTCGGGGAACGCCGCGTCGAGGTGCACCCGGTGGCGGCACCGCGTCAGTGCGCTGGCATCGATCACCGTCCCCGACACCTTTCCGGGAGAGGTGCCGGGTTCTGATTGCTGACCGATATGGGAACACACGATGACGAAGATTATGTGCTCCCCTAGGCTGATCCCGAAGCACCGGATGCAGTTGGTAGCGTGGGCTCCGCTGAAACACCAGGAAAAGGGGTCTTTTCGATGGGGTTGTTGAAGAAACGTAAGTCCCGAGCCACCCGCAAGGCGGAAGCCAAGGCACTCAAGCACAAGGCTGGGGTGGAAGCGAGGCTGAGCGCGAGGAACGAACGCAAGCGCGACAAGCAGGCCGCGAAGGCCGGGCGCAAGCTCGAGGCCGCCGAACTGAAGTCGCAGAAGAAGGTCGAGAAGGCTCAGATCGCTGCGTTCAAGGCCCAGGAGAAGGCCGCCGCCCAGAAGGGTTTCACCGTCGCCGCGGTCCGCAAGTACCTCGGTGTCGCACGACTGCTGACGCCGGTGCTGCTGCCGATCGCCTACCGCGCCGCCACCGTAGTACGCGGGCAGATCGATGCCCGTCGCGCCGACCGGATGGGCGTCGACGTCGACCAGCTCGCCAACTTCACCGGGCACGGCGCCAAGCTCAGCGCCCGTATCGCCGGCGCCGAAAGCTCCACCACCGAGATCCTCGGGCAGAAGCCGGACGACGCGGAGACGCAGAAGTTCGCCGCCGCCATCCGCGACCGCCTCGGCGATCTCAACACCGCGGTCCGTGCGGCCGAGCAGATGCCGCAGGCCCGCCGCAAGGCCGCCCATCACGCCATCTCGTCCGAACTCGACGGAGTCGAAGCCGATCTCCTCGCCCGCCTCGGCGTGCGCTGAACCCACCCGAACACGTCGATGCCCCCCGCCCGCCCCGCTGCGACCGCCACCCTTCGGGGCTCGGCGGTCGGCGCGCTCGTGGCGGGGCTCGCGGTCGCGGCGCACGGCATCGGCGGGGGCGGCCTTCCTGAATCCGCCGCCCTGACGCTGCTGCTCGTCACGTGCAGCGGGGTCGGCGCAATCACCGCGCAACTACCCGCCCGCGTCCACGGACCGCTCGCGCTCATGGGTGCCCTCGGTGCCGGGCAGGTCGCCGCACACTTCGCGCTCACGCTCACCACGCACATGCACTCGGCGGTCCCGGCCATCCCGATGCTGGCCGCGCACGCCGCCGCCACCGTGGTCTGCGCCCTGCTGATCGCGAACGCGGAACGTCTGTACGGACCCCTCGTCCACGTCTGGCGGGTGGTTCTCCGCGGCGTCCCGCACCCCGTGTCGGCGGCGACGCCGCCGCACGTCCCCGCCCGGCCCGCGAATCCCGTGGACGCCCTGCTGCGCGCGAGTATTTCGCGTCGCGGCCCACCGGTCCCGGTCTGATTCTCACCCCTTCACCCTTCAGACCTTTCAAAGGACCTTTCGATGAATTCCCTAGTTTCCCGTGCCCTTTTCACGGCCGGTGCCGCCGGTGGCGCCATGCTGCTCGCGGCCGGTGTAGCCGCCGCCCACGTGACGGTCGTCGCCCCCGGCGCCGAACAGGGCGGCTACACCGTCCTGACGTTCCGCGTGCCCACCGAATCCGAGACGGCGTCCACCACCAAGCTGACGGTCACCCTTCCCGACCTGAAATCGGCCCGCACCACACCGCTGCCCGGGTGGACGTCCGTCGTCGAGAAGGACCCGACGTCGCAGGTCGCGAAATCCGTGACGTGGACCGCCGACCCCGGTGTCGGTGTGGCGCCCGGCCAGTTCCAGCAGTTCGAACTGTCCGCGGGACCGCTGCCGGAAAGCGACGAGGTGTCGTTCCCGGCCATCCAGACGTACAGCGACGGCGAGGTCGTGAACTGGGATCAGGCGGCAGGACCGGACGGCGCGGAACCCGACAAGCCGGCACCCTCCCTCACCCTGGCCGCGTCGAGCGGTGAAGACCACAGCCACGACGCCGGCGGCTCCACGACGTCCGAGGAGACCGAGACGACGGCCTCCGGCACCGACGACACCGCCCGCTGGCTCGGCGGCATCGGTCTGATTCTGGGCGCGCTCGGTGCGGCCCTCGGTCTCGGCGCGATGGTCCGGAGCCGTCGATCATGAGACGACGCACCACCCTCACCTCGGTGAAGGTGATCGCGGTCGGGCTGCTGACCATGCTCGGGAGCATGCTCGGCGTCGGCACCGCGTTCGCCCACTCCGTCGTGATCAGCTCGACCCCGGAGAACGGGGCCGAGATCGCGTCCGGGCCGGAACGGGTGAGCGTCACGTTCAACGAGGCACTGCAGGAGTCGTTCGCGTCCCTCACCGTCGTCGGACCCGACGGCAACCTGTGGAGCAAGGGCGACCCGGTCGTCGAGGGGCCTTCCGTCAGTGCCGAACTCGGCGACCTCGGACCGACCGGGGTGTACACCATCGCGTTTCGCGTCACCTCCGCCGACGGGCACCCGGTGAGCGGAACCCGCACGTTCACCCTCACCCAGGAGGGGTCGGGCACGCCCGGCGCCGCAGCCGACAGCTCCGGTGAATCCGGCGGCGGCGGAGTTCCGCTGTGGCCGTTCATCGTTGCCGGTGTGGTCGTGTTCGCCGGCGGACTGTGGTTCGCGCTCCGCAAGCCTCGCGGCGAGAACTGAGCGGGGTGGGTACGGCGCGGCAGTCGTGGCTGCTGTTCGCCGTACCCACGTCGCTCGTCGGCGTCGCGTGCGGTTGGGCGTTGGCGCAACCGGAAAGTCCCACGCCGTCGAGCGCCGTCCGCGCGCTGTGCCTCGTACTCGGTTCGGCGGTCCTCGGGCTCGCCGCACTCGGCTGGTGGAGTCGCGGGGACAACCGGCCTCTCGGACGGGACGAACGACTGTGGCGGTTGGCGACCGCGATCGCCGGTGCGTGGATGCTCGCCGAGGCGGTTCTGCTCTCGATGACGGCGGCCGAGGCCGACGCCCTGGCGCTGTCGGAACTGTCGGTCGGGCGGTTCGGCGTCTACGTCACCGAGATCAGCGCTGGACGTGTCGACGTCGCCGTTCTCGCGTGCACCGTCGCGGCCACCGGATGGTCGGCGGTCGCGTTCCGTCGCAGCGAGGCCCGCATCCCGGTCCCCGTGCTGGTTCTCGCGGCGCTCGCCCTGGTGGCGCGGCCGATCACCGGACACATGTCGCAGCAGATTCTCGGCTCGGTCCTCGACGTCGTCCACGCACTGGCCGCCGCCGTCTGGTTCGGGCTCCTCGCCGCCCTCGGCCTGATGCTCCGTTCGCGCGGCGACTGGTCGTCGTGGCTGCCGCGGTACTCGAGCGTCGCGTGGCGGTGCGTGTGGCTGCTGACCGCGACCGGGGTCATCGATGCCGCGGTCCGGCTGGGCGGGGTGACACCGCTGTTCGACACCGGCTACGGCCGCATCGTGCTCGCCAAGGCGGTCGCGTTGGCGGCGCTTCTCGGGCTGGGCTGGTGGTGGCGTCGAACGTGGGTCGGGCAGGCGGCCGCACACCGCATCAGCGCCGAGGCGTCGCTGCGCCGCGCGATCTTCGAGGTGGTGGTGATGGCCGTCCCGTTCGGTCTCGCGGCCGTGCTGGCCACCACCGCCTGACCCGTGAGTACTTATTAACGTCGGGCGGTTAACAAGTACTCACGGGCGCGGAGCGCATACGAGGAGCTTCCCGCGACTGCCGCCCTTCTCGCCGGCGCGCTGAGCGTCGGCGGCGTCGGTCAGCGGGAACGTGCGGGCCGGTGGGAGGGCCAGCGTGCCGGCCGCGGCGAGGTCGCCCAGGCGACGCAGTGTCTCGGCGCTCCGGTCGTCGGCGTTGCCGGACGAGAAGGTGATGCCCAGCCCGAACGCGGCACCGTCCGACAGCGTCACGATCCGGTCGGTGCCCCCGCGCAGGTCCATTGCCGCCTCCAGCCCGCCGATGCCTGCGTCGAGGACGGCGTCGACGCCGTTCGGGGCGAGTTCGCGGACCCGCGCCGCGAGGCCGTCGCCGTAGGTCGTGGGGGTCACGCCCAGTTCGCGCAACGCATCGTGGTGTTTTTCGCTCGCCGTGCCGATCACGGTGACCCCCGCGTCCCGCGCCAACTGCGCCGCAAGCGTTCCCACCGCCCCCGACGCGCCGTTCACCAGGAGCGTCTCACCGGCCTTCAGCTTCAGCAGCCGGAGTCCACGCGTGGCGGCCTCGCCGGCGACGGGAATGGTGGCCGCGTCCGTCCAGCTCAGCCCCTTCGGCTTCGGCACGACGATCGAGGCGAGCGCGTATTCGGCGTAGCCACCGGTGTCGGACCAGCCGAACACCTCGTCGCCCACCACCACACCGGTCGCGTCGGGACCGACCGCGTCGACGACCCCGGCCACCTCGCTGCCGGGGATCTTCGGGAACTGCACCGACATCACCTCGGCCATCGACCCCGACCGCAGCTTCCAGTCGATCGGGTTCACCCCGGCGGCGCGGATCGCGAGACGCACCTGGTTTCCGGTGGGCTCGGGCACCGGCACGTCGTGGGTCTCGAGCACCTCGGGACCGCCGTAGGACGAGTAGGACACTGCCTTCATGGTTTGGTTCGCGTTCGAATTCGTCATGGGTTCAATCTCGTCCTCGACGGTCCGTCGCGCCACACATTCGGCCGGTTGATCTCAGAGTGCGGCAGCGGCCGTTTTCAGGTCGGCGACGAGGCCGTCGAACGCGTCGTCCCGTTGGTCCGAGGGTCCACGAAGCACCGCGGACGGGTGGATCGTCGCGAAGACTTCCGGATCGGCGTCGGCGTCCACGTCTCCGTCGAGGTGCAGCAGTTCGCCGCGATGTTCGGTGAGGCGGAACGACGGGCCGAGCATCGCCTGCGCGGCGGTGGCTCCGAGGCACACCAGGACGTCGGGTTGCACCGCCGCCAGTTCGGCGATGAGCCACGGCCGGCACGCGACGATTTCGGTTCGGTTCGGCTTCTTGTGGATTCGACGCTTGCCGCGTTCGGCGGGGACGAACTTGAAGTGTTTGACCGCATTGGTGACGTAGAGGAGATCCCGGTCGATGCCCGCCGCGTCGAGCGCCTTGTCCAGGAGTTTCCCCGCGGGACCGACGAAGGGTTCGCCGGCGCGGTCCTCCTGGTCGCCGGGTTGTTCGCCGACGAGCATCATCCGCGCGGACCGCTTGCCCGCGCCGAAGACGGTCTGCTCGGCGTCGCGGTACAGATCGCAGCCATGGCACCCGTTCGCGGCGTGGGACAACGCGTCGAGGTCGACGGTGTCGGGCACGAAGGGCGCCGCCGAGGGCTTGTCGGCTTTCGGCATGCGGGCCGAGTACCCGTGGGCAGAAGTTTCATTCCGCGACACTGTCAATTAGTTTAGCGCTAAGATATCATTGCGGAGCAGCCTACCGAGAAAGCGAGACTCCATGTCCCTCACCGACGTCACCGCCCACCACCCCTACAGCCCTGCCGTGGTCGCGGGCGGACTCGCGTTCGTCTCCGGCGCCCTCTCCGTCGACGCCGACGGCACCGCAGTCCCGGGCCGCACCGAGGCGCTCGACGCCGCCGTCGACCGCATGGTCGATCGGCTCGCCACCGTCGGCGGACAGCTGAAGGACGTCGTCAAACTCACCTACTACGTCACCGACCTGTCGCTGCGCGAAGAGGCGAACCGCCAGTTCGAGCGCATCTTCGACGAGCCCCGTCCCGCCCGCACGTTCCTCGAGGTCAGCAGCCTCCCCTACGGCGCGATCGCCGAGATCGACGCCGTCGCGGCAGTCGAGGGCCGCTGACGGCACACCGCCCGGCCGCGCCGCGGGTCCCCGTTCCGAGAAATCGACGGGGACCCGCGGCGCGTCGCCGTCACCTATGCTCGTTCGATATCTTGGTACTAAACAGATGAGACCCTCGAGAATTCAGGAGGTGCGCCCGGTGACGCAACGCCCCGTTCCAGCTCGCGATGCCGTCGACGACATCGTCGACCAGTGGGCCCACCAATGGCCCACCCTGGACGTGAGTCCGCTCAAAGTGCTGGGCCGCCTGCACCGTTCGTATCTGCGCTATCAGACGTCATTGGCCGCCGTGTTCGAGGAGCACGGCATCAACATGGCGTCGTTCGACGTTCTGGCCGCCCTCCGGCGTTCGGGTCCGCCGTACCGGATGACGTCCGGACAGCTGGCGGAGTCGGCCCTCGTGACCACCGGCGGTGTGACGCTGCGCGTCGACCGCCTGGAGAAGGCCGGACTCGTGCAGCGCGAACGCGACGCCGAGGACCGGCGCATCGTGCATGCGCAACTCACCGACGAGGGCCTGCGGCTGATCGAGAAGGTCGCGGAGGCGCATTTCGCCAACGAATCCCAGATCCTCAGCGGGATGTCGACGGAAGACCAGGCCGCCCTGGCGGAACTGCTCCGCAAACTCGAGCACTCGATCGTCGAGAACCAGGCCCCCCACGCCTGACCCCCGGATTCAGCTGGCGGCGCGGGTGGTCAGATCGGCGACCTCGCCGAAACCGATGAACCGTTCGGACGCCGCCGTCATCTCCACGATGAAACGCCTCTGCTCGTCGGGCGACGCACCGATGAGGCGCGCCGCACCCGTCCACTGCGCCTCGGCCAGTTTGCGGGCGAGCTGGGCGGGTTCGGCGCAGGGTGTCGCGATCCCGGCCTGGTTGAGCCGTTCGATGAACCGGATGTACCGGCCGAGGATCCGGTTGTGTGCCGCCTCGAGTTGCTCCCCGATGATCGGGTCCACGGCGGCGCGGTCCTCGATCATCGTGAACAGGCGACCGCTGCTGTAGACGGTCTCGATGAACGCCGCCGTGGCCGCGCGCAGGATGCTGCGCGGGTCGGCGTCCGGCGGGACGGGGATGCGTTGCGCCTCGAGGAACGTGTCGAACACGTCGGCGGCGACGGCCCGGAAGGCGTCGTCCCGGGAGGCGAACCGGGCGGTGAATTCGTCCTGCGACACTCCGGCTGCGGCGGCGATGACCGCCTCGGTGGTGCGCTCGTATCCCAGTTCCGCGAAGCACCGCCCCGCCGCCTCGACCAACGCGAGCCGACCTCGGTCGTCACCGTTCGTAAGCACCGCACGCGCCTCCTCGTACCCCGGCCGGCGCCCGACGTGTCGGCCGTCACACATTCTTAGTTGACATTTCATTCACGTCAACCCGCGCGACGTTACGCCTCCTGAAGCGCCTTCGCCTGGGCCTCGGCCTGCGCCCGGTACAGCCGGCGCAGCCGGATGACGCCGAGGTCGTGCTGGTACAGGTTCTCCGCCTGGTCCGCGTCGAATGCCATCGCCTCGAGCATGGTGCGGTCCTGCTCGAGCACCACCCAGTGCCGCTCCTCGAGCTTGGTGCGGTACAGGAACCGCCAGACGTCGCGCTCCCAGCCCTCGACGCGCCGGTAGCGCCAGAAGAACACGGCGGTGGTCTCGGCGTCGATCGGCGTTCCCATTCCGACGATGCCGAAGGACCCGCCCGGACCCGCGGTCGGCGGGTACGGGATCTCGAGGTCCACCCAGTCGATGCCGGTCCGGCAGAATTCGACCCAGTCGAAGTTCACACCGCGCTGGTCGGTCTTCTCGAAGAAGAACCCGCGATCGGTTTCCCGGATCCGGAACTTCGCGGACGTCTCGCCGCCGAACATCGAGTGCGATTCGCGGTGCAGGAACGCGCCGTGCATCGGGTCGAGCAGGTTCTCCAGCGTGAACCGCCACGGTGCCTTCCACTCCGCGTAGCAGAGGAAGTGCGAGATGCCGTCGTCGGTGAGGCGCTCGGGCAGTTCGAGGGGTGCGGGTTCGGCGTCCGGGTCGGTGCCGAACCAGGCGAGGACGGCCCCGGCGACCTCCTGGACGGGGAGGCTGGTGACCAGCCGCTTGCCCTCGAGGTTGCAGCCGGGCATGCCCGGGACGGAGACGACGGTGCCGTCGCCGTCCACCTGCACGCCGTGGTACTGGCAGGCGACGCGGTCGCCGAGGTGCTGCCCCTGCGACAGCGGGGCGCCGCGGTGCGGGCACCGGTCGGCGAGCATGCGGAGGGTGCCGTCGGACTGACGGAACAGCAGCCAGTCCTCGCCGAGGCGGCGAATCTTCTTCATGTCGCCGCGCGCCACGAAGTCGGACGGGCACACCGCGTGCCACTGGTCGCGCATGCCGGTCGCGAAGATCTCGTCGCCGGTCAGTGCCGCCTTGTGCAGTCGGTTCACCATGGTCAGGCCCCCATCCGTCGGATCTCGTCCGTGAAAGTGTCGGTGGTCCAGGCGTCGCCGCCGGGACTGTGGATGCCGAGGGCGTTGAGACCCTTCACCAGCCCTTCGAGGTGATGCACACCGGTGCCGAAGACCTCTTCGATCGCACCGGCCAGCTTCCGCTCGTACGGGGTGGGTGCCGTGCCGGACTGGCGTGGTTGCAGATACAGGCTCATCGTTCTTCCCTTCTAGAGGTCCAGCACGAGCTCGTCGGAGCGGGCGCGGGAAACGCAGATCATGATGGTGGTGCCGGACTCCTGCTCGGAGCTGGAGAGCAGGGAGTCGCGGTGGTCGGGGGTGCCGGCGAGCACGCGGGTCTCGCAGGTTCCGCAGATGCCTTCACGGCAAGAGTTGGGGACGTCCACTCCGGCATCCTCGAGGGTGTCGAGGATGGTCCGGTCGGGGGCGACGGTGGCGGAGATGCCGGACCGCTCGCAGATCACACGGACGGGACGGTCACCGGCGAGCGTGTCGGCGGGAATCTCCTTCGCCTTGAACCGCTCGAGCCGGATGGCGCCGTCCGGCCAGGAACCGGCGAACCCCTCGACCGCGCCGAGCAGACCCTCGGGTCCGCACGCGTAGACCAGGGTCTCCTCGCGGGCGGTGCCGAGGACGGCGGGGAGGTCGAGGATGCCGTCGGTCTCCTCGGTGACGACGTGCACGCGGTCGCCGTATCCGGACAGTTCGTCGAGGAACGCCATCGACGCGCGGGCCCGTCCGCCGTAGTGCAGTTCCCAGTCGGCGCCCATGCGCTCGGCTTCACCGATCATCGCGAGGATCGGCGTGATGCCGATGCCGCCGGCGATGAAGACGTAGCGCTTCGACGGCAGCAGTTCGAAGTTATTGCGGGGCGCGCTCACCGACAGGCTGTCGCCGGGACGCAACGTCTCGTGGACGTGACGGGAGCCGCCGCGCCCGGTCACCTCGTGGAGGATCGCGACGCGATACCCCGTCTTGTCGTCGGGGTCTCCGCAGAGCGAGTACTGCCGGACGGTCCCGCGGTTCAGGTGCAGGTCCAGGTGGGCGCCGGGCGTCCACCGGTCGACGGCGCCGCCGTCCTGCCGTTCGAGGCGGAGCGAGACGACGCCCGAGGACTCGACCCGCATCTGACGCACCATCATGGCGACGGTGTCCGCGTCTGTTGTCATCGCTCACTCCCAAGCTCGACCCGAAGGCATAGTTCCTTAGTGCTCAATAATTTAGCACTAAGATGTATTCTGCGCCACAGTCGGAGCCGGAAATCCTCGAGCGCCCTCCTCGACCACCTGCTCGTGACCGGTGGTCTCCCGGATCGAGCGTTGCAGCGATAACCTGATAGGACGTTTTCGTAAGGTGAGCGCCGTGTCGCATTGTCCAAGGTGTCGCGCATCGGGTGAATCGTCGTAGCCGATGGACGACGCCGATCCCTACCGGACGCAGCGCGCGGTGAACACTCCAGTCGCAGCCGAACTAGAAGCCGCCGGGCTCGAAGACGCCCAGGAAATCGGCCACGGAGGCTTCGGCGTTGTCTACCGCTGCGTGCAGACTGATCTGGACCGAACGGTGGCCGTGAAAGTCCTCACCGCCATCCTGGACGAGGAGAACCGGGCACGGTTCTTCCGGGAACAAAAGGCAATGGGCCGGCTGACCGGTCACCCGAACATCGTCCCTGTCCTCCAGGTCGGTGTCACCGCCACCGGTCGCCCATACATCGTGATGCCCTATCACCCGCAGGACTCCTTGCAAGCGCGGATCCGCGACCACGGTCCCCTGCCGTTGGGCGACGTTCTGCGGCTCGGAGTAAAGCTGGCCGGCGCGGTGGAAACCGCGCACACTCTCGGCATCTTGCATCGCGACGTGAAGCCGGCGAACATCTTGCTCTCCGACTACGGTGAACCCGCGCTGGCCGACTTCGGTATCGCACATGTCTCCGGCGGATTCGAGACGGCCACCGGGACGGTGACCGGGTCGCCGGCATTTACCGCGCCCGAGGTGCTCGCGGGCGATCCGCCGACCGACAGTGCGGATATCTACGGCCTCGGGGCCACGCTGTTCTGCGCTCTTAGCGGCCACGCCGCGTTCGAACGGCGTAGCGATGAGCAACTGGTGGCCCAGTTCCTGAGGATCACGACACAGCCGGTGCCGAATCTCCGTGAGCAGGGAATCCCCGACAGGGTGGCGCACACGATCGAGCGGGCGATGTCGGCGGATCCGCACGACCGCCCGTCCGCCGTCCAGCTCGGCGACGACCTCCGTGAGATCCAGCTGCACGAGGGGTTCGCCGTCGACGACATGGCCTTGCAGGGCGACGCGAGGTCCTCGCCGCGGAAACTGCCAACCCCTGTTCTGCAGCGCCTGACGACGGCCCACACCGTAGGGGAGGCCAAGACGAACATTCGCCTGGAACTGACCAGCTTCGTCGGCCGCCGAAACGAGGTAGCCGAAGTCAAGAGCTTGTTGTCGAGGTCCCGGTTGGTGACACTCACCGGGATCGGCGGCGTCGGCAAAACCCGTCTCGCGCTGCGGGTCGCAACCACCACGCGCCGAGATTACGCAGACGGAGTGTGGCTTGTGGAGCTGGGCGAGCTGCGCGACGAATTGTTACTCGTCGACATGGTCGCCGCCTCCCTCGGGTTGGGCGATCACTCGGCCAGGCCATTGATCGAGGTGCTGACGGAGTTTCTGATGCCGCGAGAACTCCTTCTGTTGCTCGACAACTGCGAGCACATCGTCGCTGGGGTGGCCGGTCTGGCCGAGACGCTGCTGCAGACATGTCCGGGATTGCGGATTATCGCCACCAGCCGCGAGCCCCTCGACATCGGCGGGGAATCCACGCTGCGGGTTCCTCCGCTCGGTGTCCCCGACCCCGACCGAGCACCCTCCCTGCATGGGCTGCCCAGCTACGACGCGGTGACCTTGTTCGCCGAGCGCGCAGCCGCAGCGGTGCCCGGATTCGAGCTCACCGAGGACAACGCCCGCGCAGTGGCCGGGATCTGCCATCGGCTGGACGGATTGCCGCTGCCGATCGAGTTGGCGGCGACGCGGTTGCGGGCGATGTCGCCCGAGCAGATCCTTGTCCGGCTGACCGACCGTTACAGGCTGCTGACTCGCGGTAGCCGAGGCGCACCGTCGCGTCAGCAGACCCTTCGACTGTGTATCGATTGGAGCTACGAGCTGTGCACTCCGCAGGAGCAACAGCTGTGGTCCCGGCTGTCGGTGTTCGCCGGTAGCTGTGAACTCGATGCGGTGGAACAGGTCTGTGGTACGGGACTGGCATCGTCGGAGCTGCTCGATGTCCTGAGCTCCCTGGTGGACAAATCAGTCGTGATCCGGATGGAATCCGGCTCGGCCGTGTGCTTTCGACTGCTCGAGACGCTGCGCGAGTACGGTCGTGAAAAGCTCGACACCACCGGGGAATCTGCGGAACTGCGTCGACGGCACCGGGACTGGTATCAGCAGTTGACCGCCGAGGCGGAAGCCGAGTGGATCAGCTCTCGCCAACTGGAATGGATCGCACGCCTCGAGCGAGAACATGCCAATCTGCGGGAGGCAATGGAGTTCTGCGTGTCCGACAGTCCCGACCTCGGACTGCGCATCGGGGCCAGCCTGCTTCCCTTCTGGCTGTCTCGCAGCTTGCTCAGCGAGGGGCGGTACTGGTTGGGGCGCGTCCTTGCCGGCCTCCCGGCGGAGTCGACCGTGGACCGAATCAAGGCGTTGTATGCGGGCAGTGTACTGGCCGAATTGCAGGGCGACCTCTGCGCGGGGGCAGCCCTGGTGGAGGAGGGCAGCAGCCTGGCCGAGCAGACGACCGACGCGATGAGCCACGCCTACGTCGCGTACGCGGACGGCCTCCTTGCCCTCTTCAGCGGTGATCCCACGCGCGCCTGCTCGCGGCTCGAAAGCGCTCGCGCCTTCTTCGGCAACCGGGACGACGCTTCACACGTGGGGCTTCTGCACCGGCTGGGGATGGCCCACGAACAACTCGGTCACTCCCGGCGGGCAATGGACTGCTACGAACAGATCCTCGCGATCACGCGGGCGCAGGGTGAATCGATGTATCAGTCATTTGCGCTGTGGGCCATGGGCGACGGGGTGTGGCGCCACGGTGATACCGAGCAAGCAGTTCGGCTGCTCGAGCAGTCACTGGAGCTGACCCGGCAGGTGAACACCCCGCGCACCGCGGTCGCGTGCCTCGAGACACTGGGCTCGATCGCCGCCGATACGGGCGACGCGAAACGCGCGGTCGTCCTGATGGCCGCCGCCGACGAGCTCGGGCGCACCGTGGGCAGCCCCACCGTGGGTTTCCCCCATCTTCTCGTCGCCCGTGAAGAGTCCGAGCAGAGTGCCTATCAGGCGCTCGGTAAGAGCTCCGTCGAATCGGCGCGTCGCGAGGGACGGCGCCTGGGCTTTCACGCCGCCATCGCCTATGCCCTCGGCGAGAGACTCCCGGACGCGACGGGGGATTCGGTGGTGAAACTGACCAAACGTGAACGGCAGGTCGCCGAGTTGATCGCCGAGGGCCTGACCAACAGGGCGATCGCCGCACGACTGGTGATATCGCCTCGCACCGCGCAAGGCCACGTGGAGCATGTACTGACCAAACTCGGTTTCACCTCCCGCGCGCAGATCGCCGCCTGGATCGTCGAACAGGGTCGGCAACCATGACACATGCGGGGCGGTGGCCTCGATTCTATTGTGCCCGTGCGTATGTGTAGTAGCGGCAACCGTGCGCCGACGACGCGAGGCGGGAATGAGCGCTGCTGGGCGACCGGTGATCTGGTCGCCCAGCACGCCGCACCGAGTGTCAGGCCGGGCGGTCGCCGCTGAGGGTGACGCGGTGCATGCGCCGGTAGTGCGGGTGATAGTCGCCGACCGCGTAGTGTTGCGTCGACCGGTTGTCCCAGATCACCAGGGAGTTCGGTTCCCACCGGAATCGGACCTGATACTCCGGGGTCTTGGCGAGGCCGGTGAGCATGTTTCGTAGCGAGTCGCTCAGCTGCGACGGAACCCCGGAGATGCGTGAGGTGAACAACTCGTTCACGTAGACGAGTCGGCGACCGGTTTCCGGATGCTTGCGCACGACGGGGTGCGTCATCGGCGGATACTTCCGGCGTGTTTCCTCGTACCGCGCTTCCCCGTCATCCCCCTGGCGGACAACACCGGTCAGTTCCTTTTCCCAATCGTGCACGGCTTCGAGTCCGTCGATGAGGTTCTTCATCGTCTCCGGTAACGCGTCATACGCGGCCGTCATGCTGGACCACAGGGTGTCACCGCCGCACGGCGGGATGTCCTGGGCGTGAAGGCAGGTCGCGGAATTCGGGGTCGCCTGCCACGTCAGATCGGAGTGCCAGACGTCGGTTCCGGCTGCGCGACCGCGAGATTCGAGCACCTCGATGAACGGGTTCCCCGGGAGGGAGGGAAAGAATGCACTTACTTCCTGGGGGTCGCCGAACACCTTCGCGAATCGGAGCTGATCTTCTGGCCCGAGGTGCTGATCGCGGAGAAACAGGACCTCGTGTTGCAGGAAGGCTGTGCGGAGTTCAGTCTGGCACTGCGGTGTGATCTCGTCGCGAAGATCCAGGCCGTGGATGAACGCCCCGATGGTCGGTGTTGCGCGTTCGAGGGTGAATGTTTCGTAGCGGCATTCGTTGCTGCTCACAGTTTGTCCTTCTTTCAGCGTGTTATCTGCTGCTGGCGTGGGCGCATTCTGCGCCGCGGGGGCACCTACATGCGGGGTATCACTCCGAGTAGGTGGGAGTGCGGAGCCCGCTCGCGTTATCGATGCCGATTCCACTATCGGCTTGCCTGTCTTTTTTCCGGTTCGTCCGTCCGAGCACCAGTACGCAGACGAACGACATTGCTGCGGTGACGAAGACATACAGGGAAATGGAGATGGACGCATGAGTTGCGCTGAGTAGTGTGCCGGCAATGAGAGGCGCGATAGCGCTGCCCAAGAGATTGCCGAGGGTCGTGGCCAACGACAGCCCGCTGTAGCGAACTCGTGCGTCGAACGCCTCGGAGAAGTATGCCGGCTGCAGCGCCCAGGGAATGTATACGGCGATGGTCGCGGCGACGTAGCAGGCGGCGATGAAGCCGTACGAGCCCGAGTCGAGCGCCCAGTAGAGCGGGAAGGCGAGAGAACCGATGAGGGCAAGGCCCAGCAGGAAGAGCCGTTGCCGGCCGAACCTGTCGGAGAGCGCACCTGCGATCGGGGTGACCACGAATCCGACCGCGGACGTGACGATCACCAGAATCAGCATGGCGCTTTGACTGAGGCCGCCCGCCTCTCGCGTGTAGACGAAGTTGTACACCGTCAGGAGGTAGAAGAAGATGCCCGGCGACAGGCTGGCGCCGGCGACCAGGAGCACCTGCTTCGGATGTGTGCGAAGAACTTCGATGATCGGCAGGCGCACGACCGCGTGCACATCCTTGACCCGGTCGAACTCCGGACTCTCCGCTACCTGTACCCGGATGATCAGCCCGGTGATCACCAGTACCGCACTGAGCAGGAACGGAACACGCCACCCCCAGGCCATGAAGTGATCATCGGCCATTGCGTCGAGGGGTAGGTACACGGTCATCGCCAGGATCAGTCCGACCGCCACCCCGGCCTGCGGCCAGCTGCCGAAGAAACCACGTCGGCTATTGGGGGAATGCTCCGTCGCCATGAGCGCAGCACCCCCCCATTCGCCGCCGAGCGCGAAGCCTTGCGTCAGCCGGAGCAGCACCAGCAGCACCGGAGCGAAGGCGCCGATGGTGGCATAGGTCGGCAGTAGGCCGATCAGCACGGTGGCGACACCCATGATCAAGATGGTGACGACCATCATCGATTTTCGGCCAACCCTGTCCCCGAAGTGACCGAAGACGATGGCTCCGATCGGGCGGGCGACGAAGCCGGCGGCGAAGGTCGAGAAGGCCAGCAGCGTTCCGATGGCCGGGTCGAAGCTGGGGAAGAAGTGATGGTTGAAGACGAGCACCGCTGCGGTGCTGTAGATGAAGAAGTCGTACCACTCGATGGTTGTGCCGATCAGGCTAGCTAGCGCGACCTTCTTCGGCGAGCCTGCGCCCGCTGGTCGTGCGACTGCACCACCCATATTGTGCCTCCCGGCTATTTGGCGAACATGCGATCACGCGGCGCGTGAACCGCGTGGGGAATCAGGGCGTTCTAGGGAGCCTCTGTTTCGGAATAACGAGCAACGCGATCCAAATACTTAAGTGGTCAAAATCTTAATGCTGAGGATAGTCGGCGCGCAAGGTCTCACTTCTCCAATTTGAGCCCTCAACCTGCTGTTATGCGCGAACCGCGAGACCGCAGAATCCCGGCACCGAACGAGAGATGCAATAGAGCAGAAATGGATTCCTCGGCCCGGAACTCCGGCTACAGACTTCGGCGGAATCAGTCGCGCACGGCTCCTACGAATAAACAGACCGCGTGCACAGTTGACAATTGTTACTTGCGGGCGAAAAGCAAGAGAAATCCACGAGGGATTATTTTGCGGAACATGGTCAGCGGCACTCACCAGCATGCGGCGGGCCCGCCGCAGCGGCCTGGATGCGCGCCGGCCCCCTACTACGCGCCACAACGCCCGCCCGCTGTCTACCCGCCCGCTGGACGGCACCTTCCTCACCCCTGACTGATTGTGTCCACATGCATCGACCTCGACTTCGTGGGCCGGGAGTCCCGGTTGCGCAACTCGCGCTCAACCACTCTGAGTGGCGCACCTCACCAGACCTGGGTTTTGGCCGATATCCAAAATTATTACGGCCATAATGTCCAATATGACCTCTCAGGCTGCCGCAGAACTGGACCTTGCAATTATCGGCGCGCTGCAGCTCAACCCCCGCGCTGACTGGGCGGACCTGGCGGAGGCACTTCAGTACTCGCCGAAGACACTCGCCCGAAGATGGAAGCTGTTGTCCGAGAGCGGCTCAGCATGGATCGCGGTGGCTCCGGGCCCGACCTTCCTGCAATTCGGATGTGCCGCATGGCTTGCGATCACCTGCCGACCCCAGAGCAAGCCTGACGTTGCAGAAGCCCTGATTGCCGAACCAGCAGTCGACACGGTATCGAGCACATCCGGAACGTCGGACTTCCATGTGATCGTGTTCGTGTCCAGCATCGCCGACCTCACCCGTCTACTCACCGACCGCATCGAGGTAATCGAAGGAATCAGGTCGGTGACAACGACGGTCGTGCTCACCAACTACACAGAAAGCGCGCGGTGGCGCATCCCGGTGTTAGACCTGGAACAGGCCCATCTTCTCCAATCACCCCAGGCAGCGCCCACACGCAGGAAAACGATTCCATTCCTGGACGATCTCGATCGTTCTCTGCTCGGAGCCCTCGCGAAAGATGGGCGTCAAGCATGGACCGCGCTCGGCGAGCACTGCGATGTGACCGGACCGACCGCGCGACGCCGCGTCGAGAGGCTGATCGACGGAGGCCGCGTGGCCCTGCGGTGCGAGGGAGCAAACACACTGGTCGGACCAGTCGTCGAGACGACTTTCATGATCACGACCGCGCCGAACGAGTTGGATACGGTCGGCAACCTGTTGAGCCGAATTCCAAAATGCCGAATTGCAAACGCCATTACCGGAACCTCGACAATCGTCGCCACGATGTGGTTTCAGACGGTTACCGAGATCGCGCCATTCGCGGCTGCACTCACGCGAGAACTTCCGTCCATCACCATTTCGGACCGGTTCATCAGCCTCCACACCTTCAAGAGGGCAGGACATGTCCTTGATCAGGATGGACGAACCACCGGATTGATCCCACGGGCCATCTTCTAGCGGGAACCGAACAACCCGTAACCAGCCGACACCTGAGCTCTCGGGGGTGACCGGTCATCGATCGGCTTCTCGGAAGGGCAGTTCATCGCCATCGACAACCTTGTTGGCACCCTCCTGCTCGGTGCCAACGACGTCCGGTTGCAATCAGGCGTGCGACAACGGCGGGAAACCGGGAACGCCGCCGTTCGAGAGGGCACGAAAGACACGCTCCGGGGTCATCGGCAATTCGGTGAGCTGGGCGCCGACCGCGTCGGCGACGGCCTGAGCGATGGCCGGGGCGATGGGGAGCATGCCGCCCTCCCCCATGCCTTTTGCGCCGAACGGGCCGGCGCCGTGTCCCTGCTCCTGGGTGATCGAAACGAACCGTTCGGGGATGTCCTCCGCGAGCGGGACGCGGTACAGCAGGGCCTCGGCGTTGAGGAGTTCGCCATTCTCGTACCGCATTTCCTCGAACAGGGCCTGCGCGAGTCCCAGGACGGCGGCGCCTTCATCCTGCCCGCGGCAGCCGATCTTGTTGATCACCTTGCCCGCGTCACCGCTGACCGCGAGCTGGAGCACCGTCACCTTTCCGGTCTCCGGGTCGACTTCGACCTCGACTGCAGCCCAACCGATCTCGTAGAAGACACACCGGGCGGCCAACGGCGCGTCAGCGTCGTTCCGGACCTTGTAGTAGCCGTCCGCCGAGAACTCGAACCCGGTGTGGCCGAAGTACTCCATGATCCGTTCGAAGAGCGGATATATCTCGCCCGCGGGGGTGCGCACCGTCCAGTCGTCCAGCACCGCGGTGGCGGGGTCGAGCGCAAACTGCTCACCGGCCCACTCGAGCACTTGTCTGCGCAGGTTTTCCGCCGCGTTGCGCACGGCTTGTCCCATCACCACGACACCGGATGAGGCGTTGGTCCCCTGATCGAAGGGGGTGTGGTCGGTGTCGATGCGGGTGTACACGACGCGGTCCCGGCTGGTGCGCAGGACGTCGGCCACGATCTGGGACATCGCCGAGTGCCCGCCCTGGCCCATCTCGGTGAGCGCGCAGTTGAGGAAGACGTCGCCATTGGCGGTCACCTTGACCCGCGCCATCGCGGGCTTGTTGCCGCCGCCGCTGTCCTTGAGGCCGACGCACACTCCCATGCCGCGGTTCCCACCGCGATCCCTGGTGTGGTAGCCGATGGCGTCCGCGACCAGACGCATCCCTTCGGCGAGGTCCGAGTCGATTCCCGCGTCCCCGGGCACGAACTCTTCGCCGAGCTTCTTGAGGTTCTTCAACCGCAGCTCGTACGGGTCCATGCCGAGACGCTGTGCGATGAGGTCGACCTGACGTTCGCCGGCCCACGTCGTCTGTGTGGCGCCGAAGCCGCGCATGGCGCCAGCGGGCACCGTGTTCGTGGTGACGGCCTTGCAGACGGTGTCGATGTGCTGCCAGCGATACGCGCCCGGCATCCGATAACCGGCCTTCTCCGCCACCGCCGGACTGTGTTCGGCATAGGCCCCGCTGTCGAGGAGCACCGTCGATGTGCGGGCGACGAACGTGCCGTCCGCCTTCACACCGGCCTTGACGGTCAGCTTCGCAGCGTGCTGCGACACGGTGAGGAAGCCCTCCTCGGTGCTCATGCAGAATCGCACCGGCCGGCCGCCGCTGAGCTGGGACAGTCGGATGGCGACCGGGTCGGCCTTCGGGCCGTTCTTCGCCCCGAACGCGCCGCCGAGGAGGGCCACGTGTACCCGGATCCGGTTTTCCGGAAGGTTGAACACGTGCCCGAGTTCCTGGCGGAGGTTGAACGGGCTCTGCGTCGCGGTCCAGACCTCGATTTCGTCGTCGGTTGCCTCCGCGACCGTGACGAACGGTTCGAGATGCATGTGGTTCATCCGGGAGAAGTAGAAGGTGTCCTCGAAGATGTGGTCGCACTCGTCCCACACGTCCGGTGAACCGGTGCTGTACCGGAATTCGTAGCTGACGTTGTGGTCGCTGCGCAGCGACGCCGACGCGCCGTTGCGGTACGGGGGCAGGCCACCGCGCGGCTCGACCGGATGAATTGTCGGCGATGACGGATCGAGGGCCTGCTCGACGTCGAATACCGCGGGCAGGATCTCGTACTCGACCTCGATGAGGTCCAGTGCCGCCAGTGCGGTGCTCTCGTCAACCGCGGCGACGGCGGCAACGATGTCGCCGACATAGCGGACGGCGTCCGTCGCGACTACCGGCTGGTCCTTGACCATCGTGCCGTAGCACGCCAGACCGACGGTGTCATTGCGGGTCAGCACCGCAGTGACGCCGTCCAGCGCCCTGGCGGCGCTCGCGTCGATCGACACGAGACGAGCATGCGCGTGCGGGCTACGCAGCACCTTCGCGTGCAGCATCCCCGGGCGCACGATGTCGGTGTTGTAGACCGCTTTGCCTGTCACCTTGGCCGTGGCGTCCGCGCGCGGCAGATCTCGTCCGGTGACCCGCTTGCCCGGTGCGGCGGTCGGCAGCGAGTACACGGTGTACCCGCCGCTCGCGGCGTCGGAGTGGACGTCGTGGGTGAAGGACTCGGGCGTCGCTCTCACGCGAATTCCCCATTCGTCTCGCCGGACAGTTCGGCGGCACGTTCGACCGATTCGAGGATCATCTCGTATCCGGTGCAGCGGCAGGTGTTGGAACTGATCCATTCGCGAATGGTGCCGCGATCGGGTTGGGGGTCCTGGCGCAACAGCCCGGTGGTGAGCATCAACATCCCCGAGGTGCAGAAGCCGCACTGGAAACCCCCGCACTCGGAGAAGGCCCGTTGTTGCGGGGACAGTGTGCCGTCGGGCGCGGCCAACCCCTCGACCGTTTCCACCGAGGCGCCGTCGACGCTGAACGCGAAGGTCGAACAGGAGGCGACCGGCAGATCGTCCACGAGCACGGTGCACGCCCCACAGACCCCGCGTTCGCAGGAAGCGCGTACGCCCTTGCAGCCGTGGTTGTTACGGAGGACGTCGAGCAGAATTGCGTTGACGTCGACACGCACGATCTGTTTGACGCCGTTCAGAGCGAACTCGATGCAGGTGTCGAATTCTCCGTCCGCGGCGGTGGATCGGTCGGGATCGCGATCGGGGTACTCGGTCATCTCGTTGTCGTTCCCTTCAGTTGCGCACACGCCGCGATGAGCAGACGGCGCGTCAGCACACGCACCAGGTGCCGGCGGTACTCCGCCGAGCCGGTGTAATCGGCACACTCGTTCGGTAACTGCCGGGCAAGCTGCGCACTCAACGCCATCGGATCGATTTCGCCTACGCCGGTGTCGGCCGTGAGTGCGAATCCGTGTCGGTACTCCGATCCCGAGTGCGCGCGCACCCGCAGGGTGCCGTCGGGGTTGCGGCGCACCGCGAGCGCCACCGTCGCCGTCGGACGCATCGACCGCTCATATCCGAACCAGACGAGGTCGTCCGTTCGTATCGTGATGTCGGTCAGCAGACCTCGCTGAGCAGATGCGGTGTTCGCCCACAGCGACGCGACCGGACGGGATGCCGCACCGGCGTCGAAGACAAGCTCCGCATCGAGGGCTCCGAGTAGCAGCGGCATCTCGTAGCGGTATCGTCGCGCCATCAGGTTCCCGCCGACGGTCGCGGTGTAGCGGATCCGAACCGTGGCGATCGACTCCCACGCCGCCGCGAGGTTCGGGATCACCGTGCCGACAATGTCGTCCGTCGCACCGGCGTGATGGGTCACCATCGGACCGATATGGAGTACGCCGGCCTCGTGGCCGATGGCGCGCAGCGCATCGACCTTCTGCAGCGACACCAGCGTTTCCAGGCCGCGGCCCTCACGGATCTGGGCAACAAGATCCGAGCAACCGGCGGCGATCGCAGCATCCGGATATTCGGACAGGATCGCGAGGGCGTCTTCGATAGTGGTCGGACGATGAAGCCGGAACGGAGCCATCGCGAATTGGCTCTGCGCCACCAACCCCGCACCCAGTGCCTGGGTGCGCATCAGCACGCTCCCCGCGCGAATGTGCAACGCAGTTCGGCGTGACCACCGGCGAGGGCGCCCGTGGGGACGGCGAGTCCGGTATCAGTCATTTGTTGCATCACCTTTCGCCCTGCCAGGACGCGACGTTCGCCGGCCGCAGAGAACGTTGAGGACGACACCGAGCGCGGTGAGGACGAAACCCGAACAGACTCCGGTGTAGTCGAACTTACGCCGATTCCGGTCCCGGCGATGATCGCGACGGCCGAGTACCCGCGCGGGGAATCCGTCTTTCGCACGGCCCTCTTCCCCGGTCGCGGCGGCATGTGAGTCCAGGGAAGTCACCGTGCCCGTGTCCTCCACAGCCACACCGGCAAAGCCACTCCACTTCATGTGGATGTTTCCCTTCGACGACTACGGCGGGCGCCCCAACCAAGAACCTCAGCGCAAAGTATCTTTGCTATAAGAGAGTTCTACGTTCTCGACGACCCTAGGTCAAGGGCGGGACTGCCTCTGCCGAAAATTCCCCTCTGCGCCACCGCGCGCTCGCCGAACCCGGCCGCCGGGACCGTCGGGGTCGACGCCTACGCTGAAGCCGCCCCGAGCGACGGTGCAGCGTCCTCGGACGCGGCAGCGTGCAAAGATCCCTCGAGTACAGCGAGGAGACCGGCGAGCTCCTGGCGTTCGCCTCCGCCGAGACCACTCTGCATTCTTTCCAGTCCACACTCCAGGTTCGTTACGTCGACTGTGCCGCCCAAAGCGTTTCGCTGCCGGCGACCGACTCTCTGCCAGATCAAGACTTATCTTTGCGCAAAACTATTGTACGATCTCGCCACCACCCGCGACGGATCTGCGGCCCCAACCCTGATGCGCATACCGAACTGCGAGGCATTCGTGAACTCCGTTCTCCACGACATCTACACCGAATGGGAGGCTGACCGCGCCGTCGCGGTCGCCACCGTCATCGCCACGCTCGGGTCGTCCCCGCGAGATCCCGGCGCCATGCTCACAGTCCATCAGGACGGAACCGTGGTGGGCAGCATCTCGGGCGGCTGCGTCGAGGGCGCCCTGTATGAGACTGCCCTCGACGTCCTCACCACCGGCCACCCCCGAATCGAGCACTACGGCCCGACCGGCAACATCCTCGAACCCGGACTGACCTGCGGCGGATCACTGACCGTCCTCGTGGAACGAGTAGACCGGGCCACCATGCCACAACTCGGCAGGGTGATGAGCCGAGTACTCCGCGACGAAACCGTCACCCTCGAGACGGTCCTCATCGGACCACAAGCTGGTACCCACCGCATCGCACACGAACTCGACGCACCCACTGGCCTGACCTCCACCGGAACGCTGATACGCCGCTTCCCGTCCCGGCCACGGATGATCATCGTGGGCTCGACCGATTTCGCAGCGGAAACCGGCTACCTCGGCACCAGAATGGGCTACCGGGTCACCCTCTGCGATGCCCGCCCTACCTTCACGACACCGCAGCGATTTCCCCATGTCGATGAGGTCGTCTGCGAATGGCCGTCCGACTGGATCGCACGCGAACGCAACGAAGGCCGATTCGATTCCCGCACAGTCATTGTCGTTCTCACCCACGATCCCAAGATCGACATCCCCGTCCTCGTCGAATGCCTCGACACAACCAAATGGGCAGAACCCCTCGTCTACATCGGCGCCATGGGGTCACTCACCGCCGATACCAACCGACGACGAGAACTCGCCGCTGCCGGTGTCCGCCCCGAACACCTCGCTGCCCTATCGAGCCCCATCGGCCTTGACATCGGCAACCGCGGCCCCGCCGAGACCGCCATCTCCATCGCCGCCGAAATCATCACCCGACGCGCGATCGACGCGGTCCCATCGAGGCAACCTCATCGGTGCGATTTCCCTCTCCATGGCGAAGGAACCGCGCGTATCGCTCCGTAGTCCGGTCAGCCGAGGACCCCGTCGAGCGAGACGAGCGCCAGGTTGCGTTTCTATCAGGCCTCGGCGCGGAACTTTTCCTGCTCGGCCGCCAGCCGATCCTCGTACGCCGCCGCGAGGTCGTGGAGACTCTGCCCGCAGTCGCCGGCGAAGACCGGCGCGTGCATCGGCGCCAGCAGCAGTGGTTCCAGAGCGGCGAGGTCCCGGATCGTGGGCCCGAGGGCCGGTGTCAGGCACGTCGCGCTGCCCATGTCCTCCGCCGCGATGGCGGGGCCGACGATCTCTTCCTCCGTGGAAGGCGGGTGATGGCCGAACGCCGTGAACAGGTCGCCGCTGAACAGCGTCTGCGTCGTCTCCTCGAACATCAGGCCGGCGTCCCACCCGTGGGGAACGTGCGGGGTGTCGAGGTGACGGACCCGCCGGGTGCCCGTCTCCAGCACGTCACCGTGCTGCAGCGGACGCGGCATGCGATCCGCCAGATCGTTGACCTGCACGAAGCACCCCATCGCCCCGTGCGCGACCTCGGCATTCGGCGCTGCCGCCAGCCACGAGTTCATCGCCCCGCACTCGTCGGCCTCGACGTGCCCGAATGTGATCCACCGCAGCCGGGCGAGCGGAATCAGCCGGGCGACCGCCGCGGACACATCCGGGAACAGCGCACGCTGACCGGTGTGGAACAGCAGCGCTTCCTCCCCGTCGACGAGGAACTGGTTCATGATCAGATTCGGCTCGTCCAGATATGTGGACAGCCGATAGATGTCGGGAGCGATCTCGGTAATCGTGGTGTCCATCCCTGGCTCCGATCACGTCGCGGGGTCGTGAGATCCACCCTTCTCGGGACAGCGACGGCGCGCAAGATCTGCTACCGCCGCTGCCCGACGCCGATCCGGACGAGATCGTGCCCTACCGTCACCGCGCCGGCGAACGTGGACTTCACGCCTCGTTCCCACTGGTCGTCGGTGACCTGCCGGGGGTCGCCCGGTCCGATGTGGGAGAGAACCACCTGGCGGACGTCCGCGTCGGTGGCGACGCGCCCGACGTCCTGTGCGGTGGTGTGCGCCTGAATCATGTGCTCGACCAGTGCGGGACCCGACGTCGCGGCGTAGAAGTCGACATCGATCACCTCGTGGACGAGGATGTCCGATCCTTGCGCGAGCCGAACCACGTTGGGCGATTTCGCGGTGTCGCCGGAGAACGTGACGGCGCCGTCCTCGGTGTCGAATCGGTAGGCCAGCGACGGGTAGACGGGGCCGTGCGGGACCAGCGTCGCGGTGACCCGCACCCGATCGTCCTCGAATACGGGGAACGGTTCCATCTCCGGTGCGGTGTTCTCGGCCGACGCGCCCGACGACTCCGGCGGCAGCACGTCGTGCAGCGACAACATGCGGTTGTAGTCGGTGCCGGCGCCCTTCTCCGCGTTGCGGATGTTGGTGTCGTAGGCGTATGCGTCGAGAACACCGGTGAAGAGTTGACTCAGCCCGGGAGCGGGGGTGAGCGGATTCCGAATCGGGATGGTCTTACCGGCTCGCGGGGTCGGCAGGGCGCCCGCCGAACCGGGGCCGTAGACGGGCACGACACCCCGCGCCGTGTACGACGGCGTGCCCCCGACCAGCCAGAACACGTTGACCAGGTCGGCGATGTGGTCGCTGTGCATGTGGGTGACGAAGACGCCGCCGAGTGAGTCCGCGGAGATGCCGGCCTGGATCAGCTTCCGGCTCGACCACGGACCCGCATCGATGAGATAGGGCCTGTCCCCGACGACCAGCACGCTGGATGCGCCGCTGCGTCCCGGGACGGCGATGGGTCCGGCAGCGGTTCCGAGCAGAGTCAGCGTCGTCGCGTAGCCGTCGACGTCACCGGACAGCTCGTAAGCGTCCGGTGGCGTCGCGCCGCTCGGTTGCGACTCCGAAGTGTGCGATGCGCAACTCGTCGCGGCGACGGCGGTGGCGGCCGAACCCAGCAGGGCCAGTGCCCGCCGCCTCGACAGCGACTGCCGGCCAACGGGTTCCATCTACACGCCCGCTCGGACCGCGGCCAATTCCAACGGCACCTGCCAGGCGTCGTATTCGTAGACCCAGTCGCCGTTGCCGGACACTTTGAGCCATTCGTTGGACCGCGACCCGCGCTGGATCCGCGAGGTGCGCTCCAGGCGCGTGTGCTGGTAGGTCTGCAGGGCGACGGCGGGGTCGTCGAACAGGCTCAGGCAGCGGGACAGGACGACGGCGTCTTCGATGGCCATGCCGGCGCCCTGCGCCATGAACGGCATCATCGGGTGCGCGGCGTCGCCGAGGAGCACCGACCGGCCGTCGGTCCATGATTCCAGCGGATCACGCACGTACAGCGCCGATTTCAGGACGTCGTCGCACGCGTCGAGGAGGGTGCGGGCCTCGGGGTGGAAGTCGCGGTAGAGGTCGCGCAGTTCGGTGACGGAACCGGGTGTGGTCCATGATTCCTCGGTCCACTCGTCCTGCGCGCAGGTCGCGAAGATGAAGATGTCCTTGCCCTGGTTGAGGGGGAACGTCACGATCTGGGTCGATGGATTCGGTCCCCACCACTTGGTGAAGCAGTCGAGGTTCGGCAGGTCGCCGACGCGTTCGGTGGGGACCACCGCGCGGAACGCGACGACCCCGGTGAACGTCGGCTGTTCCCGGCCGAGGAGCGCGGTCCGGACCGCGGAGTGGATGCCGTCGGCACCGACGATCACGTCCGCGGAAGCCGTACTGCCGTCGGCGAATTCGATGCGTCCGTCCGCGATGCCGCTGACCCGGCGGCCCATGTGGACAAGCCCCGACGGCAGCCGGTTTTCGAGGGCGGTCATGAGGTCGCCGCGGTGCAACGTCAACTGCGGTGCGCCGTACTGCTGTTCCGCGGTGTCACCCATCGGCAGCCGCGACGTCTCGACGCCGGTGTCCCACGTGCGGCTGATCCGGAACTGCGGCCGGGCGGCCGAATCGCGGATCGCCGGCCCGACGCCCAGTCCGTCGAGCGCCCGGACGGCGTTGGGGGTCAGGTTGATGTCGGCGCCGACGCGGGCGAACTGCCGCGTCTGCTCGTACACGGTGACGTCGAGGCCGAACTTCCGCAGCGCGAGGGCTGTGGCCAGGCCGCCGATTCCGCCGCCGCACACGGCGATGGTGGTCATCGGGTTTCCTTTCCGGGAACGGTCACGGGCGGGGTGAACGGGGCCGGCATGTCGCCGTAGGAGGCGAGATCGACCTCGACGATCACCGGCGCCTGCCGCGACACGGCATCGGCCAGCACGTCGTGGGCCTCCGCGGCACCACCGATCCGCAGGTACGGCATGCCGATCGACTGCGCGAGCAGCGGGAAGTCGGGAGTGACGAGGTCGACGGCGTAGGTGTCGTCGCCGCTGCCCTTCTGCATGTTCCGCAGCACACCGTAGCCGCCGTCGTTGAACACGAGCAGCACCAGCCACGGCTTTTCCTGTGCCATGGTGAGGATCTCGCCGAAGTGGACGGCCAGTCCGCCGTCGCCGACGAGGGCCAGGGTGGGGCGGGTCTCGTCGGCCAGTGCGGAGCCGATGGCCATGCCCAGGCCCTGCCCGATGCCGCCGCCGCGGGGGAACACGTTGGACTTGGGATCGAACATCGGCAGCAGCCGGTTGCCCCAGGAACTCGACGCGATGGTGACGTCGCGGGCGATCACGGAATCGTTCGGGAACGCGGCGCGCACGGCGTCGCAGAGCACGGCGTGGTCGCCGAGTCCGGCGCGCTGCTTGCTGCGCACCAGTTCCCGCGTAGCGCGGGCTCGTTCGGTCCACGACGCGTCGACCGGGGCCAGTTCCGACAGGCTCGTCAGGAACGTGGCGACGTCGGCGGTCACTCCGGCCTGCGCGGGGTAGACGCGGCCGAGCGCCGCCGTGTCGAGGTCGACCTGCACGTGGACGTCCGGGACGGGCATCGAGTAGTCGCCGGTCTCGTTGGACCGGAAATGCGTTCCGAGCGAGAGCAGCAGGTCGGCGTCCTGCAGGAGTTCCCGGCCGGCCGGGGTGTTGCCATAGTTGCCGATGCACAGCGAGTGGTCCTCGGATACGGCACCGCGTCCGGAGTTGCTGGTGAGCAACGGGACTCCCCACCGTTCCACCAGCGCGGTCAGCTCGGCGCCCGCGGTCGCGACGCCGCCGCCGGCCCAGATCACCGGGCGTTCCGCCGACCGCAGGAGGGCGAACGCGACGGCCAACTCGTCGGCGTCCGGCGTGCGCGGCGCCTCCGTGACCGGCTCGGCCTCGTCGATGACGTGCTCCGCGTACTGGAGGTCGATCGGCCATTCGATGCTCGACGGGCCGCCGGGCGCGGCGAGGGCCGCGGCGACGCCTTCCCGCAACACCTTTCCCGCGCTGTCGGTGTCGAGGATGGTGGCGGCGTGCTTCGACGTCGCCGTCAGCATGCCGAGTTGGTCCTTGGTCTCGTGGATGAACCCGCGGCCCGAACCGAGGTAGCGGCTCTCGACGTTACCGGTCACGTGCAGTACCGACGTTCCGGCACTGAGGGATTCGATCAGCGACCCCGCAGCGTTGCCGGCTCCCGTGCCGGTGCTGGTGAGCGCGCAGCCGAGTCCACCGGTGGCCCGGGCGTATCCGTCGGCAGCGCTGACCGCGGTGGCCTCGTGCCGCACCGGCACGAACCGCAGGTGCTTGGCGACCGCCTGGACGAGGGGCTGATTGTGGACGCTGACGATTCCGAAGACGGTGTCGACACCGGCCTCCCGCAGCACCTGCACCAGCAGGTCGCCGCCGTTGCCAACAGACATGGTGTTCCTCTCAGACATAGCGCGCGACGCCTCCGCAGACGTCGAGGCTGGTGCCCGTCACATACGACGAGCGGGGGGACAGCAGGGTCACGATCATGGCGGCCACCTCGTCGGCGCGGCCGAACCGGCCGAGGCCGATGCCGCGGTCCTGGGCGATCTCCGCCTCCCAGTCGGCGAATGTGGCGTCGGTGCCGGACTCTTCGTAGCGGCGCCGCCACTGGCCGGTGTCGACCAGTCCGAGCGACACCGAGTTGACGCGGATGCCGTCGGCGGCGAGTTCGAGCGACAGGGACTTGCTGAGATTCAGCAGCCCGGCCCGGGCGGCGCTGGTGGTGACTAGCCGCGGTTCCGGCTGCCGGGCGAGGACGGCGGAGATGTTGACGATGGCCGCCGCATCCGACTTCCGCAGCGCGGGCAGGGCGGCGTCGACGGTGTTGAGGACGCTGGAGAATTTCAGGTCCAGTTCGTCGCGCCAGTCGTCGAGGGTGGCCTCGCCGCGGGGCACCATCCGCGACTTGCCCGCGTTGTTGACGAGGCCGTCGAGGCCGCCGAAGCGATCGACGCCCGCGGCGACGAGACCGGCGACCGCGGCAGGGTCCCGCACGTCGCACGAGGCGGTGAGGACCCGCTCGCTGCCCGGCAGCGGCGCGATGACGGCGTCGAGCCGGTCGCGGTCGCGGGCACAGGTGACGACGTTGGCACCCTCCTCGAGCAGCATCGCGACGGTCGCGAGCCCGACGCCGGAACTTCCGCCGGTCACCAGGTGGGTGCGGTCTTTCAGTTGCAGGTCCACGCCGTGGTCCCCTTCTTCTAGTGCAGGACGAATCCGCCGTTGACGACGAGTTGCTGGCCGGTGATGTACGACGCCTCGGGCCCCATCAGGAATGCGACGGCGCCGACGAGGTCGTCGGGGCGTTGCGGCCGCTCGAGCGCCCGGTTCAGCCGGTACAGCTCGTGCCGGTGCTCCGGAACCTGTTCTGCCGATTCGCTTTCCGTCAGCCCGGGCGACACGGTGTTGACGGTGATGCCGTGCGGACCGAGGTCCCGCGACATCGCCCGGGTGAGGGCCGCGACCCCGCCCTTGGATGTGATGTAGTGCGCGAGGCGCGGCGAGCCGTACAGGGCGGCGTCGGAGCCGATGGTGACGACCCGACCGCCCCCGTTCCCGATGATGGCGGGAACGAGTGCCCTGCTCACGAGGAACGTGCCGCGTAGGTTGACGCCCAGCACGCGGTCCCACTCGTCGATGCCGAGTTCGTGAATCGGTTTGCCGCCCACCCCGTCGGCGAGCGCGGCGTTGTTGACGAGCCCGTACAGCGGTCCGCCCGCGGTGACGGTGGCCGCCATGGCGTCCACCGACCCCGGGTCGCGGAGGTCGACGTGGACGAACTGCGCCTTCACCCCGTCCGCGCGCAGGCTCTCCGCGGCCGGCTCGCCCCAGTCGGCCCGGATGTCGGCGAGCCAGAGCGTGGCCCCGTCCGCACCGAGCCGGCGGGCGATGGCCAGGCCGAGGCCGCGACCGGCACCGGTGACGACGATGTTCTTCCCGTCGAGAGTCACGATCAGTCCCGCGTCACACCGTGCATGGCCGACGTCTCGGGGTACGTCGGGATCTGCGGCTTCTGCGCGCCGATGATGACGCAGAACAGGGCGTCCTTGTCGCCGTTGTTCTTCAGGCTGCGGGGCACACCGGCGGGGACGACGATCATGTCGCGGTAGCCGAGGGTGCGCTTCTCCACCTGGCCGTCGCGGTGGACGCCGACCTCCACCTCGCCCTCGAGGACGAAGAAGGCTTCCTCGGCGTCGTGGTGGGTGTGCTCGGGGCCCTCGGCGCCGGGGGGAAGCAGCATGTTGGAGAACGTGAATCCGCGCGAACCGATGGTCCGGTTGTCGTTCTCGTGGTTACCGGTCGCGCCGGATCCGACGTAGCGGATCTGCGCGCGCTTGAACTGGTCGCCGGCCTTGGCCTGGAAGCCCAGGGTGTCCCAGTCCTCGTGGCGGGAGCCACGGGTGAGGATGAGCGAGTCGGTGAATTCCTTCAGGTCGGCGGTGCCGTATTCGAGTGTCATGTCGTGCTCCTTCTCTAGAGGTGGTTGCGCAGGCGTTCGGTGATGTGGATGAAGGATTCGACCCAGGCGTCGAAGGCGTCGGGTCGTTCCTGGTTCGCGAGGTGTCCCGCACCCCGGACGGTGACGAACACGGCGCCCGGGATGCCCCCTGCGAGAACCTGACTCGCCGGGATTCCCGTCACCGTGTCCTCGTCCCCGCTGAGAACGAGTGTGGGAATGTCGATCTTCGGGAGGTCGGCGGTGTGATCGGTCGCGGCCATCGAGTCGGCGGCGTACCCGTAGCCGGGCAGCCGGATCGATGCGGCCATGATCGCGGTGGCCTTGGCCACCAGCTCGTCGTCGGCGTTGCCGGACAGCAGTCGCGGAGCCCGCTCGGCGGCAAAGGCTTCCGCACCGTCCCGGTCGAGCGTCGCGGCCCGGGAACGCATCCGGTCGGCGGTCTCGCGGTCCGCTCCCGAGCCGACGGTGGAACTGCCGAGCACGAGGCTCCGCACGAGTCCGGGGTGGCGCAGCGCGAGCCGGGTGGCGATCACGCCGCCCCACGACATGCCCAGGACGTGGGCGCCGGCGTCACCGCAGCGGTCGCGGATGACGTCCGCCGCGGCGTCGGCGTAGTCGTCGAGGTCGAACGGACGGCCGGGGTCTTCGCTGCGGCCGTAGCCGGGGGCGTCCCAGGCCAGCAAACGCAGCGACGACGACAGTTCGTCGAACTGCGGCGCGAAACTGTCGGCGCTGCCGCCGATCCCGTGCAGCATGAGCAGCGCTGGGCCGGAACCGGATTCGACGACGTGCGTCACGATGCCCGCCTGAGATCGAACCGCTCGAACGCACCCGGGTCGGGGACGCCGGCCATGTGGTAGCGAACCTGCTTGGACGGCGGCCCCGCGGTGCCCCACAGGTCGGACAGTTCCGGCACCCGGCGCCACACCTTGCACAGCCACCGGTCCTCGTCGACCTGCGCGATGCCGGACGTGTACTCGCACACGAGCCCGGCCGGGTCGGCGAAGTAGGAGAACGTGTTGTCGCCGGGGCCGTGCTTGCCCGGACCCCACAGCGGCGTCGTGCCGTGGTGGCGGAGCCGGCCGATGCCGCGCATGAAGTGGTCGACCGTGGGCATCTCGTAGGCGACGTGATTGACGGACGTCCACTCGGCCTGGTTGAACGCGATGCTGTGATGGTCGGTGTTGCAGCGCAGGAACGCCATCTGATGCTCGGACCAGTCGGAGACCCGCATGCCCAGCACGTCGCAGTAGAACTGCACCGCTGCGTCGATGTCGACGGTGTTGAGGACGACGTGCGTGACGCCCACCGGCACGGCGTCGTCGCGGCCGAGTTTCGGGACCGCGAGCGCGTCGGCGAGAAGTTCGACGACGCGGCCCTCGGGGTCGACAAGGCTCACGCCGTAGCCGCCGCCGAGGTCGTCGACCGGCCCCGGGCCGCTGACGATCGGGACGCCGCGGAGTTCGAGCCGGCGGGCCGCCTCGTCCACCTCGGCGGGAGTCGCGACGGCGAACGTGATCCGGCCGAGGCCGTTCCGCTCCGCCTGGGTGAGCTGCAGCGCATGGTGGTGCTCACCGGTCCCCCGCAGCCAGGCGCCGTCCGTCCCCTGCTCGACCACGCGCAGCCCCCACACGTCCGAGTAGAACTCGGTGGATTCGACGCTGGCCTGCGTGCGCAGTTCGACGGAGCGCAGGCACCGCAGCCGGGCTATGGGTTGGTTCATCGCATGCCTCCAGTTGCTTAGATCTCAATATCTTAGCGCTAAAGTATTGGGTCGTACAGAGCTGATCGAAATTTCTTTCCGTCCCGCTACCGCGCCCCTTTCCGTGCGGCCTCGTGCGCCGCCCTCTTCGCCGCCCAATGTGACGTTGGTTCAGTCAGACTGCACCGGTGTGACATTGGGAGACGCCACGGGCGGGTCGCTCAGTCTGCCCAGGGATTGGGTTCCTCGTCGAGGCCCCAGTAGATGCTTTTCTGCCGCGAGTAGGCGGCGATGCCTGCGCGACCTTTTTCGACGCCGAGTCCGCTTTCCTTCACGCCGCCGAAGGGGGTGGAGATGCTGAACTGTTTGTAGGTGTTGATCCACACGGTGCCTGCCTGGAGTCGGCGGGCGAGTTTCCAGGCGCGGCGGTAGTCGGACGTCCAGACTCCCGATGCGAGTCCGAACACCGAATCGTTGGCCTGTGCAATGAGATCCGCTTCGCCGTCGAACGGCAGCACCACGAGGACGGGTCCGAAGATTTCCTCCTGGCAGGTGCGTGAGCTGTTGGGCAGTCCGTCGATGACGGTGGGCAGGTAGTACGCGCCGTCGCGGAGTCGCTCGTCGTCGGGGATCGCTCCGCCGCACAGGATGCGTCCGCCTTCCTCGCGGGCGAGGTCGACGTACGCGGCGACGCTGTCGCGGTGCCTGCGGTGGACCATCGGCCCGATCTGGGTGTCGGGGTCGCGGCCCGGTCCGAGGCGCAGTCGCTGCGTCTTGGCCACCAGTTTCCCGACGAATTCGGTGTAGATGCGGCGGTCGACGAACAGCCGGGAGCCGGCGATGCAGCTCTGCCCGGTGGACGAGAAGATCCCGTACATGACGCCGTTCACGGCGGCGTCGAGGTCGGCGTCGTCGAGGACGATGGTCGGCGACTTGCCGCCCAGTTCCAGCGACACGGGCATCAGCTTCTCCGCCGCCGCGTGGGCGATGGACCGTCCGGTGTTGGTGCCGCCGGTGAACGTCACCTTCCCGACGTCGGGGTGGGTGACGATGGCGTCGCCGACGACGGAACCCTTGCCCGGCAGCACCGACAACAGCCCCTTCGGCAGCCCCGACTCGTCGATGAGCCGGGCCAGTTCCAGAGACACCAGCGGCGTCCACTCGGCGGGCTTGAGGACGACGGCGTTGCCTGCCGCGAGGGCCGGGGCGATCTTCTGGGCGTCGCTCGCGACCGGGGAGTTCCACGGCGCGATGGCGCCGATGACGCCGATCGGTTCGTGGACGCTCATCGTGAGGAAGTTGCCGCGCGGGGCGGTGAGGTCGTCGTCCGCGGTTTCGAGGACGCCGGCGAAGTAGCGGAACGTGCCCGCGGCGCTGCCGACGAGGGCCGTCGTCTCGGCGACGGTCTTGCCGGTGTTGTAACTCTGCAGCAGTGCGAGCCGGGAACTGTTCGCCTCGATGGCGTCGGCGATGCGGTGCAGGTACTTCGCCCGCTGGTGCGGGAGCAGCGACCGCCACGCCGGGTCGTCGGCGGCGGCGCGGCCCTTCCGGACCGCTTCGTCGGCGTCGTCGGCGGTGGCCTGGTGGATCACCTGCAGGGTCTCGCCGTTCGACGGGTCCGTGACGGCGAAGGCGGGGCCGCTCGCCTGCCGCCACTCGCCGGCGACGAGGATGCGGTCGGCGACCGGGACGAACGGCAGCGTCCGGGGTGCGGTGTCGAGAACGGTCACTGGGAGATCTCCTCGAGTGTCTTTTCGCGGGTCTCGACGGCGAAGAAACCGACGACGAGGGCGCCGATCAGCGCGACCGCGGAGAACATTCCGAACACGACGGTGAGCGTGCCGCCCCCGTCGAGGATGGCGCCGACGGCGAGGGGCCCGACGATGATGCCGAGGCGTCCGCTCGCTCCGCCGATCGCGCAGCCGATGGCCCGCATCCGGGTGGGGTACAGCTCGGCGGTGTAGACGTAGAGCGCCATGTTGACGGCGAAGACGAACAGCGCGGACCCCGCCGACCAGAGCAGGACCTTCGTCGCGGTGTCGGCGCCGGATGCCGCGAGCAGGAAGAGCAGCGACGAGCACAGGACCATCGACGCGGTGATGCAGATGCGACGACCGAGGTTGTCGATGAGGAAGGCGACGAGGACGCAGCCGATCAGGCCGGCGACGCTGGTGACGATGCTGTAGTGCAGGGCGGTGCCGACGCTGACGTGGAACGCGGATCGGTACAGCGTCGGCAGCCAGGACGCGATGCCGTAGTTGACGAAGTAGGCGCAGCCCCAGATGGCCGCAAGCATGAGGGTGCGGCGCAGATAGATGCCCCGGAAGGCCTCCGCGAACGTTCCGCGGCGGGCGTCGACGGCGACGGCGGGCAGCGGCTGCGGAGCCGGGAGCGTCTTGCCGTACTTCTCGGTGATCTCGGTTTCGATGCGGGTCATCGCGTTGTGCGCGTCCTCGAGACGACCACGGGACGCGAGCCAGCGTGGGGATTCGGGGAGCTTCCACAGCATCGGCAGCAGAATGACGGGCAGCGCGCCGAGCGCGAAGAGGATCTTGTAGCCGTAGTTGGGGACGATCCACGCCGACACGATCGCCGACATCACGAGTCCGATCGGAAAGATCACCTCGTAGAGCAGCACGAATCGTCCGCGCTTGTGGGCTTTGGTGATCTCGCCGATGTAACTCGCCGCGACCGGGACCTCGGCGCCGAGGCCGATGCCCTGCACGAACCGGAAGACGAGGAACAGCATCAGGCTGTCGGTGAACGCCATGCCCAGGCTCATGACCGCGTAGAGCGCGAGCGAGGCGATGATGACGTTGAGGCGACCGACGCGGTCGGCGAACCAGCCGCCGGCGAGTGCGCCGACGAGCATGCCGATGCCGCCGATGGCGATCACCCAGGCGATGTCGCCGGGGGTCAGACCCCATTTGGGGGTGAGGACGGGGAGCGAGTACGCGATCATCAGCTGGTCGAAGCCGTCGAAGAACGTGACGGCGCCGACGATGACGCGTGCCTTGATGTGCCACCTGCTCATCGGCAGGCGTTCGAGTCGGGCGCTGATCATCTCAGCTGTGGCAGCCATGGCGGGCGATACCGTCGTCATGAGCATCCTCAGGGTCGGGTCGAGGCATTTACTTAAGCCCTCAAAGGCTTACCACTAAGATGTAATCTCACGCACATGAGAAACGTCAACCCTTGACTTCGAAAAACTACTGTGAGTACTTATCAACCCCCCGCGGTTAACAAGTACTCACGGGTGAGCGAGCCGTCGACAACGCGGTGGACTGCATCCATTCTGCACAGATGCGTGCGGTCGTGTGTCACGAGCAGCGTCGCGACCTCGCGTTCTCGTACGACACCGAGGATCAGATCCATGATCGCGGCGCCCCGTTCCCGGTCGAGCGCGCTGGTCGGCTCGTCGACGACCAGCAGCGACGGGTCGTTCATCAGGGCCCGGGCCAGGTTGACCCGCTGCCGCTGCCCACCCGACAGCTGCGCCGGCCGTTTCCCCGCGTGGTCGGTCAGCCCGACCGCGTCGAGCAGGTCGCGGGCCTTCGCGCGCCCCGCCCGCCGCGGCGTCCACAGCCGCTGCCCGAGGTGCGTCATCACCTCGAGCTGTTCGAGGGCCGTCAGCGACGACACCAGATTGGACTGCTGGAACACGATGCCGATCCGTTCCCGGCGCAGGGCCGACGCGTCGCGCCGGCTCAACGCGGTGAGTTCCGTCGTCCCGAGGCGGACCGACCCCGAGTCGGGGCGGATCAGTGTCGACGCGACCGCGAGGAGTGTCGACTTTCCGGAACCGGACGGACCGGTGATCGCGGCAATCTGTCCGCGGTCGACGGTCAGCGATACCGAGTCGAGGGCTGTGACGCGTCCCGCGCCGTCGGGATAGGTGAGGGTGACGTCGTCGAGGGTGAGGGCGGGGGTGGTCATCGTGTGCTCCCGAGGGCGGTGAGGGGGTCGGTGGTGACGAGGAAGCGGAGCGCGACGGCGGCGCCGAGGAGGCCGAGCCCGACGAGGGCCGTGGCGGGCAGGACGGTGGTGGAGGCGTCGAGCACGAACGGGACTGAGTCGCCGATCATCGACCCGGCCACCGCCGCCACCCCGACGCCGCCACCCACACCGGCGAGCAGGACGACGAGTGCCTGCCCGAGCGCGTCCCGCACGAGCGACCCGGTCGACGCGCCGAGCGCCTTCAACGTCGCGACGTCCGGGGTGCGCTGCAGGGTCCATACCGTGAAGAACGCGCCGATCACCAGCGCGGAGATCGCGAACAGCATCACCGTCATCAACGTAAGCGACCCGTTCTCGGACGTGTAGGAGCCGATGGCGGACAGGGCGTCGGCCACCGTTCGGGAGGTCGTCCCCGCGACCGTGTCGGAGTCGTCCTCCCCGCCCGACACGGCCAGCACGGTCGCGACCCCGCCGCGCGGGTTGGCGTGCTGCCAGTCGGCGAGTGTCATCCACACGACGGGACTGTGGCTGTACCAGTCGTCGCCCCGGACGGCGGCGACGGTGAACGTGCCGCCGTCGATCGTCACCTCGTCGCCGGCGGAAACCCCGAGCGACCGCGCCGCGCCGTCGCCGAGGATCACGCTGCCGGGCGTGCCCGGTGCGCGGTCGCCGACCCCGCCGTCGGCGCCGACGAACGCCACCGTCTTCGATGACCCGCCCGGGACGGACGCCGTGCCGCGGGCGATGCCGATCGGGTCGACCGCGGCGCCGCTGCCCTGCCACACCGCGACCTGCTCGGCCGTCAACACGGACTCGTCGAACGACGGGCCGTCGCCCGTATCGGCGAAGACCACCGACTCCGAGCCGAGGAGTTCCACGGCGGACACGTTCTGGTGGCGCAGTCCGGACGTGAGTCCGCTGAGGAAGGTCACGAGTAACGCAATCAGCACCACGACGACGGATATCAGCGCGAATCGACCGCGCGCCGCGCGCAGGTCTCTCGATGCGACGAACACAGGTAGTCCTCTCCACGACCGCACTCGCGGCCTCCGAACTCACCGTGCCCCGATAGCCGCACCGTTCCATCGCACGTCGGATGGACTTCCCGGCCGTCGAAGGTCGGGTACCCGCTCCGACTTTCGATGGATGCCGGGCCACCACACCTCGATAAGCTGGGCGAGGTGCACCGGTCCCCTCTCACTCCCGTGTTCGCGGGTCTCCAACTCGGACTGCACGCGCTGATCGCGGCGCTCACTGCAGTGGTGATTCTGCGCGCCGTCCTCCTGGATGCACCGCAAGCGCCGGCCATCGTGGTGCTGTCGGTGGCGTTCCTCGCGGTGTACGCGGCGGGAGCCACACGACGTCTGCGCGGGGCGTGGTGGCTCGCAGCCCTGACCGCACTGTGGATGGCGCTGATGGTCCTCGCCCCCGACGCCGCCTATCTCGCGTTCGGGCTGTTCTTCCTCTACCTGCATCTGTTGCCGCGACGCTGGGGAGTCCTCGCGGTCGCGGCCGCGACCGTGGTCGCGGTGGTCGGAACCGGAATGCACCGCGGCTGGAGCGTCGCCGGGGTCGTGGGGCCGGTGATCGGCGCGTGCGTCGCGGTCGCCATCGGACTCGGCTACCGGGCCCTGTACCGGGAGGCGGTGGAGCGACAGCGCCTCATCGACGAATTGACCAGCACCCGAGCCGAACTCGCCGAACAGGAACGGGCGGCGGGTTCCCTGGCCGAACGGGAACGGCTCGCGCGCGAAATCCACGACACCGTCGCGCAGGGCCTGTCGAGCATTCAGATGCTGCTCCACGCCGTCGAACGCGCGGCCCCCGAGCACCCCGCCCGGGACCGCATCCGGCTGGCCCGGGAGACGGCCGCCGACAGCCTCGCCGAAACCCGGCAGCTCATCGGCGATCTCACACCCGCCGTCCTCGACGGACAGTCCCTCGCGGACGCACTCGCGCGGATCTGCACGCAGGCGCGGAGCGACACCTTCGACACCATCGCCGTCGTCGTGGGCGATCCGGTGCGATTGCCGATGCCCGTCGAGGCGGCGTTGGTGCGGATCGCCCAGGGTGCGGTGTCGAACGTGGTCCGCCACGCGCACGCGTCCCGGATGGCGGTCACCCTCACGTACTACGAGGACGCGGTCCGGTTGGACGTCGTCGACGACGGCACCGGATTCGATACCGCACTCCTCGACCGCGAACCGTCGAAAGCGTTCGGGCTGAATTCGATTCGCCGTCGCGTCGAGCTGCTCGACGGGACGATGTCGGTGGAGTCGGAACCAGGACTGACCGCGGTCGCGGTGTCGTTCCCACTCGAGGCCGGCGCATGATCCGACTGCTGCTCGCCGACGACCACGCGATCGTCCGCGCGGGCCTGCGCGCCCTCCTCGAGCACGAGGACGACATCGAGGTGATCGGCGAGGCCGCCACCGCCGAGGCCGCCGTGGCGTTCTGCGCGACGACACCGGTCGACCTCGTGCTCATGGACCTCCGGTTCGGCTCGGGCACGTCCGGCGTGGACGCCACCCGAAGCCTGCGGTCCCAGCCGGACCCACCGCACGTACTGGTCGTCACCAACTACGACACCGACGCCGACATCCTCGACGCGGTCGCGGCGGGCGCCGCCGGATACCTCCTGAAGGACACGCCCCCGGTCGAACTGCTCGCCGCCGTCCGGGCGGCGTCGGCCGGCGACAGCGTCCTCTCCCCGGCTGTCGCGTCGAAACTGATGACACGGGTCCGCCGGCCCGCGACCACTCTCAGCCCACGGGAAATCCAGGTGCTGACGCTCGTCGCGGCCGGGCGATCCAACCGCGAGATCGGCAAGGACCTCCTCCTGTCCGAGACCACCGTCAAGTCTCATCTCGTGCACATCTTCGGCAAGCTCGGCGTGAAGTCGCGGACGTCCGCTGTCGCCCGGGCTCGCGAGCTGGGCTCCATCCCCAGGTGAGCGGCAAAGCGTCCGGACCCACACTTTGCCGCTCACATGCGTTTAGGCTGGGAAAATGGACCCACCGGCCGTCCGTTACGTGGAGCGGGACGGGCATGCGCTGGCGTATCAGGTGGTGGGCGCGGGCGCATCGGACGTGGTGTGGCTGTTCGAGATCAACATGCACCTCGACCTGATGTGGACGGACCCGCAGATTCATTACCTGATGGAACGGGGCAGCACGTTCGCGCGCACGGTGTATTTCCAGCAGCGTGGGCTGGGGTTGTCCGACCCCGTCGAGCACCTGCCGACGCTCGAGGAGCAGGCCGACGACCTCGTCGCGATCATGGACGAGGTCGGGATGCGGCGGGCCGTGCTGGTCGGAGTGGCGAGCGCGAGCGGCGCTGTCGCGCTCGTCGCCGCCCGGTCACCCGACCGAGTCGCCGGTCTCGTCCTCATCCAGCCGTTCGCCGAACGGCTCCTCGGCGGTGGCCACGACCCGGAAGGCTGGACCGGTGGCGAGCGGGACGCGTTCGTCACGGGGTGGCGGGACGCGGCGCAGAATTGGGGGTCGGGGGCGACGGTCCCGCTGTGGGATCCCCAAGAGGATTCGCCGTTCAACCGCCGGCTGATGGCGATGCTCGAGCGCAGTTCGGCGACCCCGACCGTCGCGCAGGCGCACATGGAGTGGATCTTCCGGCTCGACTTTTCCGACACGCTGTCGTCGGTCCAGTGTCCCGCACGGATAATGCTCGTCCCCGGCAGCCCGGTGCCGGTGCCGGCCGCGCGGTACGTCGCCGACCACATCCCGCGCGGCAGTTTCCACCTGCTGCCGCCCTCGCCGCCCGGTTCGTCGCTGGGGGAGGCGTGGAAGCCGATCATCGACCACGTCGAGCAGATGGCCACCGGAGGGCACCCGGAGCCCGACGCCGGCCGGTTCCTCGCGTCCGTACTGTTCACGGACGTCGTCGGATCCACCGAGGTGCTCGCGCGGATCGGCGACGGCGCCTACCGCGACCTCCGCGCGGCGCACGAGTGGCAGGTGCGGGATGAGGTCGAGAAGGCAGGCGGCCGGGTTCTCAACGTCGCCGGGGACGGCACGTTCAGCATCTTCGACGGCCCGGCGTCCGCCGTCCGCTGCGCGCGGTGCATCGTCGACGGCGCCGGGGCGCTCGGACTCGAGGTGCGGGCCGGAGTCCACACCGGGCAGGTGGAGCGGAACGGTCCCGACGTCAGCGGGATGACCGTGCACGTCGGCGCCCGCATCGCCGCGACGGCCGGCGCCGGCGAAGTGCTGGTGTCGAGAACTGTCCGGGATCTGGTGGTCGGATCGGGACTGCGGTTCGCCGACGCCGGGGAACACGACCTCAAGGGCGTGCCCGACCGCTGGACCCTCTACTCCCTCACCGACGCCGACCACGCGCCGCGGACGCTTCCGCACCGGGCGCCGAAGCTCGGCATGATCGACCAGGCGATCCTGCGGACGGCCAAACGCGCACCGCAGGCGCTCCGCGCACTCGTCGGCGCCGCCAACGCGAGGCAGCGACGACTGTCGCGCTGATCGCCGCTCGGCGCGAAGTGTCCTCTTTCGAGGACTACACGTGGTGTGCACCCGGCCATAACGTTTCACTCACTGTTGCCCCCGTCACACAGGAGTGATCAATGAGCAAGCTGAAGTTCGGAACGTTTCTGGCGCCGATCCACACACCGGGACAGAATCCGACGCTGCTGTTGCAGCGTGACCTGGAGTTGGTGCAGCTGCTCGAGAAGCTGGGCTACGACGAGGCCTGGTTCGGGGAACACCATTCGGCGGGCTCGGAGATCTACGCGTCGCCCGAGATCATGATCGCCGCCGCCGGGGAGCGGACCAGTCGGATCAAGCTGGGTACGGGCGTGACGTCGGTGTCGTACCACAATCCACTGTGGGCGGCGGAGCGCATGGTGATGCTCGACCATCTGACGCACGGCCGCGCCATGTTCGGCCTCGGTCCCGGATCGCTGCCCACCGACGCCGCGATGCTCGGTCTGTCCCAGATCGATACGCGTGAACTGCTCGCCGAGAACACCGACATCATCATGCGTCTGCTGCGAGGCGAGACCGTGAGCGCCAAGACACGGACCCACACACTCGTCGATGCATGTATTCAGATGGCACCGTATTCCTCTCCCCTGTTCGACGTGGTCGTCGCCGCGATCGCCTCGCCGACGGGAGCGCGCCTGGCGGGCCACCACGGAATCGGGCTGCTCTCGATCGCCGCAACGCTGACCGCAGACGGATTCAGCGCCCTGCAACACCACTGGGGAATGCTCGAGGAATTCGCGACGCTGGCGGGCCGGAGCGACGACGTCGACCGCTCGAAGTGGCGTCTGGTGGGCCCCTTCCACATCGCCGAAACCCGGGAACAGGCCTACCGCGATGTCGAGCACGGCATCGAGCACTGGTTCAAATACCTGCAGCACGTTGCCGCGTTCCCCCAGATGGCGGTCGAGGGCGAGAACAAGCGCGAGATGATCGACTTCATCAACAACTCCGGCATCGGCGTCATCGGCACCGCGGAGGAGGCCCGCGCACAGGTTCAGCGCCTCGTCGATCAGTCCGGTGGCTTCGGCACTCTCCTTCTGCAGGGCCATGATTGGGCCAACCCGCAGGCCACCGCACGGTCGTACGAGCTGTTCGCCCAGGACGTCATGCCGTTCTTCCAGGGGCAGGCGCAGCCGATGCTCGACGCCGACGCGCGGGCCCGCCGCGTCCGGGAGGGGCAGGCGGACGAGCACCGGAAGGCCGTCGAACACATGACGAAGAAGTACGAGGCCGAGCTGGGGCGGGTGTAGGACGATGGCCGAGATCAGCATTCAGAAGCAGTTTCCCGTTGCCGCCGAGACGGTCTGGGCTCGCATCGGCGACCCGGGGGCCATTGCCGAATGGATTCCGTCGGTGGCGTCCGCCCGGATGGAGCAGAAGATCCGTCATCTCGTCTTCGCCGACGGCCAGCCGGCCCGTGAGCGGATCACCGAGCACAACGACGACGAACGCCGGTACACGTACGAGTACGTCGACGGTCCGCTTCCGTTGAAGCAGTACCGGTCCACCATCTCCGTGGTCGACTCGACGTCCGAGGCGTCCACGGTGGACTGGACCGCGACGTTCTCCGCCGACTCAGAGGCGGTCGAAACGGAACTGACGGCGGCGATCGAATCCATCTATCGCGCCGCGCTCGACGAGTTGTCGAGCCTCGTCTCGAACCCCTCCGTCCGCGGATAGACCGTGTTCGGAGTCCGCCGCTGCCCGGCGGACTCCGAACGATCAGCCCCGAAGAAGGTACCGATGCGCACCACCACCGAACCGCACCTCACCGCCACCACCCCCGAACACATCCGCGACGCCTACCGCACCGTCCTCGGAAAATTCTGCACCGGCGTCGTCGCCGTCACCGCACTCGATCCCACCGGAAACCCCGTCGGACTGACCGTCGGCTCCTTCAGCTCCGTCTCCCTCGACCCCGCCCTTGTCGCCTTCTTCGTCGCCCACACCTCCACCACCTTCCCCACCATCGCCGCCTCCGGCCGCTTCTGCGCCAACATCCTCGCCGCCGACCAACACCACCTCGGCCGCGCCTTCGCCCGCAGCGGCACCGACAAATTCGCCGGCATCGACTGGACCCCCGCCACCACCGGATCACCCCGCCTCACCGGCGCACACGCCTGGATCGACTGCCACGTCGACCTCGTCCAACCCGTCGGCGACCACCACCTCGTCGTCGGCCGCATCGTCGAACTCGGCGCCACCAACACCCCCGACCCCCTGCTGTTCTACACCTCCACCTTCCGCCAACTCACCCCCACGAGCCCGGCATGACCACCGCCCACCCACTCCGGTCCATCGTCCGCTGCGCCGACGCCACCATCCCCACCGACCACGGCCCCTTCACCGCCATCGCCTACCGCGGCGCCACCGGAATCGAACACCTCGCCATGGTCTACGGCGACCCCGCCGGCACCACCGCCCTCACCCGCGTCCACAGCGAATGCCTCACCGGCGACGTCCTCGGCTCCCGCCGTTGCGACTGCGGCCCCCAACGCACCGCCGCACTCGAGCGCATCGCCGACACCGGCGCCGGGGTCCTGCTGTACCTGCGCGGCCACGAAGGCCGCGGCATCGGACTCGCCGCGAAAATCGCCGCCTACCAACTCCAAGACCAACTCGGCCTCGACACCGTCGACGCCAACCTGCACCTCGGGCTGCCCATCGACGCCCGCGACTACACCGACGCCGCCGCCATCCTCCACGACCTGCGCATCCACTCCATCGACCTACTCACCAACAACCCCGCCAAGGCCGCCGGCCTCACCGCGGCCGGCATCACCGTCGCCGCCACCACACCCCTCCAGATCCCACCGAACGACCACAACAGCCGATACCTCGCCACCAAGCGGGACCGGCTGGGCCACAGTCTTACTCACACGGAGGAGAATCCATGGACCGCACGCCCCTGAGTCAGGTATTCGAGAAGATGTCGGTTCTGTACTCGACCCCGCACTGGGCAGGGACGTTCGACGACCTCGCCGAGGTCCTCGGACCCGCCGGGTTCAGCGACGGGCGGGCGTGGGCGACGTTCTCGACCGGCACGACCGCGCTGTGCCTCTCCGACGAATCGGACGTGCCGCCATGGTGTCTGCTGGGGAAGACGCACGACGTCGATGCGGCCGCGGCCCTCGCCCGGGACGCGGGATGGGATGTCGGCGAACGGACCGTCGGCGGTCACGAGTGCCGTGTGGTGCTTCGGTCGCCCCGCGGATTGACGGTGATCGCCTACTCGCCGCTCACGCCGTAGGTCGCTGTCCTCGCCGCAGCACGCACGCGGTGAGCGACGCGCGGTTCCGGAGTCCGGTGGTCTCGAAGATCCGGCTCATGTACTTCTTGATGGTGAATTCGGACAGCGAGAGTATCTCCGCGATCTCGCTGTTGCTCAGGCCGTCGCTCACCAATTCGGCCACCTGCATCTGGCGTGGAGTCAGGCTGTGCAGCGGATCGAGGGTTCCGGAGTCTCCGGCCTCCGCCAGCCGCAGAGATCGACTCTGGGCGCGGAGTTGCCGGGCGAGAATCTGCACCGCCATCGTTTCACTTGCATCCCAGCGTCGTTCACGGTCGAACATGCCCACCAGCGCTTCACCGTCGGCGAGCCGAAGATGCAGTGCCGACGCCGTTCCCATCCCGTGCGGATGCAGATAGTCCTCGACGTACGAGCGTTGCGGCCCGGGCAGCGCGTGCAAGTGGTCGAGGGCGATGAACCCGGTGCGGGTCAGCGATCGGCGTGCCTCGGGGAGCGCGAAGATGTCCTTGTCCCGCCATCGGGCGTGGTACTCGTGCAGCAGCGGCGAGGCCGCGCCCGTCAGCAGCGGCGCCGGGTCGGCGAAGATGTCGGAATACGTCGGCCCGAAGAAGAACGTGACATCGCGGACCCGGAACACCGTCGCAATGGATTCCACGACGGTCCGCTTGTAGTCGGCGGCCTCCTCGACGTCGCTGCAGAGGTCGAGAACCTCGAGGATCCCGTGCAGCTGCGAGCGCGACAGCACGTCCTTCCACGACTCGGTACCCATGTTCGCCTCCGATCCCAGGTGAGTGGCAATGCGTGCCCGAACACACATTGCCACTCACGTCACCGTGGCCCGAGGCTTTCCCCCGCGGCGTGTGACGGAATCGATGGGCATGATGGTTTCCTGCTCAGTCTTGGGCAATGGAACCGAATGTGTCTCGGAGAACTCGCTTGAGGATCTTGCCGCTCGGGTTCTTCGGCAGGGAGTCGGCGATGACGACGTACTTGGGCACCTTGTAGCCGGCGAGTCGTCCGCGGCAGTGCTCCACCACGTCCTTCTCGTCGAGTTCGGCTCCGGCGGCGGGGACCACCACTGCGCACACCGCTTCGATCCACCGCGGGTGCGGTACCGCGAACACGGCGGCCTCACCGACGCCGTCGAGTTCGTACAGCGTTTCCTCGACCTCCCGGGTCGCGACGTTCTCCCCGCCGGACTTGATCATGTCCTTCTTGCGGTCGACCACCCACAGGTAGCCGTCGTCGTCGAGGTAGCCGAGGTCGCCGGAGTGGAACCAGCCGCCCGCGAACGCTTCCGCGGTCTTCTCGGGTTGCCCGAGGTAGCCGACGGTGGCGTGCGGGCTGCGGTGCACGATCTCGCCGACCTCGCCGGCCGGCAGCGGCTCGTTCCGGTCGTCGACGATCCGCGTCTCGACGTTCAGCGCCGGCTTCCCCGCCGAACCGCCCCGCGTCTCCTGGTCTTCCGGTCCGAGCGCGGTCGCGAGTGACGCCATTTCCGTCTGCCCGTAGAAGTTCCACAACAGGATGCCGGGCAATGCCCGCTTCATGTCGCGCAGGATCTCCACCGGCAGCGGCGAGGCCCCGTAGTAGCCCTTGCGCAGCGAACTCAGGTCGGTGCCTGCGAAGTCCGGTGACTGGAGCAGCGAGATCCACACCGTGGGTGGGCAGAACAGGTTGGTCACCTGCTCCGCCGCGATGGTGCGGAGCAGCACCTGCGGGTCGGGTCCGTCGACGATGATGCTCGTCGCGCCGAGATAGATGTCGGTGCTGAGGAAGTTGTCGAGCTGGGCGCAGTGGTACAGCGGCAGGGCGTGCACCTCCACGTCGTCGCTGCTCATACCGCCTGTGACGATGCAGCTGATGTACTGCCACATCAGCGACCGACTGGTGAGCATCGCGCCCTTGGGCCGCGACTCGGTGCCCGACGTGTACATGATGCGGATGACGTCGTCGTCGGCGACGAATACCTCCGGTGCCGAATCGTATTCGCCGTGCGTCCAGCCGGCCACCGAGCGCCAGCCGTCCGGAACCGCGCCGCCGCTCAGCGGGATCGCCGCCCGCAACCGGACGGTTCCCTTCGATTCCGCGAGCGCCGTCTCGGCGACGGGCACCAGCGCGTCCTCGACGACGAACGCGTCGGCCGCGCAGTCGTCGAGGATGTATCCGATCTCCCCGCCGGTCAGCATGAAGTTGATCGGGACGAGAACCACACCGAGCCGGGCGGTCGCGAAGTTCAGCACCGGGTACTGCCAGCAGTTGTGCGACAGCAGCGCGACCCGGTCACCGGGGCGAAGGCCCTCGGCGTGCAGCGCCGCCGCCACCCGGTCGATGACGGCATCGAACTCGGCGAACGTCAGTCGCACGTCGCGGTGCACGACGGCGAGCTTGTCCGGGAACCGCGCCGCCGACCGGCGCGGAATGTCGCCGATGCACTGCTGCCGCGCGCGCGTCGTGTCCTCGTTCACCCGCGCACTTCTTTCAGTACGGGGGTGGCGGCGAACTCGGCGCGGGCCAGGGAGCGGCGGTGCACCTGGTCGGGACCGTCCGCGATCTGCAGGAACCGGGCCTGCGCGTACAGCACCGGAAGGATGGTGTCCTCCGACAGTCCGGCGCCACCGAAGATCTGCATCGCATCGTCGACGATCTGCTTGACCGTCAGCGGGACCATCACCTTGGCGGCGGCGATGTCGTGGCGGGCCGCCTTGGTGCCCTCGACATCCATGCGCCAGGCGGCCTTGAGCACCAGCAGCCGGGCGGCGTCGAGGTGGATGCGCGCATCGGCGACGGTGGCCTGCACGACGCCCTCGTCGGCGAGGGGCCGGCCGAACGCGACACGGGTGCGGGCGCGTTCGGTCATCAGCGCGATGGCCCGCTCGGCCATGCCGATCAGCCGCATGCAGTGGTGGATGCGGCCCGGACCGAGGCGGGCCTGCGCGACCGCGAAGCCCTTGCCGCGCGGTCCGAGCAGATTCGCCTTGGGGACGCGGACCTTGTCGAAGACGATCTCGCCGTGTCCGCCCTCGTGGCGGTCGGTGAATCCGAGCACCCTGGTGGAGCGGACGATGTTCAGGCCCGGTGTGTCCATGGGCACCAGGACGATGCTGTGCCGGTTGCCGACCGGGGCGTCGGGATCGGTGACGCCCATGACCATGGCCACCCGGCAGTCGTCGCGCAGGGCGGCGGTGGACCACCACTTGCGGCCGGTCAGCACCCAGTGGTCGCCGTCGTCCGCGATCTCGAGGCTGACGTTGCCGGCGTCGGAGCTCGCGACATCCGGTTCGGTCATCGAGAAACACGACCGGAATTCGCCCGCGAGCAGAGGTTCGAGCCATTCCGACTTCTGCTCGTCGGTGCCGTAGAGATGCAGCAGTTCCATGTTGCCGGTGTCCGGCGGGTTGCAGTTGACCGCCTCGGGTGCGATCAGCGGGCTCCAGCCGGTGAGTTCGGCGAGCGGCGCGTATTCGAGGTTGGTCAGGCCCGCGCCCTCCCGGGCGGGGAGGAAAAGATTCCACAGGCCTTCGCGTTTCGCGGCGGCCTTGAGGTCGGCGACGATCGGCGGCGCACCCCAGTGGTCCGGTTTGGACGCGAGCTGTTCCTCGGCGATCTGCTCGGCGGGCAGCACCCGCTCCTGCATGAACTTCGTCAGCTTCGCCTGCAGTTCCAGCACTTTCGGGCTGTACTCGAATTCCACTTCCGTGGCTCCAATCTGTTTCGGTGATGCCGCGGTCAGCGGCGAAGCTCGGACACGGGCGACGCGGCGGCGAGGTCGAGCGCGCGCTGCAAGAGCGGGCCGACCATGTCGCCGACATCGTCGAAACCGCCGCCGACGGTGCCGCCCTGCGCGTGCCGGGCGTTGATGCCCTCGAGGATGACGGCGATCTTGAAGTCGGCAAACACCGTGTACCAGTCGATGTCGGGGATGTCGATGCCGCGCTGCGCGGCGTAACGATCGAGAAGTTCGGCGCGGGTGGGGAATCCGTCGAGTCGCGCGAGACCCTTGGTCACCGGGTTGTCGACCGCTCCGGGCTGGTCCCAGAAGCTCAGCATGATCCCGACATCCGCGAGGGTGTCGCCGAGGGTCGCCATCTCCCAGTCCAGCACCGCGACGATCGTCCCGGCGTCGTCGTGGGAGGCGAGCACGTTGTCGAGTTTGACGTCGCCGTGGACGATGCCTGGCAGGTGTGAGGTGGGCAGCGCCCGGCGCAGTTTGTCGAGCAGCACGGCCACCTCGGGGCGGTCGGTGGTCCGCGACGCCTCCCATTGCCGGGACCAGCGGTCGAGTTGCCGTTCGAGGTAGCCGTCGGGGCGGCCGAAGGAGCCCAGCCCGACCGCGTCCGGATCCACACCGTGCAAGTCCGCGAGGGTGTCGGCGAGGGCCAGTCCGAGCCGGCGACGGTCCGCGGGGGTCAGGGCCGACGCCTGCTCGACCGTCCCGACAGGCATCCCGTCCACCAGTTCCATGAGGTAGAACGGCGCGCCGAGCACGGCCTCGTCCTCGCACAGCAGCACCGCCTCGGGCACCGGAACGGCGGTTCCCGCCAGTCCCCGGATCACGGTGAACTCGCGCTTCATGTCGTGGGCGCTCGGCAGGACGTGCCCGTACGGGGGGCGCCGCAGGACCCACGTCCGGGCGGCGTCGGCGACCCGGTACGTGGGGTTCGAGCGACCACCGCTGATCAGTCCCGCCGACAACTCCCCCTGCACACCCCCGTCGAGAGCGGTGTCGAGGTAGGCGGCGAGGGCGGTGAGGTCGACTCCTGCCGAATCCTCCCGGCCCGCGTCGGTGTCCGCTTCGGCGTGGGACGTCGTCATCCGCTGCGTCCTTTCGAAATCTGATTTCAGCCAAACGCTCGTTCGGCTGCTGCCCATCATCGGACGAACGGCACCCGAAGTCAATAACCCGATACCGTGCAGATCAAGGCGACACCCTGCGGCGAGAGAATCGCCGATCGACCCGCTTGCCAATCGATCGTTCGCTTGCCATGATCCATCCGAAGTGATGCATGTCTCATCCGCCTCCGAAAGGTCAGGACACCTATGACGGACCAGTTGACCGGGTCTGCAGCCGCCACCGAATGGCGGACCGAAGACCGCGTGCGGGCACGCCGCGCCGCCGTCGCGGGCGGAGTCGGCACCCTGATCGAGTACTACGACTTCAGCCTGTACGGCTACCTCGCGATCGTGATGGCCCCACTGTTCTTCCCCAGCAGCGACCCGGCCACCGCGCTGCTGTCCGCGCTCGCCGTGTTCGGCACCGCCTACCTCATGCGTCCGCTCGGCGGCATCGTGTTCGGGCACATCGGCGACCGATTCGGGCGGAAGAAGGCCCTCCTCGCGACGCTCGTCTGCATGGGCCTCGGCAGCATGGCGATGGGATTCCTGCCCACCCACACGCAGGCGGGGATCTGGGCCACCGTGCTCCTCGTTTTCGTCCGGATGGTCCAGGGTTTCTCGGCCGGCGGTGAGGTCGGCGGTTCCGCCACGTTCATCTCCGAATCCGCGCCGCGGCACCTCAAGGCCACCTACGGTGCATTCACCCCGCTCGGCTCCACGATGGGATTCGCGATGGCCGCCGCGGTCGCGGGTACCGTGTCCGCGCTCACCACCGACGCGCAACTCGAGAGCTGGGGGTGGCGGGTCCCGTTCCTGCTCGCGTTGCCGCTGACCCTGCTCTGCCTGTGGGCCCGCACCCGGGTCGAGGAGACCCACGGCGACGACACCGAGTCCGGATCGGCCCAGACGCCCGTCGTCGCCGTCTTCCGGCGCCAGCCGCTCGCCCTCCTGCAGTCGGTCGGAATCAGTTTGGCGTGCAACGGAACCGCCTACATCGGCCTCACCTACATGAGCATCCACCTCATGAAGAGCCTCGGCTACGAACGCACCCCCGTCTACTGGATCGCGACCGCCGTCATCGGAATCGTCGCGCTCGCAATGCCACTCGGCGGGATGCTCGCCGACCGCGTCGGACGGTTGCGGTTCACCGTCATCAGCTTCGCCGGATTCGCGATCGTCACCTACCCGGCGATGGCCGTCATGCACCACAGCCTGTGGATCGCCGCGATCGCCTACCTGCTGATCATGGTCAACACCGTCGGCGCCCAGGTCGGCTCGTACACGCTCATGCCGCTACTGTTCGACAAGGACGTCCGCTTCACCGGCGTGGCCATGGGCTGGAACCTCGGCGTCGTCATCGCCGGCGGCACCGCCCCCTTCGTCGCCGTCTGGCTCGTGGAGAAGACCGGAAACGTCCAATCCCCCGCCATTTTCGTGATCGTGGCGGCGGTCGTCGGACTGATCGCCGTGGCCGGCGTGGCCCGGAGATCGAAGGTCGCGCAGGAACAACTCGGCTGAAGACATTCAACACCCGCGATCCATCACGAATTGGAGTACCCATGTATCCCGGCGCGCATGCTGCCACCACCCCCGACAAGCCCGCCGTGATCATGGCCGGCACCGGGCAGACGGTCACCTTCGCCGAACTGGAGTCCCGCTCGGTCCGCATCGCCCGGCACCTGAACGCGCTCGGCCTGCGTCGCGGCGACCACGTCGCGGTGCTGGCCACGAACACTCCCGCGATCTTCGACGTCTATTGGGCTGCCATGCGTTCCGGGCTCTACCTCACGATGGTGAACTGGCATCTCACACCGCCCGAGATCGCCTACATCGTCGAGGATTGCGGCGCCCGGGCCGTGATCGTCGACGCCGCACTCGACGCGGTCGCGGCTGAACTCCCCGCCCTCACCCCCGGCACCGAGCATCGGCTCGCGTTCGGGGGAACGATTCCCGGCTACGCCTCGCTCGACGACGCCGCGGCCGCGGAGTCCGACGTCCCGCTCCCCGACCAGCCACGCGGGGCCGACATGCTGTACTCCTCCGGCACCACCGGTCGCCCGAAGGGCATCAAACCGGAGTTGCCGGCACGGCAGATCCAGGACCCGGGCGACACCATGACCGGGATGAACGCGACGGTGTGGGGTGTCACGTCGGACACCGTCTATCTGTCACCTGCGCCGCTGTATCACGCGGCGCCGCTCCGCACCTGCGCGTCGGTGCAGGCGCTGGGCGGCACCGTCGTCGTGATGGACCGCTTCGACGCCGAGACGGCGCTCGCGCACATCGAGACGTATCGCGTCACCTACAGCCAGTGGGTGCCCACGATGTTCGTCCGCATGCTGAAACTTCCCGCGCAGACGCGGGAGAAGTACGACGTGTCCAGCCTCCGCGTCGCCGTGCACGCCGCCGCCCCGTGCCCGGTGGAGGTGAAACGGCAGATGATCGACTGGTGGGGGCCGATCCTGTCGGAGTACTACTCCTCCACCGAACTCAACGGCATGACCCTGGTGAACTCGGACGAGTGGCTCCGCAAGCCCGGAACCGTCGGGCGGGCCGCCCTCGGGGTCGCGCACATCTGCGGCGACGACGGGGCCGACCTCGCACCCGGCGAGGTCGGCACCCTGTACTTCGAGCGGGACACCCTGCCGTTCGAGTACCACAACGCTCCGGAGAAGACCCGGGACGCACAGCACCCGCAGCACCCGACCTGGACCACGACCGGCGACGTCGGATACCTCGACGAGGACGGGTACCTGTTCCTCACCGACCGGAAGTCGTTCATGATCATCTCCGGCGGCGTCAACATCTACCCGCAGGAGATTGAGAACACCCTCACCGAGCACCCGGCCGTCCTCGACGTCGCGGTGATCGGGGTTCCCGACGAGGAGATGGGCGAAACGGTGCTCGCCGTGGTCCAGACGGTTCCCGGCGTGGCCGGCGACGACGCGCTGGCCGCCGAACTGCTGGGTCACGTCCGGGAACGGCTCGCCCGTTTCAAGGTGCCGCGGAATCTCGTGTTCAGCGACGACCTGCCCCGCACCCCCACCGGAAAGCTGGTCAAGGGCATTCTCCGCGAGCGTTACTCCGCGGGTGTGACGGCCTGAGCCGTCGTCCGCCTGCGGTCGAGGACGATCGCGATGGTGAGGACGATCAGCCCGGCGACGCCGAGGAGTGCGCCGACCGCGGCCGGGGCGGTGTAGCCGTATCCGGCCGCGATCACGACGCCGCCGATCCAGGCACCGCCGGCGTTGGCGAGGTTGAACGCCCCGTGGATCAGCGTCGACGCGAGCGTCTTCGCGTCGCCTGCCGCGTCCATCAGCCGCGACTGGACGGACGGGAAGATCGCGGTCACGGCCACACCGATGAGGAACAGCACGATCAGCGCCGTCACCGGATTGCGGGCGGCGACGACGAACAGCGCCAGGACCGCGATGAGGGCGATCATGCACCCGAACAGCCCGGGGACCACCGCGTTGTCCGCGATCCGCCCGCCGATGACATTGCCGAGGATCATTCCCGAACCGAACAGCATCAACGCGACGGGAACCATCGTCTGCGGCAACCCGGACACCTCGGTGAGCGTCGAGCTGATGTAGGTGTACACGGCGAACGAGCCACCGAAGCCGACCGTCGCGAAGATCAGCGTCATCCACACCTGCACCCGGCTCAGCGCCCCGAGTTCGGCCACCGGGTTGCTCACGTGCACCCCGGCCAGCGGCGGGACCAGGCGGGCCAGCGCCGCCAGCGTCACGATGCCGATGATCACGACCAGCACGAACGCGGACCGCCAGCCGAGGATCTGACCGAAGAACGCCGTCGCCGGCACCCCGACCACGTTCGCGACCGACAGGCCCATCATCACGGTCGCGACCGCCTTGGCACGCTTTCCCGGCTCGGCGAGGTGCGCGGCGACCAGCGCCGCGACGCCGAAGTACGCGCCGTGCGGCAGCCCGGCGAGGAACCGGGCCGCCAGCAGCGACTCGTATCCCGGTGCGAGGGCCGTCGCGAGATTGCCGAGAACGAACGTCGCCATCAACGCGATGAGCAGTGTGCGCCGCTCGACGCGGGCGGCCAGCGCCGCGATCGTGGGCGCACCGACGACGACGCCGAGCGCGTACGCCGACACGAAGTGCCCGGCCACCGGCTCCGACACCCCGGTGCCCGCCGCCATCGCCGGCAACAGTCCCATGGACGCGAATTCCGTTGTGCCGATGCCGAACCCGCCGAGCGCCAGCGCCAGCATCGCGCCCCGCCGACTCGGTGACGGGATCCGCGGACGCAGAGACGGACGAGTGGCGACCGCGGGTTCGGTGAGCGCAACGGAGGGCGGCGTCATGGCAGCAGGACTCCCATCGGGGCTGATCGTAGGTTCGGCGAGCACGGGTCGTTGGACTCACCTGAGGAAATACCGGGCCGAGATCGTGGCAAACCGGCTGGTTCCAGTATGGGTGAGGCCGCAAGTGAATTAACAATCGAGGCGGGCGTGATTCCACTCACCGGCACCCGAGCGCGGTGCCTCGCCGTGACGTGGGCCGACGCACCGGAGCGGAGCGATCTACGTCACGTGATGTTCTGGAGGATCACCGTGTGGACGTGGTGGGCCTTGTCCATGCCGCGGAAGTCGGCCTCGTACGTCGTCTGGGCGACATCGACGGCGATGCTGCTGGAGGAGAAGAACTGGCCGGCCCACGACTTGTTGCTGAGGAACGAGACCGACCGGATGTTCTTGTACGGAATGGACGTAATCGCGGTGCGCTTGCCGACGAAGCTCTTGTCCTGAATGACGACGCGCAGATTCGTGATCGCGAGAAAGCCGGTGCCCGCGCCGATGCAGTCGTACACGGCGATGATCGTCTCACCGGGAAGAATTCCCTGCTGAACCTGCTTCAGCTGTTCCGACTTGTCGAAGATCGGATCGGTCACGGCTCCTCCTTCGACGTCGGTGCGGTCTCGTCCATCGTCCCAGAAAGTTCGTCGAACGTGACGTGGATTCCCTCGTGTGGGACCGCGCGTTGCGCCTTCGCCTGGTCGGTGAACGTCCGCTTGTCGCCGTCCGCGAGTTCGGCCTTGTCGGTGAACGGCACGAGCAGCGCCCGCGGGTGCAGCCTGTCGACGCGGACGACGTTGATCTCCACGCACACCACGATCACCGCGGCGGCGAGGAAGAGGAACGCCAGCAGCCCGAGCACGACGGCGAACACCCCGTTCGTCACCGACGCCGTACTCACCACCTTGCTCACGTAGTACGCACCGAACGATTGGAGCACCTGCCACAACACGGCCGCCGCGACGGCGCCGGGCGCGACGTCGGCGAGCGACAACGGGCGGGCGGTCGCGAGCCGGAACGCGAGGACGAAGATCGCGGAATTGATCGTGATCGCGGCGAGCATCAGGAGCACTGCGAACGATCCGGACAGATGCGTCGCGGCGCCGACCGCGGCGACGGCGGCCGTGCCGAGGACGGCGAGCCCGATCGTGCCGAGCAACAGCAGGCCCCGCAGCCGGCCGCGGATCGGGTCGGGCCGCATGTTCCGGGGAACCGACCACGCCGTGTTCATCGCGTTCTGACAGGCCAGCGCCACACCGAGTCCGCCGTAGATGGCGCCGACCAGCCCGATCACCAGGCCCGTCACCCCGCCGCCGATCCGGTGCGGGTCGGCCAGGTCGGCTCCGATCACCGGGAACTGGCTCAGCGCCGAGTCGATGATGTCCTGCTGCAGGTCGGGACGCCCGGACAGCACGAAGCCGAGCACCGTGGACAGCAGGAGCAGCAGGGGAAACAGCGAGATGAACCCGTAGTACGCGATCAGCGCCGCGAGATACACGCCCTGATCGTCGAGGAACTTGTACGTGACGGCGATCGGGAATCCCATCGCCGGATACTTCTGCTGAAGAGCGTCGAGCCGCCAGGCGAACTTCATGGTGCCGGGACGACCGGTTTCACCATCGCGAGGGCCAGGTCGGCGTAGCGCTCGGCCAGTTCCTCGGGGGTCATCGGTCCGTCGGCGTGCCACCACGTGCACACCGACTGGCCCATGTTGATGATGCCGCGGACGGCGTCCCTCGGGTACTCCGTCCCGAAGTCGCCCTCCTCGACGCCCCGCTCGATGACGTCGCGGAACAGGTGTTCCTGCTCGTCGCGAAGGGCGACGACGAGCCGGCGGCCGGCGTCGTCGAGGCTGCGGATCTCGGTGGCACCGACCATCGCGTCCCGCTGCCGGGTGGTGTGGAACATGACCCAGGCCCGCACCAGCGACTGCAGTTGGTCGGCGGGGGCGCCCCCCGACCGCAGCAGGGCACCGCGGGTCATCGCGATGGCGTCGTGGAGCGCGCGCACCATGATGTCCTGCAGAATCTCCTGCTTCGACGCGAAGTGGTGGTAGATCGACGCGACGGTGATGTCGGCGCCGCGGGCGATGTCACGCATGGACGTGCCGTGATAGCCGCGTTCGTTCATGTTCGCGACCGCGGAATCGAGGATCACCTGCCGCCCGGTGCCCGTGCCCACCGCGGCCGCCTTTGCAGCGCACATCCCTCGGTCTCCGTCCCCGTTCCACCCGTCACACGATCGCTCCCAGCGTAGTGCGTCCCGTCACAAAACCTGCTCTAGCGATCGTTCGGTAACAATGTCATGCTGGGTCGGTGGAGCACATCGAACTCGACGTCGCCGACGGCATCGCGACGATCACCCTCAACCGCCCCGACCAGCTCAACGCCTTCACCACCACCATGGAGAACGAGCTGATCGCCGCGTACGACCGGTTCGACGCCGACGACGCCGTGCGGGCGATCGTCGTCACCGGAGCCGGACGAGCGTTCTGCGCGGGCGCAGACCTGTCCGCGGGCGCCGACACGTTCGGGCAGTGGCAGGACGAGCAGGGGCAGGGCGAGGACGAGTCCGCCGACGCCCGGCGCGACGGTGGCGGCCGCGTGGTGCTCCGCATGTTCGAATCCCGCAAACCGATCATCGCCGCCATCAACGGGCCTGCCGTCGGGGTCGGCATCACGATGACCCTCGCGGCCGACTTCCGGCTCGCCGCCGACGACGCCCGCATCGGATTCGTCTTCAACCGCCGCGGCATCGTCCCCGAATCCTGCTCCACCTGGTTCCTGCCGCGCCTCGTCCCGCTCCAGACCGCCCTCGACTGGGTGTACTCCGGCCGGGTGTTCCCCGCCACGGAAGCTCTCGACGCCGGCCTCGTGTACAAGCTGTATCCCCGCGGGTCCCTGCTCGACGAGGCCTACGCCCTGGCCCGCAGCCTGACCGAACACTCCGCCCCCGTCTCCGTGGCGCTGTCCCGGCAGATGATGTGGCGGGCGCTCGGCGCCGAGCACCCGATGATCGCGCACCGCGTCGAGACCCGAGGGCTCAACATCCGCGGCATCGGTCCCGATGCGAAGGAGGGCATCACCGCTTTCCTCGAGAAGCGGCCC